>JAPLSP010000478.1 GCA_026398575.1 Candidatus Sumerlaeota bacterium | reverse complement strand
AGTAGTTTTCACCCAGCACGGCGGCGATCTGAATGTGGATCACTCGCAAACATTCCGCGCCACGCTCACGGCGACGCGCACGATGGCGGGATGTCCCGTCAAAACGGTGTACGCGTACGAAGTCGCTTCATCCACAGAATGGGCGTTCCAAAAGCTCAGTCCCGTTTTTCATCCGAATGTGTTTTTCGATATCTCGCATACGCTGGAGAAAAAAATCAAGGCGATGCGCGTTTATGAAAGCGAAGCCCGCGCATTCCCCCATCCCCGCTCCAGCGAGGCCCTGCGGGCCATCGCGATCCGTTGGGGCAGCGTCTCCGGTTTGGGCGCCGCCGAAGCATTCGAGCTCGTGAGAGAAATACGCTAGCCGCGCGCGGAATCAGCTTTGCTGCGCCAAGTTGTAAGATCAAGGACGAGCGTTTGCCTATTAGGCGTATGCGCTGCGGCCTGAAGAAGCGCCAGCATTTGGAGATAAGATGAGAAGGTCGTTCTCTGCGGAATGAGGCTTTCCATCCAGCGACGGGATGGGCGAGCATCTTCCAAGGAGCAAACAAATCGGGCTCGCGGCCCAGAATTGGAGAACGACCTTCATGAGTAGTTTACAGACGATCGGGGTGGATTTGGGAGACAAATTTTCGCGCTTTTGCATTTTAAGCGCCGAAGGGAATGTGGAGCGTAAAGGGAAAGTAGGCATGACGCGGAGGGAGATGGAAAAGTTTTTCGGCGTCCAGGGGCTCTCGCGCGTCGTGATCGAGGCCGGGACGCATTCGCCGTGGGTCAGCCGCGCGGTGTCGGGCTGCAAGCACGAGGTGATCGTGGGCAATCCGCGCAAGACCCGGTTGATCAGCTACAGCGATAATAAGAATGATGATCGCGACGCGGAAACTCTGGCGCGTCTGGGGCGGGCCGATCCGAAGCTGCTGAGCCCGATCCAGCACCGCGGCGTGGAAGCGCAGACGGACATGGCCATGCTCAAATGCCGCGATGTATTGGTTGAGAGCCGCACGAAATTGATCAACCATGCGCGCGGCATCGTCAAGTCGTTTGGGGAACGGTTCGCCAAGTGTTCATCCGAATCGTTCGCGCGCCAAGCGCGTCTGGATATGCCGGAGACCTTGAAGCCGGCTCTGGATTCGATCCTCGACACCATCGAGATCCTGACGGAGAAAATCCGGCGCTTGGACCGGAAGATCGTGTCGCTGTGCGATAAGAAATACCCGGAAACGCGCTGGCTGCGTTCGGTGGCCGGCGTCGGCGAAATCACGGCATTGGCCTATGTGTTGAAGTTGGAGGATCCGAAGCGATTCGTCAAGAGCCGCGCCGTGGGCGTGTATTTCGGCCTGACGCCGCGGCGCGACCAATCGGGCGAGGTGGACAAGCAATTGCACATTACGAAGGCGGGCGACTGCGTTCCTTACTCAGACATTGTCCATAACGCCCTCGGCGTCCATGACAAATTCGATTTGGAGATTGCAGCGCCAGAAAGTTTCGGATCCCAATGTGCGCCGGCGCCAAGAGCGCGCCAACAACGAGCGCGGATGGAAGCAACACGAAACGGATAAGGTGGGCGGAACAGAAAAAAGCGGAAGTCGCCACGTCTCCTCTTGACATGACCTTCTCATGGAAGTAAGGTGGCTTGCCGCTTTCTTTTTGGCGTTTCAATAGCCTTGGCGCAAAAAAGAAGGCGGCAAGCCACCTTACTCCAAAAGCTGGCGCTGTTCCTTATCGCATTTCATGTTGTTCGCTGCGTCGCGAATCGTCCGCAATGAGAAAACACAAGAAATATCCCAAAGCCGCGTAAAGGATGCTTGCTATGAAAGCTGATAGAATTGGAGCGATCAAAATGAAAATTGCAGTGTTTCGGACAGTGGCATTGCTGTGGATTTGCTTTGCCGCATGCGCCGCCTACGCACAGGACTTGACGCTCTGGTACAGCAAGCCAGCGCAAAAATGGAGCGCCGAGGCGCTGCCCCTCGGCAATGGGCGGATGGGCGGGATGGTCTTTGGCGCGCCGGCCAGGGATCGCATTCAGTTCAACGAAGACAGCCTCTGGACCGGCGACGAGAATCCGTCGGGCGACTACAAGAAGATGGGCGCCTATCAGGCTTTCGGCGATGTGTTTATTGATTTGCCGTCGCATGCGACCGCCGAGCAGTATCGCCGCGAACTGAATATCGGCGAAGCGGTGGCGCGGACTACCTATCAATCCGGCGGCGTCAAATATCAGCGCGAATATTTTTGCAGCCATCCGGACCAAGTCCTTGTGATTCGTCTGACTGCCGATAAGTCCGGTTCGTACACGGGTTCGGTTGAGCTGGCGGACATGCATAAGGCGACCCTCGCAGCGGATGCCAATCGCATGACCGCTGCCGGCGAACTCAGCAATGGGATGAAGTATGAATCGCAACTGCTGGCAGTGAACCAGGGCGGCTCGCTCAAGCCCGCGCAGGGGAAGATCGAGTTTTCCGGATGCGACAGTCTGACGCTGATCCTCGCGGCTGGGACTGATTATGTGATGGACGGCGGCAAAAACTGGCATGGCGAGCCGCCGCACGCGCGAGTCAGCCAGCAGATTCAAAAAGCCTCCGCGCAATCCTATGACGCGCTCAAAACCGCGCACATCAAGGACTTCCAGTCGCTCTTCAACCGTGTGCAGTTGAACTTGGGCGAGGCGCCCGCCGACCGGCGCGCGATGCCCACCGACGAGCGCCTCAAGCGCGCGGGAACGGAAGGCGGCGATCCCGGATTGGAGAACATGCTCTTTCAAATGGGCCGCTACCTGGTCATCTCCTGCTCGCGCGACGCGCTGCCGGCGAATCTGCAAGGGCTTTGGAACGACAGCAACACGCCGCCCTGGTCGTCGGACTATCACACGAACATCAACATTCAGATGAACTACTGGCCCGCCGAGCCGGCGAATCTCTCCGAATGCCATGAGCCGCTTCTTAACCTGATTTCGAGCCAGCGCGAGTCGTGGACGAAGCTGACCCTGGCGGCGAAGGATTTAGGCAAGGGCTTCACGCCGAAGCGCGGCTGGACCGTCCGCACCTCACACAACATCACCGGCGGGATGGGGTGGCAGTGGAACAATCCCAGCAACGCATGGTATTGCCTGCACTTCTGGGAGCACTACGCCTTCACGGGCGACAAAGACTTCCTGAAAAAACAGGCCTATCCGATCCTGAAGTAAACCTGCGAATTCTGGGAGGATTGCCTGAAGGCGCTGCCGGACGGGCGGCTGGTGGTCCCGAACGGCTGGTCGCCCGAGCACGGCCCGCGCGAGGACGGCGTCTCGCACGATCAACAGCTGATCTGGGAATTATTCAATGACTATGTCGCCGCCGCCGATATCCTCGGAGTAGACAAAGCCTATCGCGACAAGGTGGCGGCGATGCGTGAAAAACTGGTCAAGCCGCAGGTCGGCAAATGGGGACAGCTGATGGAATGGATGACGGACCGGGATGACCCCAAGGATCAGCACCGCCACACCTCGCACCTGTTCGCCGTCTTTCCGGGCAGCTGGATATCCGTCTCGAAGACGCCGGATTGGGCCAAGGCCGCCGCCATCTCGCTCGCGGCGCGCGGCACGTCGGGCGACAGCCGCCGCGAATGGGCCTGGGCGTGGCGCTGCAACCTGTGGGCGCGCCTGCATGACGGCGACCACGCTTACGAGATGATTCATAATCTGCTGCAATATAACACGCTTCCCAACCTGCTTGGCGTTCATCCGCCGATGCAGATGGACGGCAACTTCGGCATCGCCGCCGGCTTTTGCGAGATGCTGATGCAATCGCACGCAGGCGAGATCGAACTGCTGCCGGCATTGCCCAAGGCATGGCCCGCCGGTTCGATCAAAGGCCTGCGCGCGCGCGGCGGATTCGAGGTGGATGAACAATGGAAGGACGGCAAATTGACCGGCGCCACGATCCGCAGCATCACGGGAACAACGTGCAAGGCGCGTTACGGGCAGAAGGTGATTGATCTGAATCTGAAGCCGGGCGAATCGGCGCGATTGGATGGATCGCTTTCGATCCAACGGTGATGAACGGCGCGCAAGGCCTGCTATTCATATTTGCGGACATGATGACATAAATTCATCACAGATATTCATATATAAGGACGAACGGATTCATGCGGATGGGAGGGGCGCCAGCTTTTGGAGTAAGGTGGCTCGCCGCCTTCTTTTTAGCGCCAGGGCCATCGAAACGCCACAACGACGGCGGCGAGCCACCTTACTCCAAAAGCTGGCGCCGCATCTGACCGCATTACATTCGTCCCTTCAACAAAAATACGTCACTGAATTTATAACTCAGAGCACTAAGTTCATTGGCATCATGCCCAACCTTACAAAAGGACTTTGCTCATGTTTTCATCCGAGGCGCTGTTGGGGAAAACACTCAAGGCGATTTTGGGGACGGTCTTCCCTTGCTTGTGCAGCCTAATGCCGATCTCCGCCATCGCGGTGGGCGTGGGCGAGTTTGAAAGCGCTGTGGACGTGGGCGCGATTGATCTGCCAGGCGCCGCCGAGTTCATTCCTGACAAGGCCCAGTATAGGATCACGGGCAGCGGCGCGAATATCTGGGGCAAGGAGGATGCGTTCCAGTTTGTCTGGCGAAAACTTTCGGGCGATCTGGTTTTCAGCATGGACGTCGAGTGGATCGGCGAAGGGAAAGAAAAGCACCGCAAGGCTTGCGCGATGGTCCGGCAGAGCCTTGATCCCGACTCGCCCTATTGCGACGTGGCCGTCCACGGCGATGGTCTGATCGAGCTGCAATACCGCAAAGCGAAAGGCGAAACGACGTATGGCGTGCGGACGCCAACCACCGCGCCGGCTACCGTCAAACTCGAACGCGACGGCGACGTCTTCACGGTTTCGGTCGCGCGGAAAGGCGAATCGTTTCAGCCGGTCGGGGCTGTATCGGTCGCGCTGCCGGACCCGGTCTATGCCGGCCTCGCGGTCAGTTCGCACAACGCCAAGACATCCGAGACCGCGATCTTCTCCAATGTGGCGCTGAAAAATCGCGTCGCCAAAGAAGGCGAGAAGCGGGTTCAGGAAACCAGTTTGGAAGTTATTGCGGTAGAGACCGGCGAACGGAAGATGGTCCATCGCGCGCGCCAGAGATTCGAGGCGCCCAACTGGTCGCGCGATGGGAAGACACTGCTCATCAATCAGGGAGGCATGATTTACACAGTGCCGGTTGAAGGCGGCGAACCCAAACGTCTCGACACCGGCGCCGCCAATCATTGCAACAACGATCACGGCCTGTCGCCCGATGGCAAGTGGCTTGCGCTCAGTTCCAGCGACGAGGGCTTCGGATCGCGAATCTATATCGCCCCCTCCGCCGGCGGCGCCGCACGTCTGGTCACGCCGCTGGGGCCTTCATACTGGCACGGCTGGTCGCCCGACGGCAAGACGCTGGCCTATTGCGCCAAGCGCAACGAGAAATTCGATGTCTATACGATCCCGGTCGAGGGCGGCGAAGAAAAGCGCCTCACTGACGCCGAAGGCCTGGATGACGGCCCCGACTACACCGCCGACGGAAAACAAATCTACTGGAACTCCGAGCGAACCGGCCTGATGAAAATCTGGCGTATGAACGCCGACGGCTCGCAACAAGAACAAGTCACCACCGACCCCGACTACGCCGATTGGTTCCCGCACCCTTCTCCCGACGGCATATCACTCGTCTTCCTCTCGTTTGATAAAAGCGTGCAGGGGCACCCCGCCAACAAAGACGTAGTCTTGCGCATCATGCCGATGACGGGAGGAAAACCCAAACCCCTCGCCACCCTCTTCGGCGGACAAGGAACCATCAACGTCCCCTCATGGTCCCCCGACAGCAAATTCATCGCCATGGTGAGCTATCGTTTGGTCTTACCTTGATGGAAAACTGCACGCATGGTAGGCCGCTCCGCTCAGTCGGACGGCCTTGGCGTGTTGTGGCCGCCCGACGGAGCGGAGCGGCCTACCATGCGGCGCCAAAGCATATATCGGGATATATCCTTGCCCTTGCCCCCGCCGTTCCAACAATGGGCTTGACAGCGCAGTGCGCACTTTCAAGACTTGGGAGCGAGCTTTATGACGACCTGCCCGCACAGGACAGCCATCCACATTTTCCTGATAGCATTAGTGATTCTGGCGATTCCATGGACCGCGCGCGCTGTGAACTATGGCGCCATCCGGCCTGGCGAAACAAGATCGGGCGATATTTCATCTGTCACGCAAACAGACACATTCACCTTCGACGGGGTTGCCAGCCAAGGCATCATTATCACCATGACGCGTATCTTGGGGAATGGCGATATCTGCCCTTGGATCAAACTTTACGATCCGGATGGGGCATTGGAAATGGGGGATTACTTGTATCCTACCGCGCAAATTTGGAACTATCAGCTGCGCAAGACTGGCATGTATACTATTCTCTGTTCCGATTGTACCCAGACTGAAACGGGCGCATACGCTTTGACGTTGACGCAAATTCCCGTGCCCATAATCGGAACGTGGAACCCCGACTGCGGGGCGATAGTCAGCGGCCAAAGCCGGCAAGGCGAGATTACCACCATCACGTCCGCAGACACATTCACCTTCGATGGTGTCGCCAGCCATAGCGTCATAATCACAATGACCCGCATTCCGGGCGTCGGCGATATCTGTCCCCGAATTGATCTATACGATCCGGAGGGCGTCATGGAAACCTACGCATTCCTATATCCCGATGCGCAGATCGAAAACCATCATCTGAAGAAAACAGGAACCTATACCATTGTCTGTTCGGCGGAGACCCAGGACACAACGGGCGGATACATGCTGACGCTGTCAAAAATCCCCGGAGCCGCGCTGGGTTGGGGCGACCTTGACGGTGGTGAGATTCTTCCGGGCCAGACGCTGCAGGGCGCAATCGGAGTCATCACAGAAGCTGATTCCTTTCGATTCACTGCCCAGTCCAACGCCACGGTGAATATCACGATGACCAATACGTCTGAGAATACTCTGGCGCCCCAAATCAATCTCTATGATCCGGTCGGCTATGACGTAGCTAGGGCATGGCTCTATCCCTCTGCGCAAATTTCCGACTATAAGCTTGAAAAAACGGGTACCTATACGATTGTCTGTTCGAAGACTGGACAGACCACCACGGGCACATACAATCTTTCCCTTAACCAGATTCCACCGACCGACCTTGGGTTGGTAAGGCCTGTGCCTGCTGACGGCGGCCTCGCGCGGGGGAATGACGCGCTGAGCTGGGATGCCACGCCCGCAGCCACCAGCTACGATGTTTATCTTGGAACCCGTGAACCGCTACCGCTCGTCGCCCAAAGCATCACAGGTACGTCGTTCCGCCCCGCTTCGGAATTGTCGGCTTACTCTTCATATCTCTGGTATGTCGTGGCGCGCCGCCCGCAAGGGGACATGCGCGGACCGATGTATCTCTTCAGAACGGGCATGACTCGCGTGCGTCTGGGCGACTACCTCCTCGGCAAGATCGCCCTGACGCCCGAAGAGATGTCAGCGGCGGATGTCAACATGGATGGGCGCGTGGATATCGCCGATCTGATCGCCATGTATCTACGAGGGTATTAGCGCGCTGTTTCTAATGTGGCGCATAGCCTCGTTTGTTTTGTTTTGTAAGGAGTTGATGAAAAATCCACCAGGAGTTGGGAGTGAGACTTATGACGAACTACCCGCGCAGAATGCTGATCTGTATTACCATGACGGCATTCGTGATGCTTTCGATTCCATGGACCGCGCATGCCGTGAACTATGGCGTCATCCGTCCGGGCGAAACCCGGACAGGCGCCATTGCCGTAGTCACGCAGACGGACACGTTCACCTTCGACGGCGTCGCCGGTCAAACCATTATCATCACGATGAGCAGAGTATCAAACATATTTTTCAACCCGCAATTTGACCTGTATGATCCAGACGGTATTCGGGAAACCGGGTACTGGGGCGATCCTGCCGCGCAGATTTCCAATTATAAGCTTAAGAAAACAGGGATCTATACTATTGTTTGTTCAGAGAACGGTCAGAACGCCACAGGCGACTATGCCGTAACGCTGACGCAGATTCCAGTGCCCGCTATCGGAGCATGGAATCCTGATTGCGGCGCGATTCTGGGCGGTCAAACCATGCTGGGCTCCATATCCACTGTTTCTTCTGCGGACACATTCACATTCGACGGAGTCGCCAGCCAAACCGTCATCATCACGATGAGCTGGGTCTCCAACAATTATTTCAATCCCCAATTTGACGTATATGATCCTGACGGCATCCGCGAAACAGGATATTGGGGCGATCCCGCCGCGCAGGTTTCCAATCACAAACTGCAAAAGACGGGGATATATACGATTGTCTGCTCTGCTTATGGCCAGCACACCACGGGCGATTATGCCGTAACGCTGACGCAGATTCCCGTGCCCGCTATCGGAGCATGGAATCCTGATTGCGGCGCTATTCTAAGCGGTCAAACCTTGAAAGGCGCCATATCCGTCGTCTCTTCCGCGGACACATTCACGTTCGACGGAGTTGCCAGCCAAACCATGATTATCACGATGAGCTGGGTCTCCAACATTTATTTCAATCCGCAATTTGACGTATATGATCCTGACGGCATCCGCGAAACAGGATATTGGGGCGATCCCGCCGCGCAGGTTTCCAATCATAAACTGCAAAAGACGGGGATATATACGATTGTTTGCTCTGCTTATGGTCAGAACACCACTGGCGATTATGCCATATCGCTGTCCAAAATTCCAGGCGCAGCCCTCAGCTGGAAGGATTTGGACGGCGGTGAAATCTTGCCTGGCCAAATTCTATCAGGCCAAATCGGAACTGTAAGCGATGCGGATTCATTCCGATTCACCGCTCGATCCAGCGACACCGTCATCATCACAATGAGCCGAAGCTTTAACATCTATTTCAATCCGCTAATTGACTTATATGATCCTGACGGCATTTGGGAAACAGGAGGTTGGGGGGACCCCACCGCGCAGATATCCAATTACAAACTCAAAAAAACGGGAACCTATACAATTGTCTGCTCCGGTTATGGACAGGACATCACGGGCGCATATAATCTATCCCTCAATCAGATTCCGCCGGTCAACCTGGGCTTGGTGCAGCCCTTTCCGCGAGACGGCGGCTTCGCGTGGGTGGATGTCACGCTGCGCTGGGATGCCTCGCCCTCGGCTACCGGTTACGATGTTTACTTAGGGACCACAGAGCCGCTGTCACTGGTCGCGCAAAACATCGCGCAAACGGAATTCCGCCCCGTGTCCGCCCTGACGCTGGGCGATTCATATCTCTGGCAAGTGGTGGCGCATCGCCCGCAAGGAGACATGCCCGGGCCGATGTATCTTTTCAGGACGACCATCCCCGCCGTGCGCCTGCGTGACTATCTCCTCGGCAAGGTCGCCCTGACGCCCGAAGAATTATTCGCGGCGGATGTCAACATGGATACGCGCGTGGATATCGCCGATTTGATCGCCATCTACTTGCGCGGGTATTAACGCGCTGCTTCCAGATTATTCCCTTATATCCTGCAGATTCATTTGGGCATGATTCGCAGGAATGCGCTCTGCCTTGATCCGCCTGCATCCGGACTTATTTCACAAATGCCGCCGCATAGAGGTCCAGGATTTTCTTGAGGTTCACCTTTGTGTAGGGCTCGTCGCAGGCGGGCGTGGTTTTGCCCGCGTCGGCAAACCACATATCGAGCGTCTCGGGCATGAAGATGGCGTTATGAAGGTTGGACTTCATCGCCACCGGCCGCTTGATGATTTCGATCATCACCTCTGGCGTGATCTTTCCGTAATGCTCCCGCAACCGCTGTGAAAGCATTTTGGCGCGATCCCCGCTGGAGAACATCACCGTATCGGCGGGAACCTCGGGCAGGCGTGGGTCTTGCTGACCCGGTTTCAGCACTTCGAATTTGAGCGGCGTGGCGTACACGCCCGCCATGTCGCGCTTGGCGTCGCTGATCACGTAGTAGTATTCGCACGTGCGCGGCGCCTTGCGCATGATCTCCAGCGCCTGCTCGACCGTCGCGGCTTTTTCCGCCACTTCGCGCATCAGGAAGGTCATCGGAATCCCGTCCCAGTCGCCCTCGCCGCGCCCGCCCATCTCGCCGATCGCCAGACCGCGCGCGTTCATCGCCGTGACCGTTCCCAAGAATCCGGCGTAGCCCAGCGACATCCACGGAATGCCGCCCTCGGGGACGAAGACCTGCACGACGGTGTATTTCTGGAGGTTGACGTCGCGCATGTAGTCCAGCACCCGGGCATGCAAGACGCGCCCGTCTGCGCTGGCCGCGCCGCGCACGGCCACGCCGCTGCAATGGAACAGCTCGGGGAAGAAGTTAGCGCACAGCGCGTCACGCTCGGTGATCCCCGCGGCGGCCGCCATGGCCTTGCATTCGCGGATGAACCGCTCCGGCGTATGCGGCGTGGCGCGGCGATGGATATCCTCGACGCGGTCGTAGAACCAATCGCCCTTCTGAATCGAATAACCCGCCCCCACCAGGGCCATCGTGCGCGACGCCACATGGGGGACCAGATCCTTCAGCAGCCGCCCGTGGGCCGCGCCCATCTGCTCGGGCGTTCCGCTCACCACGAGCACGCGCTTCTCGCCGGCCTTGTACAGAATGCCGTGGCCGCCAGTGTCTTTGGCCGCGATCTGCATCTCCTGCGCCGCCGTTTGCGCCGTCAGTTGCGCCACTTCCTTCGCCCCCGTTTGCGCTCCTGTTTGCGCCGCCGTTTGCGCCGCCGTTTGCGCCGCAACGCACAGGAAGCCAAACAGCGCCCATAGGGCCCTGGAGTTTGCACCTATAGAATGAGGGCTGGAAGCCCACGTCGTTGGAGTTTCGGCATGTGAATCCCCCGAAGACCTTGTCGTTGGAGTTCCGGCATGTGAATCCCCCGAAGACCTTGTCGTTGGAGTTCCGGCATGTGAATCCCCCGAAGGGGGATAACAATCATAGCCGTGGGTGAAGCGAAGCGAACCCACGGAGATGGGGCGCACAAAGACAGGTCCCCGAAGGGGGCCAACGCAGATCGAACGGCCTGCTGCGTTTCGTTTGAGCGTGTCGAATTGGCTAAGGCGAAGGATTGCTTTTAAGACGCCGTTGGCCCCCTTCAGGGACCGATAATTCCGTCTGCTGCTGCCGTGGGTTCGCTTCGCTTCACCCACGGCTATGATTGTTTCCCCCCTTCGGGGGAACGTAATGAAATGTCCAAACTTCAGCGCCCATAGGGCCATCATGCGCAGAGTAATCGCTTTCATTCCATGGCCTCCATCGCGTATTCAAACGCTGCCGCGAACATGCGCAGCGCGTCCTCCTGGCGGACCTCTTTGCGCGGCAGTCCTGCCGGCGCGTCGAACACCGAGTCGTCAATCGCCGCATTCAGCCGCCAGTGCGTGAAGCGGACGCGCCCAACAATTCCACTGATGTTCACGGACGCCTCGCGGGGCATGTCGTCCTTGCCGAATACCAAATCCAGTTTTCCCTTCGCGCCTTTAATGTCAAACTGCAGTTCCACCGCGCGATCGCCGTTGGCCCGGCGCGACTCGGTCAGCGTGTAGTAGTTCTTCAGCGTCTCGGGGGCCTGCGCCGCGACCGCCAGCACGCCCAGCGCCATGCGCCAGCGCATCATCCGCAGAGGCTGGATCATCTCCGAAGGCAGACGGCCCGCGACCGCCTCCTGCGTCCCGCAGAAAACCACCTTGCCGCCGCCGATCAGCCATGGATATGCGCCCAGCCCCAGCCCGGCCTTGCCAATCGCCGGAAAGACGCCGGAGAGTTTGAAACGTCCCCGGTCCCCGGAAATATAATCAAACGAGAAGGTTTCCTTCTTGCCGCCGATCGTCGCCTCCCCCTCCAGGCCCGTCATGTGGGCTGTGTTTTCCTGCGGCTGTCCGCCCAGGAAAGCCGCCAGCCCCGACAGGAAGACGCCGACCAGTTCGGTGGCGCTCTTCTCGCCGTCCATCTGCGGCGGGCGCCACGACGCGGGGACGTCCGCGCTGAAAAAGGCCAGCACGTCGTCCATGATCCGGGGGAATCCCGCCATCGCGGAATAGTGATCCATCCCTTTGAGCCAGGTCACCCGGTCCGCAATGCCGGCGGCCTCGGCCAGTTTGCGACTGCAATCGGGCGGCACCACCTGGTCCAGCTCCGCGCACACCATGCGCAACCGGTCTTTTCCCGCGAGCTTGCGCAGCGCCTCGCGGGCCATGAGCGGATCGAGCCGGTCCACGCACGCCCACACGCGCTCCTGCTCCGCGGGAGGCAACCCCTCGATGAACAACCGTATGCCCGTCATTTCGCGCGCCGTCAGGATGACTTTCCGGATGTCGCCGCCGCCCAGCGCCAGATAGGCCTTGTAAACGCGCGGTTCGCGCCCGCAGACGCTGGCCGACTGGATGGCGCCCATGCTGATCCCCATGAAGCCGATGCGGCCGGGATGAACCTCCTCCATCGTCTGAAGAACGTCCACCGCGCGCCGGGCGTCCTCAAGCCCCTGATCCAGCGCGCTCGTGAGGAGATTGGCGTCGGTCGCCAGAATCTGCCGGCCCAGTTCGCCGCCGCGCTCGCCGTAGTAAGGCTGCTTGAAGAAGAGCGCGACCACGCCGCTCTGCGCCAGCCGCGAGCAGATCAGCCGTTCGAGTTCGAAATTGCCATGGAGGATGTGAAGGCAGACCACGGCCGGGTGTGCGCGCGCGCGCGTCGCGCTGGTGGGGAAATAAAGCTCCGCAGGAACCGTGTTGTTGGCCTCCTGCGGCGAGACCACCGGCGAGGGGAACCGAACATCGTAGAGCGCGTATCCGCGCGTCCGCTCGCGCAGGGCGCGCGTGTAGGTGAACGCCTTGCCCGTGAAACTTTTTTCCGCGGGCACAGGCGCCCGCTCTTCCCTCGCGGCCTCCTGCTGGCTCCAGACCGCCCGGGCCATCAGCGCGAACGCCAGCGCGAACGCCAGCGACAGGATCATAGTTCTTCGTTTCATTTGCCTTCCCCTTGCGCGAGATGCCAACGCTTCGCCTCCGGCGCCAACGCGGCAATCGCGCTTCGTATGCGCTCTCCCATGATCGGCTTCCGTGTGAATGAATAATGGAGGTAATCTTATTGTTAACCAGCGAGCGTTTCAAGGAATGTTTTTGCGGCCTTGGCAAATGGGGCGCCCTTCACGGTGTAGCTGCTCTATAAGCACAAGACCTTTGTTGCTTCGCGATGAAAGGCGGGATCAATCCAGATTGGCGCCGAATGGTAGGCCGATCCGCTCCGTCGGACGGCTATAGCGCGCCAAGGCCGCCCGACGGAGCGGAGCGGCCTACCATGCGGCGCCAGCTTTGATAGACGCGCTGAATTATTCCTGAAGTTTGGCGCCAAACTATAAGTCGGGACGCATCCTGGCAAATGGCGCTTGCCTGCTACCAAATTTCTTTCGTATAATCCTACGTATTCATTTGGCCATGATTCGCAGGAAGGCGTTACAAATTTCATGTGTTGCCTGTCTATTGTCGGCGCCAATAATAAAGCCGGCAAAATAGATGGCGTAGTGTTGCCCTCATAGGAGGCATAACAGGATATGGTTCGAAAATCTTGGGTTGAGATGTTGGCGTTGCTTTTGGCTATCGGCGGGGTGGCTATTGGCGGGGTGGCTTTGTTGTCCGCGAAGGATCGCGTGGCGGTGGAAACTGATCCCTCGCTCTATGCAAAAAAAGACACCTGGGCCGAGACGATGCTGGCTGTTCGCGCCGGACATGCGCGCGCAGCTGGAACGGAGAAACAAGCAGCCGCCGGCGTGACTGTCGGCGCAATGGTCAAGCCCTTCGAAACTGATTCCCTTCGCGGCGATGGGCCGGGGCAGCAAGTCTCTGTCAGCGTGGCGGGCCAGCGCTGGATGCGACTGATTGGCAAGTTGGAGCAAGGGGTGGGCAACTGCAATATCTGGGGAGATGCGAAATTGACCGCGAAGGATGGCTCGGTCACGTGGCTTGGGGCGCTCAAGCCAGTGTCTGTGCAGGTGGGGTGGGGGGAATTGCTCGTTGACAAGAATTGGGAGAACAAGCCGCTTCAGATCAAGGACAAGAAATTCGAGCATGGAATCTGGGTCCACACCGATAGCGACGTCTGCTACCTGCTGGATGGCAAATACGAAAAATTCGAGGCGTGGGTCGGGATAGACGCCAATCGTGCGACCGGCGCGGCGCGGTTCAAAGTCGTGTTCGACGGCCCCGAGTTCGAGTCGGCGGTCTGGAAGATGGTCGGGCGGGACTTTCCGCAGCAGATGAAGGATTTCGAGAAAGACGCCGGCAAGAACGCCCAGGCATGGTTGAAGCAAGGCAATAACACGAATATCGAGCGCGGGATCATCAACCGCATTGTGGCTGATCTCGGGCCGCAAGGCGACGCAATCAAAAAACAACTCGACGATCTGAGCCGCGCCAAATCTTCCCCGGACGATCCGCGATGGCTGAATCTCTATGCGCAAGGCTGCCGCTGGCGCGATTGCCGCGCGCCTCTGGAGCGAATCTGGATCGGCGATCTACGGCGCGCCTTCGAGAAGCAGTTCGCGGAACTTCAGACCGCGCAGGCGCCGGCGGATGACAAGCGATGGGATGCGCTCAAGACCAAAGCCGAGCGCGCAGCCGGCGCGTTGAAGTCTTCGTCAGAGACTGATCTTGCGACGGCGCGCGCGTCCATCGAGGCTCTGGCCAAGGCGCTTCCCGACCGTTTCGGCGGCGCGGATTCATTGCTGGCGGATTTCGACGCGAAGAATCGCGTCTGGCAGAACGTCTTCGCCAGCGCGGCGCGCGGTGAGGATGACGCGCTGAAGAAACTTGCCACAGTGAGCGAGGATATTCAGAAGATTCGCCGCTCGTCGCTGCTCATGTTGCGGGGGATGCGCGATTTTCTTTCCGCTCCCGTGAACGCGAATATCGAAAAAGAGTGGAACCAGCAATACGCAGGGCTCTTGTCTGATTTGGGCAATCGTGCCCACTTCGCCAAAGTGACGAGCGAGACCTTGCGTCCGGAAGCGCTCATCATGGAAAGCGACCGCGATCCGTTGGACGTGACGCTGCGCCGTACGGCCGCCCTGCTGAGCGATCTCAAGCGCGCCGCATCTTCCACTGCATCCTCCACCGCATTCGCCGCTTATGAGAAAGAACTGGCCGATCTCCAGCAGGCGCAACACGCGATTGACGTCAAAAACTCCGAGGCGCGTTATTTGCTCTTTGCCGATGCCAGCCGCCTGCGCCGCCAGATTGCTTTCGCCAATCCGCTTCTGGACTTCGACAAGATTCTCTTCATCAAGCGCCATCGCGCCCTTTATAATCACATGTGCGATCAATACTACGGCATGGCCGCGACTCCGGGCGGCGGGCTTTATGTGCTATCGAATCCCTTCGGACCGAATCCGCAATTGCGCGACGTGCTTGCCAATTCCGAGGTTCAGAACGGACGGCTGAAAGGGCAAAAACTATCGGGCGGCCCGAATAAGCCGCCGGCTTTGTCGTTCGACGGCATGGGCAACCTGCACGGTCCGGAGTACGAAGGCGGAACATTTCTGTCGCCCGAATTGTCTTACGACGGCAAGTCAATCCTTTTCGCTTATGTGGAAGGAAAAGGCGACCGCAATCACCGGCATCATACCGACCCAACCCAGGGCCATTGGGATGAAGGCCATTGCTATCACGTCTTCAAGGTCAATCTGGACGGCTCGGACTTGCGGCAGCTGACGGACGGCACCTTCAACGACTTCGATCCATGCTGGCTTCCCAATGGGCGCATCGCCTTCATCAGCGAACGTCGCGGCGGTTATCTGCGCTGTGGCCGCGCGTGCCCGCTCTATTCGCTGTTCGACATGGCCGCCGACGGCAACGGGATTACGTGTCTCAGTTTCCACGAAACCAACGAGTGGCACCCGAGCGTCACGAACGACGGCCGCATTGTATATACGCGCTGGGACTACGTGGACCGCCACGGCTGCACGGCGCATCATCCCTGGATCACGACGCTCGATGGGCGCGACGCGCGGCAGGTGCAAGGCAATTTCGCGCCGCGCCCGACGCGGCCGGATATGGAACTGGACGTGCGCGCCATTCCCGGGTCGCATAAATTCGTGGCCACCGCTGCGCCGCATCATGGGCAGGCCTATGGCTCGCTCGTGATGATTGATCCGCGCGTGTTCGACGACGACACGATGGCGCCGGTCAAGCGTGTCACGCCGGAAGTCGGCTTCCCGGAAAGCCAGGGAGGGCGGCAAGTTTATGGAACGCCGTGGCCGCTGAGTGAAAATTATTTTCTGTGCGTTTATGATGAGTTGATGCAGGCGGAGAAGGGCACGCAGGGAAGCGGCTATCTCCCCGGGAATTATGGCATCTATCTGGTGGATGTTTTCGGAAACAAGGAACTGATCTATCGCGATCCCGAGATCGCCTGCCTCAGCCCGATGCCGGCGCGCCCGCGTCCCATGCCCGCCGTCATGCCGGATATGGACAAACGCGGCCCTGAGACCAATCCGGCCGCGCGCATCGCGGCAAAAACGGATGGCAAGACGCCGGACGGAAAGTCGCCGGAGGGCGTGCTCACGCTGGTCAATGTTTATGACAGCCTCAAGCCATGGCCGGAGGGCACGAAGATCAAATCGCTGCGCGTGCTTCAAGTCCTGCCGATGAGCGTTCCGTCCGGCGGGCCGCCGCATGAAACCGCCATGCGCCAGCCCAACTCCATGGATTCCGTCGTGCCGGTCCGTCAAGTCTTGGGCACGGTTCCTGTCGAGGAAGATGGCAGCGCGTATTTCGCCGTGCCGGCGAACAAGGAAATCTTTTTCCAAGCGCTGGATGAAAACGAACTGGCCGTGCAATCCATGCGCTCGGGAACCTATCTGCACGAAGATGAGACGCTTTCGTGCGTCGGCTGCCATGAGCGCGGCAAACAGAGCGCCCCGGCGGCGATGAAGAAGCAGGTCATGGCCACGTTGCGCGAGCCTTCGCGCCTGAAGCCGGACGTGGATGGATCGTATCCGTTCAGTTATCCGCGCCTGGTCCAGCCCGTGCTGGATAAAAACTGCGCCGAGTGCCACGCGAAGAATGTGGGCAAGGCGCCGAACCTGGGCCGGCAACCGCTCGTCCGCAACTGGTATGCCTCTTATGCCAGCCTTGTTCCGAAGTACGCTTACATCAATTATGCCGACGGCTATCGCACGACGCCCGGTAAATTCGGCGCGCAGGCATCAGCGCTTTATGCGATGCTGAAGAAAGGCCATCACGACGTCAAACTCTCCGCTGAAGATATGCATCGCATTACGTTGTGGCTCGACTGCGTCTCGATGTTCTACGGCGTCTATGAGCGCGAAGGCGGCCAGGCGCAGTTGCGCGGCGAAATTGCGAAACCGACGCTGGAGTGATTTTTTTCATGTTGCTCCTGGCCGCATGAAACGATACATTAATATGAGATTGCTGAGTTTTATTCTTTTTGCAGGCGTTGTTGCGGTCTTTCTGGTTGGCCGCGCCGCTGGCGCCGGCGAAGAGAGCTCGGGATCTCAAACACTGGATAAAATCATCCTCATCGAGCCGCCGGAGAAAGACTTTTTCTCCAAGCGCCTCGACTATGAAGGCATTCCCATCAAGGCGCATAAGGACGTGGCAGATGAAGCGCTGCGTCAGGGAAAACAGCGCCTTTCGATGATGCTCGAAAAACTGCCGTCCGTCCGCGAAAATCTGCGGGCAGCCGGCGCGCAATTGCACATCATCGGGCGCAATCAAAACACGTCGGACCTCCCCGAACACCGTCATCTTAAAGGCAAGCCCTTCGACGGCAAGCAGACCGTGGATGAGCGCACGCGCGGCCTGGGCGGATTGCTGACCTCGTGCGGCGAGGAAAATCTCCTGCGGCTGGACAAGGACCGCTATAAGGGGAGCGACATCTGCGTGCATGAGTTCGCGCATAATATTCTTGAGCACGGCGTTCCGGCGTCCGTCCGTCTGAAATTCAAAGACCGCCTGAAGCGTTCGCTGGATGCAGGGCTGTGGGTGGGATCGTATGCGGCCAACAACGAGAGCGAATTTTTCGCCGAGCTTTCCATGTGGTATTGGGGCACGCGCGGTTATCTTTCGATGAAGGGCAAGAAGCCCGCCAATGGCCGCGACGGACTGAAGGAATACGATCCTGAAAGTTTCGCGCTGATGGATAATCTCTACACCGGCAAAATGAATTCCGAAATCACTGTCCTTAAAAAGAGGAATTAGCGATTATTAGCGCCTATTAGCGGTTTTGTCCGGACAACGAGCAACCGCTAATAAACGCTAACGGACGCTAATAATAGCGCCATTTATCAAAAGGCTTGGTGTCTGAAAGGCATTCATGAGCGGGCGATATAAATTCGGCGCGCATATTTTTCTTTGGACGGATCGCTGGTCGGGCGACTCGCTCAATCTGCTTGAGCGCGCCAAACTCCTGGGGCTGGAGGCGCTCGAAATCGCGATTGGCGACGATGTCGAATTTTCGGCGCCTCTCCTGCGACGCCATGCCGAAAGCCTGAGCATGGAGATTGTGATGAGCCCCGGCGGCGTGTGGCCGATGGAGTGCGACATTTCATCGGATGACGCCGATTGCCGCGCGCGCGGACTCGCCTGGCACCGGCGGATGATTGACCTGGCCGCGCTATCCGGCGCTGCGGCTTATTGCGGCGCGATCTATGGCCATCCCGGCAGGGTCCTGCGCCGCCGCCCGCCCGCCGATGAAATGCCGCGAATCGCCGAAAATCTGCGCCGCCTGGCCGAATACGCCGCGCGCGCCGGCGTGCGAATCGCCATCGAGCCGATGAGCCACTTCCGCACGCATTTGATCACGACGCCGCGCCAGGCCATTGACCTTCTGCGCCTGGTGGATCACCCCAATCTTTCGATCCTGCTCGACACCTATCATGTCGTGACGGAAATTCGGGATTTCCCCGAAGCGATCCGGGAAATCGGATCGCTGCTCTGGGGCATGCACGCCTGCGAAAACGATCGCGGCGTCCCGGGCAGCGGCTTGATTCCTTGGGATGGAATTTTCGCCGCGCTGCGCCAAACGCGGCCCGATGCGCGGATCATCTTCGAAACCTATAACACATCGCTCGGCGATTTCGCCTATACGCGCGGAATTTTTCAGGATATATGTCCTAACGGCGATGAATTCGCGCGCCAGGGAATGAAGTTCTTCAGTCGTGTTCTCCAAGGGGGAGAAACATGAACAGCCATGCAGCCAAGCTGGGAACAGCGCCTCGCAAAGTAATCTTCAACGGAATGAAGCTGCGACGCCATGCCTATTGCGTAATGATTATTTCAGCCGCATGCTTGCTGCTTGGCGGGAGATTCCAATCCACACTGGCGGCCGAAGCCGCGCCGCTGATGATCGAAGCGGAAACCGCCGAGCCCGCTGCCGGCTTGACCAAAGACTCGCGTCCGGCGGCCAGCAAGGGCCTGTTGCTTGGCGTGCATTCTGACCGGCAGAAAGGCATTGTCTGCCGGTGGAACATTGCGCTCGATAAGGCGCAGCAGAATCCCGATCTCCACGTCCGGTATGCCTCAGACTTGAAAAGCAGTTTTGCCGTTGTGTGGGATGGCGCGGAAAAGGGCGTCATCATGCTGCCGGCTACAAACGGATGGGGCCACAAGGACCGCGAATGGAAATGGGTGGCGGCAAAGTTCAATATCGGCGAACTGCCCGAAGGCAAACACACGCTTGAATTGCGCGCCATGCCGGGATCGGGACCGATCAATCTCGACTGCCTGATGCTGGGCGCCGTCGCGAATCCCAATGCGATACGCCTTATACTGGGCGGATTGGGCGCGCCGGCCACAAGCGCGAGCGTTGACCTTCAGGAGTTTGCGCCGCCTGCGGGCGAAGCGGAATCGTTCGTGCTCGGCGCCGGCAAGCGCAAAGACGAATATCCCGGCCTTTCCTGGAAGACCGTCAGCTACTTCTCCAAGGAATTCCTGCCGGCGCTTTTCGAGCGGACGCTATTGCTGGAGGAGTTCAATCCGGGCGGCGGATCGCTGGAATGGATTTTCAATGGCGACCACGGCGGCGTGACGGTGGCGATCTCATCCAACTCCGTCATGGTTTCGCAACGGTTCTATGATTCCTTCGGCCTTCCGGAAGGCGCGAACGGCCGGCCGGCCAAAGCCCAGCGGCATCCCGAAAAAATCTGGCTGACGGATACGATCGCCTGCAAGGGCGCGCTCCGGGCGGTCACCGTCGCGTTCGACAATCCGGCTGAAGTTGCCGTATCGCTCAACGGAAAGGAAGCGCTGCGCCGCCGCTGTGCGGTGGATGTGAACTCGCACCAGTTGCGGTTGAGCGACGCCCGCGGCGCCGCGCAGGGAAAGATCATCCGCCCGCTGGCAAAGGAAACCGAGGTTCGGATCATCCCGACCAAGGCGTATCAGACTATGATGGGCTTCGGGGGAATCACGCCGCCGCCCGCTTATGCGATGCTCTCTCCCGAAGGCAAGCGCCGCTGGTGGGAAATCGTCGCCGAATACAACCTGCTCATCCAACGCGAGTATCCGACCGGGCGCGCTTTGAACAAGGAGATGACCAACTGGGAATCGCTGGACGACGCCTGGCCCCACTATTACGCCGACAACTTCCCGAACGGCGAAGCCAGCAATTTCACCTACAACAAACTGATCAAGCGCCTCGGCGGAAAAGTCTGGTTTGAATTCTGGCTGCTGCCGCTCTGGGCCGGTACGAAGGGTCCCGCCGACACGAAAAGCCATGCCGATCCGGAGGCCTACACGCGGGCGATGCTGGGATACTGCAAAGCGAGCGTTGAGAAGGCGGGCGCGCCGCCGGATGTCATGGGCATTCAGAATGAAAACAGTCAGCCAGCCGAAATCTATAAAGAGATGACCCTGACGCTGCGTCGCGAGCTGGACCGCGCTGGATTCAAGGGTGTCAAGATTCATCTCAGCGACCCCGGTACCATGAGCGGCGGGATTAAGCGCGCTCAGGAATTCAAGTCATTCAAGGAAGTGTGGGACGTCATTGATTACGTGGCGACGCATGAATACGATTATCAAAATCACTTCGCGAATCCCGACCGCTTTGACGAGACGATGGCTCGCTGGAAGGCCGTCGTCGAAGACAAGCCCTTCCTCGCCACCGAGATTTGCATCAACAACAACGAGTATCAGCTGCCCGGCTATCGTGTGGCGCTGGCGCTCGGGGAACTCTATCACAAAAATCTCGCGATTCTCGACGCGCAGGCGGTGATCTATTGCTGGACGCTGCTGAACGTCGTGGAGCCGAGCTATGGATGGACGCGGACACTCTTCGTGCCGGACGCGGCGCAAGGATTCACGCCGGCGCCATCGTCCTATCAACTGCGCGTCTATGGCGCGTTCAGCCGGCGGATCAAGGAAGGCATGAAGCGCATCGCCGTGGAAAACAGCGATGCGGATTTGATGGCGACGGCATATCAGGGCGATGCCGGCGCCATGACGGTGGTCCTGCTCAACCGCTCGACGGCGCCGCGCAAAGCGAAGATTCAAGGCGGCGGCGCAGCATTCAAATGGCTGGAGAGGGCTGATCCCTATAACGCCAACGCGGTCGAGGCGGCGCCGGCGCCCACGGGGGGCGTGACTGAAGCAACAATTCCAGCAGGAGGGATCATCACGCTGACCAATGTTCCACTCGGGCATTTGCCCGACGGTTTCCTCGCAGACATCAAATAGCAGTACGCCGTAGGCCGCTCGATCCGAGAGCGGCCATGAAACAAGAATCAAGGATTTTGGCCGCTCTCGGATCGAGTGGCCTACGGCGTATCGCAAAAGAAAAATAAGGGCGCCAATCATATCACAAGGATGGAGCAGATCATGATCACTGGACTCGCGCACGCTTGTTTCACCGTCCGCAACCTGGAAGCCTCGATTCAATTCTACAAGGACCAACTGGGCTTCACGCATGCCTTCGATTTTGTCAAGGACAAGAACTGGCGGTTTGGGGTTTACCTAAGCATCGGAGGGCGGAATTTTATCGAGCTGTTCGAAGGCGAGGTGGAGCCTGCCGCGCCCAAGCAATCCTACAAGCACATCTGCCTGGAAGTGGACAGCATCGAGAACACCGTGATGGAACTGCGCGCGCGCGGCGTCGAAGTCACAGACCCCAAACTGGGCATGGATCACAGCTGGCAGGCGTGGCTGAGCGACCCCGACGGCAACCGTATCGAGCTGCACTGCTACACCCCCGAAAGCTGGCAGACGCCGTTTTTGAAATAGGCGGCGTGATGGCAGGATGGATTAGGGACAGGATAAATTATGGACAGGATGGATTCGAGACAGGATGGATTGGAGACAGGATAAATTAGAGTCAGGATAAATTTATCCTGTCTCTAATTTATCCTGTCTCAGTTTTCACATGATTTTATATCCCGTAAAGGCTGTATTGGCCGTTGGCCTTGCTGTTGTTATTCGCGGCCTACGACGCCGCGCGCCCCGCTTTCGCCGAAACCGGCACGCCGCGCGCGGATCGCTTTGTTGGCGTTTTTTATTTCTTGTGGCTTGGCGCGCATGTCAATGGCGGACCTTATGACATCACCAAGATTCTGGCGCGCGATCCCGGCGCGATGCAAAAAAAGGACAGCACGCTCTGGGGGCCACTGCATGCGCCGCACCACTGGGGAGAATCGCTCTTTGGTTACTACCTGACGGACGATGCCTACGTCCTGCGCAAGCACGCGCAGATGCTTTCGGACGCAGGCGTGGATACGCTGATTTTTGATGTCACAAACAACTTCACCTATAAGCAGTACTACATGGCGTTGCTGCGCGTCTTTTCCGAAGTGCGGCAAAACGGCGGCAAAACTCCACAAGTGGTTTTTCTATGTCCCTTTGGAAATCCTTCAAAGGTGGTTGAGGAGCTGTTTCGCGATCTATATCAACCGGGGCTCTATCCGGATTTGTGGTTTCGATGGGAGGGCAAGCCGCTGATCCTTGCCGATCCCGCGATGATCCGTCAGAGCGAGCGCATTCGCGAATTCTTCACCTTCCGCAAACCGCAGCCGGATTATTTTCGCGGGCCGACCGCACAGGAGATGTGGAGCTGGCTCGAGGTCGCTCCACAGCACGTCTTCAAAAACTCCGCGGGTGAAAAAGAACAGATGTCGGTCGGCGTGGCGCAGAATGCCGTCGGCGCCAGGCTGGGTTCGATGAGCGAACCAGATGCGCGCGGACGCAGCTTCCACGCAGGGGCGTTTGATCGCAAACCCGATGCGGTTCAGCATGGCTATAACTTTTCCGAGCAATGGGATCGCGCTCTCAAGGAAGACCCGAAGTTCGTCTTCATCACCGGCTGGAACGAATGGATAGCCGGGCGATTCGATCAGTTCGGCGGCGTGAAGGCGCCGGTGATGTTCGTGGATACGTTCGACGAGGAACACAGCCGCGACATCGAACCGATGAAAGGCGGCCACGGCGATAATTATTATTATCAGATGGTCTCCTATATCCGGCGATTCAAGGGCGCGCGCAAACCGCCCGCGGCCAGCGCGCCCAAGACGATCCGCCTTGATGGCGGCTTCGATCAATGGGCGGACGTGGCGCCGGAATTCCGCGATGACATCGGCGATGCGGCGCGGCGCGATCATCCCGGCTACAACAACTGCGCGCGCTACATCAATCAAACGGGCCGGAACGATTTCGTCGCGCTGAAGGTGGCGCGCGATGGCGAGTTCGCATATTTCTATGCCCGCACGAAAGACCCGATCGCGCCCAGCGCCGGTCCGCATTGGATGATGCTCTTCATTGACAGCGACTGCGATCACAACACCGGATGGGAAGGCTATGACTTTGTCGTCAATCGAACCGTGAAAGACGCCGGCGTCTCATCGCTGGAGGCGTATGATGGCGCCGGCTCTGGCTCTGGCGCCGGCGGCTGGCGCGCGAAGAGCGAAATCAAATATCGCGTTCATGATAATGAATTGATGCTCGCGATCCGGCGTTCCGATTTGGGATTTGGCGCCGCCTCTAAGCCGATGCGCTTCGATTTCAAATGGGCCGACAACATCCAGCGCGAAGGCGATGTCAACGAATTCACCCTCAACGGCGACAGCGCCCCCAATGGCCGGTTCAATTATCGCTTCGAAGAAAAATGAAACGCGACGGATTTGCTTGGATACGCAGGGGTGTCTGTGGCATTCCTTTTCGCAGCTATTGTTATTGGGATAGGAATGCGTCAGGGAGGAGCGGCATCATGGAAGCAATGAATCACGTCGAGCGGTTCCGGGCAGTGATGAATTTTCAGCCAGTGGACCGCCTGCCGATGTGGGAATGGGCGATGTGGTGGGATAAGACCATTGCGCGCTGGCAAACGGAGGGGCTACCCGCAGAGCTGCTCACGGTTTTCGACATCGCGCAATATTTCGGACTCGATCCTTATCAACAATTCTGGTTCAGCACCACCGAGGCCACCATCGAAGCCGCGCAGCATCACGTCGAAGGGATCGTCTCGAATATGGACGATTACGTAAGGGTGCTGCCGCTGCTCTATCCCGATCACGCGCAGGCGATTGAGGCGATGCGTCCGTGGGCGGAGCGGCAGGCGCGCGGCGAAGCGGTGGTCTGGGCCACCTTCGAGGGCTTCTTCTGGTTCACGCGGACGCTAATGGGGTTCGACCGGCTGATGCTGGCTTATGGTGAGCAGCCTGAGCTGATCCATCGAATCAACCAGGACCTGGCGGATTATCATGTCCGCATGTTGAAGCAGATGCTCAAAGTCTGCGTTCCGACCTTCATGACGTTCGCCGAGGACGTCTCTTATAATCATGGCCCAATGATCGGCAAATCGGTGTTTGACGAATTCATGGGAGTATATTATCGCCAGTTCCTGCCATTGCTCGAAGAACATAAGATCATCCCGATCGTGGATACCGACGGCGACGTGACGCTCATGGTTCCCTGGCTCCAAAAAGTGGGGATCAAAGGCGTCTTGCCGCTGGAACGCCAGGCAGGCGTGGATGGCATGAAGATGCGCAAGCAGTTTCCGGATTTGCTCATGATCGGGCACTATGACAAGATGGTCATGAACAAGGGCGAGCACGCGATCCGCAATGAATTCGAGCGGCTGCTTCCAATCATGAAGACCGGCGGATTCATCCCCAGCGTGGACCATCAAACGCCGCCGGGAGTTTCGATGGAGGAATACCGGGTGTTCCTGAGGTTGTTTAAGGAATACGTGAAAATGTAAGTGGTGATCGCTTTTGTTTTTATATAGAACACGGATGACGCGGATGTCACG
>JAPLSP010000015.1 GCA_026398575.1 Candidatus Sumerlaeota bacterium | reverse complement strand
GACCGACAGTGCCGAGCACAAGGCCGACAGAGCCAGGTGCCAAGCCGACCGAGCCAGGCACGAGGCCGACAGTACCGAGCACAAGACCGACTGAGCCGGGCGCCAAGCCGACAGAGCCAGGCACAAGGCCGACTGAGCCGGGCGCCAAGCCGACAGTGCCGAGCACAAGGCCGACAGTGCCGGGCACAAGGCCGACAGAGCCAGGCACGAGGCCGACAGTGCCGGGCACAAGACCGACAGAGCCGGGCGCCAAGCCGACAGTCCCAAGCGCCAGACCAACGGAGCCAAGTACAAGGCCGACGGAGCCGAGCGCAAGGCCGACTGTGCCGAGCACAAGACCGGCGGAGCCAAGCGCCAGACCAACAGAGCCAAGCACGAGGCCGACTGTGCCAAGCGCCAGACCAACAGAGCCAAGCACGAGGCCGACTGTGCCGAGCACAAGACCGACAGAGCCGGGCGCCAAGCCGACAGTCCCAAGCGCCAGACCAACGGAGCCAAGTACAAGGCCGACGGAGCCGAGCGCAAGACCGACTGAGCCAAGCGCAAGACCGACTGAGCCAAGCACGAGGCCGACTGTGCCGAGCACAAGACCGACGGAGCCAAGCGCCAGACCGACTGAGCCAAGCGCCAGGCCGACTGTGCCGAGTACAAAACCGACGGAGCCAAGCGCCAGGCCTGATCGAGTAAAGCCGAGCGATCAACCAACCGCGCCAATGCCTCCCGCTGCGGCGCCTGACAAAGTGCGAACGCCCAAGACGGACTCGGGTTCCAAGACGGGCTCGCCGACGGCAGGATCTGGAACCGATACTCCGGGAATCTCCAAATCCGGCAAGTCCGATCAGCCAGGCTCGATTGGCACGGATAAGACTTCGGACAAGGACAAGACCGGAAAGAGATAGCGAAAAAAGTTTAGCGCGCATTCGCAAGCCGGCGCTATCATCTGTGTTGTTTCATGTATGGCAGGGATCAAAAAATCACCGAATTTTTCTTCTGGAGATGAGGCCCATGCCTTCCGTCGCAGAAAGGAGTTCTCCCATATCGCCTCCTTCCACAGCCGCTTCCCGCGGCGCATGTGAGGAAATGCGGCGGCAAAGCCCAATGAGCGCAGAGGCCTTCTATACGCTCTGCGATGAAGAGGGCTTCTATGGCGAACTTCACGACGGAAAGGCGATTGAGATGACTCCTCCCGGATTGGAACACAGCGGAACATCCTGCAACATTTACGATGAGATCGCTCCATTCGTGAAGAAGAACAAACTCGGGCGGGCGTTTATGGATGCTGGATTTGTGATTGAACATAATCCGGATTCTGTAATGGCGCCGGATGTGGCGTATATATCCAAGGAGCGCCTGCCAACACCGTTGCCCAAAAACTTTTCTCAAATTCTTCCGGACCTGGCCGTCGAGGTCGTTTCGCCCGGCGACCGGTTTAGCGAAGTTCGCAATAAAGCTGAGCGCTATCTTGAAGCAGGCGTACGCGAAGTATGGGTCGTGGATCCGCGCCGCCAAGTGGTCGAAGTCTCTCGATCTAATGATACAATCACTTTGAAAAAAGGCGAGACACTGGAAACCCCCGTCCTGCCGGGGTTCCATCTTTCCGTGAGCGAGATATTCGAGCAATGAGCAATCGAAAGATTCCATGTCTCGCGGCGCCGATAAGCATTTTCATTTTATCTTTTATTTCCTCGCTGATCGCCTGCAGAAGCAATCACTCCGCCAAAGAAGCGCTGGAAATCAGAACGCTGGAAATCAGAGGGCGAGTTACCGATCAATCCGGCGCTACCGTTCGTGGCGCGCTTGTGGAATGGGGCGGCGTCTATGATTTGCCCAAAGCCCGCGACCGAACCGCCACCGACGCCGACGGGCGGTATTGCCTGCGCGTCAAGCGGCTAAACGGCAAGCTTCGTTTGGGAGTCTCCGCCAAAGGATTCAGCCCGGATTGGGTTGATTATTGCGCGGCAGCATGGACTTTTAGCAAAGCGCACGGCCCGGATGTGTCGGCGCCCAAGAAACTGGATTTCGTCCTGGAACCCGCGCATCAGCTGCAAGGCGTAGTAGTCGAGGTGGAAGGGCCGCCGATTCCCGATGCTTTGGTCAAGGCGCAGACGATCTTCGAAATGGGATTATATAATTTTTCTACTCCCAGAGATGCGACAATGATTCCCGGCGATAGCGCCTTCGAAACCAAAACCGACAAAGATGGAACATTCCGGTTTGAAGGACTGCCGGCGGAAGGCGTTTTTCTCACCGTCACATCCCCCTATCGCCATGTGAATGCCAAGAACTATGCCGTGGATGCTCCCTGCCGGATTGTGATGAGCGGCAGCGGTCAGCAGGGGCATATCCGGGCGCGTGTGGTTGACCGGCAAACCGGCAAACCGGTTCAGGATTTCATCCTGGCGCGCCGTCATGATCCAGCGCAGCTCACAATCCACAACTCCGATGGTCGTTACGAGGAAAACGGCAAACTGACGGAGGGCGCGGACTATCACCGCCATGTTTATGCCAGGGGCTATGCGCCATGGCAGGGACGGATCAAAGCCACGCCGCTCAGTAGCGATGAGGTTTTCGTCATCGAATTGAGTCCGGCGCCGCCTCTGCGCGGGCGCCTCTTAGATGCCAATTCCAAAAAGCCGGTGGCGCGCGCGCCCATGATTGCCGCTCTGATGAATAGGGCCCGATACTTTGACTGGAATGATTGGGATAAGTACATTGACGGGTATCACAGCCTCAACATGGTACAGCGGGCAACTACGGACCGCGACGGGCAATTCTGGTTTTGTGAAGACCGCGATGACAGGGGAGCGCTGATTATTATCACGCCGGGCTATGCGCGGACCATCCTACGTCCGGAAGAACGGCCTGCGGTGGATTCCGATGGATTGCTCACGATCGCCCTGCAGCCCGAGTCTTCCATTCAGGGTATGGTTCGCGAAAATGGCCGCGTTTTAGGCGGCGCGACAATGGACCTTTGGAAGAAACATCCGCAGCAGTTCGAAGAATGGTTTGAGAAAGCGAAGGCGGACGCCAAAGGCCGATTTGAATTCAACCGCCTGTCGCCGGGGGATTACAGAGTTCGCATTCAGCGCCAGCTACGTGGCGATGCCAGCATTACCTCGGCCATCGCCACGGTCACCCTCGGACAGCAAGAGAGGAAAAATCTGGGGTGGGTGGAAATCCCTGTGGACGCGAAGGGGAAAGCTATTTGGCCGCGGGAGTGATTCCCACGCGGAAGCCGACGCCGGTATCCTGAAAATCTTTTTCAAGTCCAACGGCTTGAAAAGAACGGCATTTCGGGGCCGGGCTGTAAAAGGCGCCGCCGCGCACGACCTTGGCTTCGCCGCTCGAAGGGCCGGCGGGATTCGTCTGATGCTCAGCGCTGAATTCGCCATACCAATCCCGGCACCACTCGGACACATTGCCGTTCAGGTCATATAGATCCCATGCGTTGGCTTTGCGGGTTTTCACCGGGTGCGATTCCATTCCGGAATTGTCTTTAAACCAGGCGTATTCGCCCAGGTTGTCCGGCGCGTCGCCGAAGCAATACGCTTCCTTCGATCCGGCGCGGCAGGCGAATTCCCACTGCGCCTCGGTGGGCAGGCTGTAAGGTTTGCCCGTCGCCGCAGAAAGCTTGCGGCAGAATTCGTTTGCGTCTCCCCAGGACAGTGACTCAACGGGAAGGTTCGCGCCCTTGTGTTTCGAGGGATTGGCGCCCATGATTTTTTCATACAGCGCCTGCGTCGCCTCCGCGTCCGCGATCCAATAGCCACTCAGCGTCACCTCATGGGCCTGCCGCCCGTCGTCGCTGTCCTCGCTGCCCATCTGAAAATCCCCGCCTGCGATCCAGACCAGCTTTATCGTCAGTCCGCCGCCCAGGTTTTCGGTGAAGCTGGCGCCGGGAGGCGGGGTCTTTTGCCCCGAAGCGGACGCCGGCGTTGCGGCAGACGCTGTCCCGCCGCCTACCGCTTTCGCTTCGGGTTTGGCCTTTTCGTCTTTTTGTTTTGGCGCCGGCGAGCATCCGGCGCCGGCCCAGACAACGGCCCATGCCAATAGCAATACTAAATGGCGCGAAATTTTCATCATGGCGAATCCTTCTCGAAAAAAAAATCAAAGCTTGCCGGCCTGTCCGCGCAATCGCCCTTCATGCCGTATCTTCTGCCCGCATTTTGGCCGAAGCGGACCGCGTGTCAAGGAGATCAAATCAGCAATCAACACAACTCGGGGCCGCTGCCAGGGCTCCTCCGTTAATGCTGCCGCCAACCCTTTTGCCAATGCCGGACAACGTTCCTTGTGTTAGCGCAGAAGTAATCTATTATTTGCCGGCTCCGTTTTTCTTCTTCGCCTGCTTTTTTGCCGCGCGTCCCGTTTCCGGATTTGCCTGGAGCGGATACTTTTCCAGTTCCGTCAGCTGCTGCCAGTCGGCCAGCATTTTGCGATGGCGGTCCAGCTCCGAAGCCAGCGCCGTCTCGCCGGTCAGGTTCTTCATTTCGCCGGGATCGGTTTCCATGTCGAAGAGCATTTCCATTTTCTGGGCGGCATGGTATGTCACGTATTTATACTTCCGCGTGCGGATCATGAAACTCCGCCCGGCGCCCGCGCCGGCGCCGCCGGTGGCCATTTCCGACGCGACATATTCATGCCCCGGCGACTGCGGCTTTTCGATCACGCCGCGCAGGCTCGCCCCGCGCATGATGGCCGGCGGCTTCACGCCCGCGTAATCGCAAATCGTCGGCAGCACGTCCAGCGCGCTGACCAAATGGGCCTTGTCGAACCGCGCTGCCGGCGTGACGCCCTTCCAGCTGATGATCAGCGGGACGGCGGCCTCGTCGTCGAAAAAGTTCATCTTCCCCGTCCAGTGATGGCAGCCCAGGCCCTCGCCGTGATCGCTGGTGAAGACCACCAGCGTGTTCTCCTCCTGCCCTGATTTGCGCAGCGCGTCGAGAATCTGCCCCACCTGTTGGTCCACGTCCTCCACCATGCGGAAATAGGCATGGCGGTATTTGCGCCAATGATTCTCATCCCAATCCTCATGGCGCGCTGCTTTGTTCAACGGGCCTGCCGCGTTCTCGCTCAGGGCGTAGTTCGCCGGCAGCGGCGGCAGCTGGACGCCTTCCTTCGGTTCATAGCGCTTCCACACATCCGGTTCGAGCGGGCTGGTCTCGCCCGCCAGCAGGCAGATATCGTGCGGATTGATGAACGACGCCACCAGCAGGAAGGGCTTGTCGCGCTTGCGCTTCAGGAACTCGATGGCCTGGTTCATCGTGCCCTCATCCACGTCATGCGCGAGCTTGCCTTTCCGCTCCGTCTTGTTGAGGACTTCATATCCGGCAATGCCGTCGGAAGGATAGGGGGCAGGTATATGCCATTTGCCGGAGTAGCCGGTGTCGTAGCCGGCTTCGCCAAACACCTGCCCGGAGATCGGTATTGATTTCTCGATCGGCAGGCTGTTGTGATCCACCAGCAGTTCGTGCGGCGTGCGGCTCGTGTGCAACGCGCTGCGCGAGGGACTGCACAGCGGATAGGGGCAATAAGACTTTGCGAAATAGACACCATTGGCGGCGATCGAATCCATCGCGGGCGTCTTGGCCCAGGTGTTGCCGGCAGCGCTCATCGCGTCCACGCGCTGCTGATCGGTGGTGATGATGAGGACGTTGGGTTTGGCTTTGGCCGGCGCCGCGCCCAGATATCCGCCCAGCGAAAACGCCAATGCCCCCGCTGCTCCCGCCGCTCCCGCCTTCACGAATTCCCGTCTGCTGATTGCTTGCGACATGATAGCCTCCTTGATGTATCTGGAATTATTTATTGAATATTCGACGTCGAATCGCAATTTGAGACCATCCATTGCATACAGATCACATCCAGCCATCTATTGAACTTGAAATCGCAAACTTTTCCAAAAGTTTTGCCGGAAAGAGGCAGTGGTGGCAAGGCTAAAGCGTCCCTCCGCATGGCGCTGAATAGTAGGCCGCTCCGCTCCGCCGGACGGCCATAGCGCGCCAAGGCCGTCCGGCGGAGCGGAGCGGCCTACCATTCGACGCTAATCTTCAGAGAACGCGGTTTTCATCGCCCGGCGACCAAGGTCTTTTGCTTCTTGAGTAGCTACACCGCATTGTATTCCCTTCGCCGGGGCGTTCGCGTTTCCGCCCTTGCGCAAACGGCGGGCTGATTCTAGCATGGCCGTTATTCATTTCTGCTGGATTGGGATTGCGCTGAGACCCATCTGCTGATTCTGCCGCGATTCAAAGAAGAAAGGGTTCCTTAAAAGAATCTGTGGGTAAATTTTGGCTCCGGTAGTTTGCCAAGCTTATGATAGAGCACAATTTCCAAGCATTTGAAGGTCGAAAATCCATAGCTATTTCTCATCGCGACTTTCGCCTTGTTGTTCAGCCCTTC
>JAPLSP010000604.1 GCA_026398575.1 Candidatus Sumerlaeota bacterium | reverse complement strand
CCGCGTCATCCACGCGCCGCAGGATGTTTTCGCCTTGCCTTCGCTGCCTGTGCCGAACAGAATTTTATGTGCCCATTTTGCGCGGCTAAAGGCATACGATAGATCAATATCCCGATCTTTCATTGCCCTAAGACGCTGCCAATCCGTCTGGGAAGCTCTTTTGATATTCTTCATACTCATGTTTTAGCGCCTTTCGCACGGAGATTATACGGAATGTATCTACGTCAACCGCAAAAACACCCAATTTGCTCCATTCATTTCCTCGGGGAAACCAGCGTGATGTTCGGCCGCGGCGCGGACTTCATGCCTTCGCCCAGCCAGAAACCCGTGTGCGGCGGCTGATTGTAGGCTACGTTCTGCCAGGCGATGCCGAGGCGATAGACCGGGTCGTGCATCAAAGTGTAAATGCGGTAGTCGGTCGGATACGTGGTCGTATAAATTCGCAGTTCCTTGTTGTCCGAGGTTCGCCAGATCACTTCTTCGCGCCAATCGCCCAGGATATCCGCCGACAGGCACGGTGTCGCCTTGGTGCCGTTGCACGAATCGCAGCCTTCAGCCACCAGGAGATTTTCCCCATCACTGGTTGTCCAATTCCATCGAGTGATCCGATTCTTATCGAGGAGGTTGCGCAGCAGCCGCCCATCCCACCACACCGCGAAATTGCACGAGCGCGGCTTGCGGTTCGTGATGAGTTCGCCCTTGGCGCTGAATAATCCCTGAACGCCCGCCGACCAGCACTCGGAACCCGGATAACGCGGATCAATATCCGCCGTCAGTCCGCGGCCATTGTCGTTGGTGGTCGCCTTGCCCCAGAGAAGCTTGCCCGTGGCCGCGTCGCGGAATTCGGCGCCGGCGGTCCGCGAAGGTTTTTCATGCGCGTCCCACACCTGCAAACCTGGCAGTGTCGGATCGAGCACTGAGACGTGCATCGCGTCGCCATGCCCCAGTCCGGTGTTGTATAGCCCCTTGCCGTCGTGGTTAATGACGGCGGCGCCGTAGATGATTTCGTCCTTTCCTTCGCCGTTGACATCCGCCACGCTGAGGCCGTGATTGCCCTGCCCTCGATACGCCTGATTGCCCGGCGTGCCGTCGTCGCTGTCAAACACCCAGACCTTGTTCAGCTGTTTGCCGTCCCAATTATACGCCGCCAGCACGGCGCGCGTGTAGTAACCCCGGCATAGGATCACGCTCGGATGAATTCTATCGAGATACGCCACGCACGCGAGGAACCGATCAACGCGGTTGCCATAGTTATCGCCCCACGCCGCAATGTCGCCTCGCGGCGGATAGTAGTTGGTGGTGCAAAGCGCCTTGCCCGTAACGCCTTCAAAAACCGTCAGGAATTCCGGCCCGGTCAGAATGCGGCCTTCCTTGTTCACATAGTTGGCCTTCGCGTCGCCGATAATTTTTCCGGTTCCATCGGCCGTGCCGGCGGCGGTTTTGCAGACGATTTCGGCTTTGCCGTCGCCGTCCAGGTCGTACACCATGAACTGCGTATAGTGCGCGCCGCCGCGAATATTGCGGCCCAGATCAATCTTCCAAAGAAAAATTCCGTCGAGTTTGTACGTCTCCAGTGTGGTGCTGCCCGTGACGCCGGCGCGCGCGTTGTCCTGCGCCCCATCCTCGCGTTTCAACACGATCTCATATTCGCCATCGCCATCGAGGTCCCCCACCGAAGCGTCATTCGGAACACCCCTGCCGCCTTGCAGCGGAATGGAAAGATATGGCCGCGCCGGCGCATTGGCGGCGAACTTGAACGGGGCGGAGGGCGCCTGCTCCTGGCCGTCAAGCACGGGGCGGACAAAGTATGAAACAGCATGGCTGAAATCAACGCCACTATCTTGGAACCAGGTCGCCTTCGTGAGTGGCCCCGCATTCAGCTTCACCGGCGCGCCTCCGCCAACGGCGCGATATAAATTGAATGCAGTGCTGTTAGGATCGGTCCCCAGCAATCGCCAGCTAACAAAGACCTTGCCATCTCCCTGATTGATGGCAACCACGCCACGGCCGAGTTTCTCCATCTGCCGGGGTCCGCCGGCCGCAGAGGCAGACGGCGCCGATTGAGCGGCCGGCGGCGGCGCGACGGTTTGCGCGCCGGCTATACCGGCAATAGACAAGACCGCGCCCAGCCATTGCGCCATTATTCTATACCGCTTCACATTCATACCGCATTCCATATTCGAATTCAAGCGCGTCAAGTGGCAAAAATCAGATTCATTGAAGCTTAAAAACGCAAACTTCTCCGTGCTCGCAAGATGCGCGTGAGTTCTCTGAATACCCCATGATCAACGCGCGATCCAAGGGAATATTGCCGCAGCTCTCCTGCACGGAGTTTCCCTAAGATTTAATCTTCTGGTATGTGGCGTCGAGTGGTAGGCCGCTCCGCTCCGTCGGACGGCCCCGCGCG
>JAPLSP010000131.1 GCA_026398575.1 Candidatus Sumerlaeota bacterium | reverse complement strand
ATTAGGCGCCGACATTAAGGGAGAGCGTTTTTTATCTGGGACATGGGATGCTAATGGATACATCATTGAAATTGCTTATGCCGATACGAAGACCGATATCTCATGCCACAGGCCGTGCGGGCGCTTTATATGCTCTGGGTATCGCTCATCGGATCATCTGCGGCCTGGCGCTTTTTGCATTTTTCATTGTCGCTTTGCTTGCAACCGCTCCCGGACTTCGCAGCCAAGGGGTCAGCGACTTGACGTCGCCGGGACTTTCAGACTCGGCGACGAGCACAGACGCGCGCCTGGCTGCCGACGGCGGCGCCGAAACCATGGAAAATGCGGGGCATGCGCTTCTGCTCGAAGCCATTCGCCTCTATACGGGCGCCGGCAGTTTCGTGGACGAGGTGAAAGCGCATGCGCTGTTCAAGCGCGCCGCCGAGGCCGGCGATCCGCTGGCGCAAATGTGGGTGGCGCATTGCGAGATCAAGGGACGATGCGGATTTGCGGAGAATCCCGAATCCGCGCAACGCCATGCTTTGGGCGCGATCGAAGCCGTGCAGAGTCTGGCGCGCCTCAAGAATTGCGAAGCCATGTTCCTGCTCGGCGCCGCTTATCAGGAAGGCCTGGGCGTCGCGGCGAATCCGGAGCAGGCGGTTTCCTGGTATCGCAAGGCCGCCATCGCCGGCGATCTGAACGCCATGATCAATCTGGCGTTCATGTTTCAACAGGGATTGGGAGTGGCGCAGGACTACGAGCAATCGTTTTCATGGCTGCAAAAAGCCGCGGACGGCGGATCGGCCATCGCAATGATCGGGCTGGGCCACGCCTATGAGGAAGGCAAAGGCGTGCCGGGCGATGAAGCGCAAGCGATGGCATGGTATCGGAAAGCGGCGGATAAAGGCGCCGCCAGCGCGATGAATTGCCTGGGATGGATGTATGAGACCGGCAAAGGCGTCGAACACGAAGAGAAGCACGCCTTTGCGCTGTATCGCAAGGCGGCGGAGAAATCGGACCCGGACGCGATGAAAAACCTTGGAGTCCTTTACTACGAAGGGCGCGGCGTGGCCAAGGACGCCGGGGAAGCGTTTTCATGGTTCCAGAAAGCGGCCGAGCGAGGCGTGCCGGAGGCCATGTTTTATCTGGCGCGGATGTACGCCTCGGGCAAAGGCGCTCCGCTGAGTCCCGAACAGGCGCTGAGCTGGTATGGCAAGGCCGCCGATAAAGGCGACGCCTCCTCGATGAACAACCTTGGCCTGATCTATGAGGAAGGCAAGGGCGTGGAAAAGAACAAGGACTTGGCCATCAAGTGGTTTCGCAAAGCCGCGCAGCTGGGCAATGAAAAAGCCAGTGACAACCTTAAGCGCCTGGGCGCCAAGTGAAGCGAGCGGACACGGACGGGCACGGACGGGCACGGACTGACACGGACTATTATTGGTAGCTGAATTGTCGGCTTATGTTGCTTCATGAAGACACCGTCGCAGAAATGTTTGAGGCGATCCGCGCCATAGATCGCGCGGGAATCAACGAGCAGTTCAAAAGCCTTCCCGCAGCCGGGCAATACCGGCTGCTGTATCAACTGGCCGCTCAATATGCCGCCCCGGACGCGCGCGTTTTGGACTGGGGCTGCGGACGCGGCCATTTTTCATATTTCCTGCTTAAGCGCGGCTTCAACGTCACCGCGTATTCGCTCGAACCGGCGCCAGAGATTTTTGGCGCGCTGTCGCCGTCTGAGCGCGCGCGCCTCACGTTTGTGCGCGGCAGTCTGGACGCTCCGGCGGCGCTGCCGTTCGAATCGCAATCCTTCGACGCCATCTTCAGCGTGGGAGTGCTCGAACACGTGCGGGAATTGGGAGGCGATGAACTGGCCAGCCTGCGGGAGCTGCGGCGGCTGCTGGCCGGAGACGGCGTTTTGATCTGCTATCACTTCCCCAATCGCCATAGTTATATCGAAGCGCTAAGCCGCGCGATCCATGGCCGGCGGACAGCGCAGGCGCCGGAGCGATTCCGGTATCACCAATACGCCTTCGCGCTCCCGGATATAAAGCGGCTGTGCCGCGAGGCGGACCTGGCGCTGGTCGAATGGCGGCGCTATGGATTCCTGCCGCGCAATTCCTTCAATCGCCTGCCGCCGTCTCTCCGGCGTTCGCGCGCCCTGGCGGCCGCGGTCAATCGAGCGGACCTGGTTCTGGAGCGGCTATTCGCGCCGATCGTGCAGAACTATTGCTTCGCCGCACGGCCAGCGAGCGAAACGCTCTGAGTCATAAATACAGCGACCTGTTTTTGCTTATGGAATAAATGTAATGCAGTCAGAAACGGCGCCAGCTTTAGGAGTAAGGTGGCTTGCCGCCTTCTTTTTGGCGTTTCAACGGCCCTGGCGCTAAAAAGAAGGCGGCAAGCGGGAGTTCGCTGCGAAGCGAGAATCTCCGCTCTTATACTCCAAAAGCTGGCGCCGCTCCTATCCGCATTATTCTTCGCGGTGGCGCCGGCTGGTTACGGCATCCAGAGATAATACAGCTTCGGCGCGCCGGGCTGCAGGAAAGACCCCATGTCTATGTTGACAAGGTTGATCTGCGAGGAAGCGGACGGCGCCGCCGGATTGATTTGCGAATAAAAATTCGTCTTTTCCTCCCACCCTTGCGTGTAGGCGATCACCGAGGAATCCTTGATCTTGGCGTGTTGCTGCGCCGCTGCGATGGCGTCTTCGATATAGCCGATCTGGTCAATGAGCTTGGCGTCCTTGGCCTGGGCCGCCGTATAGACTCGCCCATCGGCCAGCTCGCGCACTTTATCTTCCTTCAGACCGCGGCCTTTGGTCACGACGCCGACGAACTGCCCGTACATCGAGTCAATCAAGCCTTGCAGCAGCTGCCGTTCTTCCGGCGTCATTTCGCGCCAGATCGAACCAACGTCTTTCATCTTGCCGGACTTGATGACCTGCATGTCCACGCCGATTTTGCTGGTCAGGCCTTGCAGATGCGGCAGCGTCATAATGACGCCGATGCTGCCGGTGATCGTGGTTGGATGCGCCCATATCTCGTCGGCCGCCATCGCCACATAGTAGCCGCCCGAGGCAGCCACGTCCATCATGATCGCGATAACGGGCACGTCGCGCGCCTGTTCCTTTTTTACCTGTTCCTTGAATTTCATGATCTCCCGGTAACACAAGTCGCTCTCGGTCACGCCGCCGCCCGGACTGTTGATGCGCAAAACCACAGCGGCAACGCTGGAGTCCTGACTTGCTTTTTTCAAGATGTCCTTCAGGCGCTCGACCGTGCCTTTCTCCGCGCCAAGCCATCCCCGGCTCGAAGACGAGATGACGCCCGTCAGGTCCACCATCAGAACCTTATCTGTCGTCAGCCAGTGCTTGGCGGGCTGAATCTCGACTTCCTTGAGCTGCGCGGACGCGCGCAATCCCGAGATCGGAATGATGATGCATCCGCTCAGCAAGCCCAGCATGCTGATTGCCGCGGCGCACGCAAGAATGAAACGTCCCTGCCGGCGCGCGACGGCAAACCGGTCACTGGCATTACGGCTTTTCATTGTGCTTTACCTCCATGGCTAGAATTGAAATATCATCTTGCAGCGGAGCATCGCCCCGCCATTGACGGAACGCTTTGATCAAAGCGCCGATCATTTCCTCGATATTGCCCTTGCGCGCCTCGAACAGGCATTGCCGGGCGCGCCGGGCTTCGAATGGCTCTTCCTGGGGATTATCGCCTTCGATCAGGCCATCGGAATAAAGCGCCATCCGGTCGCCCGGCTCAAATTGAAATTCATGCTCCGAAAAACTCGCCTCCGGAACAAGCCCCACGGGGATATCGCCCTCCTCCAGGGCGAAGATGCGGTCGCCGCGCACAACAAACGGCGGCGTCTGCCCCGCGCGGCAATAACGCATCCGGAGCGTTTGGCAATTGATCAGGCCGTAAAAAAGCGTGAAATACAGGCCGTTGCTCGACATCTGAAAATGGCGGTTGAGCTGCCCGGCCACGTCGGCCGGCGACGCCAGACAATAATACGGCGGCTGGTCCAAAGGCGTTTTAATCAGCGACGAAAACAATGGACCGGGCGAAATCGAGCGGTGCAGCGACACGGACAGCATGGCCGGCGCCACGCCATGGCCTGAAACGTCGAACATATAGAAAGCCGCGTGGTTCTCATCGGCGCGAAACACGTCGAACAGATCGCCGGCGATGCTTTCGGCGGGAATAAAGTCCCACGCGAATTTCAACGGCGCCAGTTCCACGGGCCCATGCGGCAACATGGCGCGCTGGACGCTGGTGGCGGCGATGATGTCCTGCCGCAATTGCGCCAGGACGTCCGACAATTCATGATTGAGCGTCTGAATACGCTGCGCCGAGCGCATCCGGGCCAGCAGCTCCTCGCGATGAAAAGGCTTGGTCAGGAAGTCGTCCGCGCCTGTGTCCAAGGCCAGGATTTTGTCGGCCAGGTTGCTCTTGACGGTCAGGATGATGATGTGCAACGCGTCGAACCGGCGTTGCTCGCGCAGGCGGCGGCACGTCTCCAGACCGTCCATCCGCGGCATCACCCAATCGAGCAGCAGAATATCGGGACGGTGGCGCCGGACTTTATCCATGCAATCCATGCCGTCCACGGCCTCGATGACTTGATAGCCCTCGCGCGCCAGCAACGAGGAAACCATGCGCCGCGTTGGCGCGTCATCGTCGGCCACCAGCACCCGGCCCGCCGGGAGATCAACGGAATTGGCATTTCGCTCATTCACATTCACGGCTCAAAGCTCCGCGAATATTGTGCGGATTCCCGTCCGGCGGTGTCAAACCTGAATAATGCCTCTTGACTCCGGGCAGCGGTCTCTTGTCTCTTCATTACATGATTCGCCTGCTGCTCGTGGATGACGATCCGGATTTGATTTTGGCGTTCGAGACGGTCTTGCGCTCGGAATTTGAAGTTGTTTCGGCCCATAATGGCCTTGACGCGCTGGAAAAACTCGAACGCGTCGAGCCGGACCTGATCGTCATGGATGTGATGATGCCGTGCCTGGACGGCTTCGACACGGCTGTCTCCATCCGCAAGAACGCCAGCTTCCACTCGGTTCCCATTATCTTTCTGACGGCCTTGAGCGATCCGGCGTCGCAGGCCAAAGGCAAAGATTTGAGCGCCGCCCTATATCTGACAAAGCCTTTCAGCCCTGAAGAGCTGCTCGAGCGCATCCGGCGTGTTGTTTTGGAGCAAACAATCGCCCCGCGCCCGAAGATGTTCGCCGTGGAGGAAATCCTGGCCGCCGAGCGCGAAGGAATCGCGCTGGAGCTGCAACCGCTTGCCGCGCCGGAGTCGGAATATGGTTTCGCGAGCGCGACGGACAACGATTCTCAAGAGACGCCTCGCGGACCGCTGCCGCGCATCCTGGTGGTTGACGATGAGCCGGACGTGGTCTGTCTGATTGAATCCTTCCTGTCGCCGCGCTACGAGGTGGTTACGGCGATGCGCGCGGCCGAGGCCCTCGAGAAGATCGTCGAAACCGAGCCGGATTTGCTTTTGCTGGACGTCGAAATGCCGAATCTCAACGGTTATCAGCTGAGCCAGTTGATCAAGCTCAATCCGGCGCTGCGGCAGATACGCGTCATGTTCGTCACGTCGCGCAGCGAGCCCGAGCAGATTGATTACGGCTACCGGCTGGGCGCCGCGGCCTATTTGACCAAGCCCTTCACACCGGAAGATTTGCTCCAATACGTGCAGCGCATCTTCCAACAGCCCGGGTTCGTCATTCGCGAAAAAAAGCGGACGATCTCCGAGTTGCAGCACGGACGGGGGAAAAGATAATTTTTTTGCAGGCCAGCCCCAAAAATGCCTTGACATGCGGCGGTCAAATCCGGATGCTATTAACCCGTTTCCGCGTATCGAAGGCGCACGAGTCCATGCCAGCAGAACTCCCCATTTCTCTCTATCATTCCCCGCAGGTTGGCGTTCGTTGGACGTTTGTCTTCGTTTCCAGGCCCCCCACGCCTGGTAAAGGATTAGGACCATGCCCCGGCCCTGATTGAAAAATAAAAGCCAATTGAAGCAAAACTGCGATCCATGCCCGCCAAGGGAGACGCGACATAAAGCGTCCCAAGCGGGCGCTGCGGTGGCGTGTCAAAGGGACGGGCGCTCAATGACAAATGATAATCAAAAAAAGCGAAACAACAGGGAGATAATCTTTATGGATGCGAGTCGCTGGCTTGCCGGTAGTTTGTTTTCAATAGTGGCGATCATGGGATTCGGATTGTCCGAGCGCGCCCTTTCTGCAGCGGGAACAGGAGGAATCTACAGCATGCCCGCGCTGGAGCTCGAAACGGTTGAGCCGGATTGGGGTCCGGCCAGCGATGATGAGACCATCACGGGACCGACCGTATATCTCTCCGGACCGAGCTATAAGCCGGCGCAGGCAGGGCGGCCCAAATCTGCTTCCGCCTCATTTCAGCTGGTAGGCGGCGCAGGGGCTTCACCGCAGGACGATGGCGACGAAATCCAGCGCGCCATCGAGCTTCAAAAAATCGCAGCGGCGCAAGACGCCGCCAAAAACAGCAAAGCCGGCAAGTCCGCCAAGCCCAAGAGCAACGCGGCCAAATCAAACACATCCAAAACTCCCGCCAGCGAACTGGCGAAACTGACCCAGGAAGACTCGGAAGAGGCCTTCGCCAGAGAGGCCGCGTACAGCGCCAAAGGCGCTTCCCTGGTTTCGGCTTATGTTCCTTCCCTTATGGTCACATCCTACGGCGGCGTGATCTGGTAACCAACGGCGCCTCTTTCCAGCCCGGCCAAGTTAAGATTAGTTTTGTAGCAGTTTGCAGGCAGAATCATTGAGGGCAGAATCATTATGATTCTGCCCTCAATGATTCTGCCTGTATTTATGCGCGTTTTCTCAGCATTTGAAAGCCATCCAACTTTTTGAAATTATTGCCTGGATGCTTCCAGCTCGGCTGGGTTAAAGCTTCTTTCACTGGTTCAACCCCTTCGGGGATGGAATACCCGTCAAGCCAAAATTGAAAGACCATGCGTCAATGCGTCAATGGCGTGAATCGCGTGATTGCGGTTTGCGGTTTGCGATTGACAGCCTCGGATAGTTCCAGTTCAACTCACCCGAATTTGACGGTGTTTCTCTGTGCCTCAGTGTCTCTGTGGTGAGTTATTGCTTCATAGATAATAGCATAAATAATAGCATGTAAAACGCATGTCAGGGAGGCTCTCATGCCGATTGATTTTGCGCCGTCGCGTTGGGACAAGGTCAAGGAAACCTACCGCCAGTGGTGGGCGGGGCAATTGGGCAGGCCGATCATCCCGATTGAGTTGCGCGGGCGCGATCCGGGCCGCCCGCAGCCGCCGGCGCCGCTTTTGACCCAGGCTTGCGCGGCGAAACTCGACTGGCCGGTCGAGGACTTGGTGGACCGCCTGGATTGGGAACTCAGCGGCATCCAGTACGTCGGCGACGCCTATCCATATTTTAATCTGGACTGCTTCGGCCCCGGCGTCATGGCGGCGTTCCTCGGCGCCCGCATCCACGACGCGACCGGACGCATCTGGTTCTTCCCGCAAAAGGACCTGCCGATCAGCGAAATCCATTTTGAATACGATCCCGACAACATCTGGCTCCACCGCGTCAAGGAATTATGCGCGGCGATGATGCGGCGATGGCAGGGACAGGTCCTCGTGGGCATGGCCGACCTGGGCGGCAATCTCGACGTGCTCCACGCCTTCCGCCCGGGAGAGCGGTTGGTGATGGATTTGATCGAATACCCCGAAGAGGTCAAACGCCTGACGTGGGAGGCGCATGATCTGTGGCATCGCTATTACCAGGAGATCAACGCCGTCCTGCAGCCCGTCAATCCCGGTTACACCGATTGGTCTTCGATCTACAGCGACCGCCCGAGCTACATCCTGCAATGCGACTTCTCCTACATGATCTCTCCCGCGATGTTCGAAGAATTCGTCAAGCCCGAACTCGAAGCCACGAGCAAGCGGCTCGAACGTAGCTTCTATCACCTCGATGGCCGCGGACAACTCCCTCACCTCGATCATGTGCTATCGCTGGACCATATCCAGGGCGTGCAATGGGTCCCCGGCGCCGGCGCCCCCGACTGCGGCCACTGGCCTGAGGTTTATCGAAAAATCCACGTCGCCGGCCGGCTAACCCAAATCTGGGACGGCTTCGACGCCCTCGCCGCCATCAAGGAACAAACCGGCGCCGTCAACTGGATCCACCACCGCGTTACCGGCGCCCCCATCGAACAGGAAAGCGAGATTAGGAGACGGTTGGAGAAATACGGGATCGAATAAGCCTTGGACGCTTAAAATCCAAGCGCAATGCTACTCGCCTATTGTTCCTAGTCAGAAACCATCAATAAGTCCCCATAATCCTAGGAAGAAAGGACACCACAATGAAAAATGCAATCGGACTGATCTTCGCGGGCCTGCTGGTTTTCATCATGCCGGCGGCTCAGGCGGCGCAAAAATCCGCTGGCGCCTTGCGCAATCTCGATTGGGCAGGCGCCACGGTGGACAAGATCGAAAAAGATTTGGCTGAGTTTATCCAGGTTAACAAACTGCCCACCAGCAATGCGCTGGCGGCCGCCATTCAAAAGGCCCGGGCCAAACTTTCCGACCTAAAATCCATCGTCACCGTGATCGAGCCGGGGCCCGAAGACCTTGGCAAAGTTATGAACTACACGAAGAACCTTAGTAATCTCGCCCAAACCATAATGGACCGGATCAGCGACCTGGACGGGAAACGGGAAGCCTATCGCAAGCTCATCGCGGACAATCCGCCGCTCGCAAAGACCGACTTCGGCAAACGCTTCGACGATGAATTTCGGTTGCTGGGCGAAAGCCTCGTGCGCCTGACGGCCTGCCAACTGGAGAGCAAACCAATCGAAGCGGGCGAAGCGGAAGGCGCATGGAACCTCCAGGCGCTGCGATGCGACCAGATGATGGAAGAAGGTTCGGAGGAAGCCGCGTATCTTGCGCGGAAGGAAGAGTTGAAGAACAGCATGCGCGCGAACAGGTCCGGGCCATCAAACGCCGCCAGCAGGAACTGGCAGCGGAAAAGCAAAAACAGGCCGACCATATCAACCTGTTGAATCTGCAAAATCAGGCGATGGATGAGAAAGCATCCAAACTCAATGAAGCCGCTGACAAGGTCCGCGAAGCCTACGAAAAGGCTCAGGAAAAAATCCAGCAGGCCATCGAAGCGGAAGCCCAAAAGTAAGCGGTTCAGGCATGACACAATTCACTTGGCCATAATGAACCGCAAGAGACTTGCGTCTTGCCAGACAGCTGGCTTTATTATTTCGTTGCTTTCGCGCGTGTCAAGCGGGGTATCCGGAAGCCCCAGCATTATGAGACCGAACATTTATAAACCGGGCATTGTGCGCTTCGGTTGGCATTGACAATGGGATGGCGACATGAATCCTTTGGAATTTTTTTCTCTTTCGAAATGGTACGGCTCCGTGTGCGGCGTTGAAGGGTTGACATTCGCGCTCGAGCCGGGCGAGATATTCGGCTACCTGGGGCCGAATGGGTCGGGCAAGACAACGACGCTGCGCTGCGCGATGGGATTGCTCAGGCCGACGGCGGGCGAAACACGCATCTTCGGCGAGCGCGTCACGGCGGGAAGCGGCGCCTTGCATGACCGGATTGGCTATCTGCCGGGCGATTTCCGCAGTTGGCCGGATTTGACCGCGCGGCGCGCGCTGGCAACCCTGGCTTCGATCGGCGGCGCGCCGAATGCAGCCAAGCGGCGCGAGGAGCTGGCGGAGCGCCTCGAACTGGACCTGGACCGGCGCGCAAGCGACCTGTCGAAAGGCAATCGCCAGAAGGTCGGGCTGGTGTTTGCATTCCAGCACGATCCCGATCGGCTGGTGGTGGATGAACCGACCACCGGCCTCGATCCGCTGGCGCGTCAGATCGTGCTGGACCTGATAGTCGAAGCGTCGAGGCGCGGCGCCACGGTGTTGCTCTCGTCGCACGATCTGACGGAAGTGGCGGAGGTGTGCGGACGGGCGGCGATCCTGCGGCGTGGGCGGTTGGTTGAACTGGCGGCAATTTCGGAGATTGTCAGCGAGAGCGAGCGGCAAATCAAAATCTGGTTCTCTGAAGGCAGCGCCATTCCCGAGGCGCCTCCGGCGCAGGTCCCGGGCCTTCGTATCGTCGAGCGGGAAGGCGGCATGCTGCGGCTGGCATATCAAGGCGCTGATGATCCGATATTGAAATGGCTCGCGCAATATCGCGTTGAGCGCATCAGCACGGTTGAGACATCGCTGCAAGAAGCGTTCATGCAATACTATCGCGATGGCGTGGGCGATGGAGGGGGCGATGGAGGGGGTGATGGAGGGGGCGATGGAGGGGGGGATGGCGGGGGCGATGGAGGGGGGGATGGAGAAAGTGGAAGGGAGGCAGGCAATTCAGTTGATGGGCAGCAACTAAAATTATCAGAGAGGAGACACGCCGGCAGAGATGCCGGCGCTCCCAGTGGCGCTCCCAGTGGCGCTCCCAGTGGCGTTCCCAGTCCCTGGGCGCTTTTAAGGTTTTGGATGCTCCGGCTGGCGCTGGGGTGGGGATTGATTGCGCTGGTGATTTACTTTTTTCAGATCGCGGTTTGCGGCGTCATGCATGACAATGAGAACGTCAAGGCATTGATAGCGTTTCTCGACGTTATGCCGCCCATGGTCAAGAACATGCTCGGCGGCAAGGCGATGCAAGGCGGCAATATCAATGCGCTCGTGGCGATCGGCTATCAGCATCCGCTCGTTTTGATCTTGTATATGCTCTTCGCCGTCGGCGCGCCCACGGCAATGATTAACGGCGAAATCATGCGCGGAACGATGGAACTTATCTTGAGCCGCCGCGTCTCGAAGACAAAAGTTTATATCTGCGCCGCGTTGCTGACGCTCACGGGGATGTACGCGCTGGCGCTGATGATGTTTCTAGGGACCGTGTCGGGCGTGAGTTTTTATCACTTGCGCGAGTCCGTTGCGCTCGGGCAGTTCTTCAAGGTTGCAGTCAGCGGATCGTTTTTGGCGGCGACCGTGGGCGCGCTGGCGCTGCTGGCCGCCGTTTCATTCCGCCAGCGCAACACCGCCGTCGCCGTGACGGTGGCCTATCTGGTTTGCACCTATTTCATTCACGTATTCGCCCGCTGGTGGCCGCGAATCGAGCTTTTGCACCCGTTGAGTCTTTTCTATTACGTGGAAGGCGAGCGAGTTTTCGGCGAAGGCTTATGGCCATGGAAAGGCATGAGCGTGTTTGCGGCTGTTATAGTAGTGGCTGTCATTGCGGGCGGCATCGTTTGGCGGCGGCGCGATTTGCCGATATAGATTTTTTAATTCTATTTTTGCGGCTTGACCTCTTGCGCCGCCGGGCAATAATCGCAGTATCTTCGAGGCAAGCAGTGGCGGAAGGCGCAAAGTCGCGCAAAGCGAATATGATTTTTTTATGAGGTGATTGAAGATGGCCAACACATACACAGCGGTAATGAAAAATGAAGGCGACTGGTGGATTGGATGGATCGAAGAAGTTCCTGGCGTCAATTGCCAGGAACGCACCCGTGATGAGCTGCTCCAAAGCTTGCGCATTACTCTTGCCGAAGCCCTTGAATTCAACCGCCAGGATGCCATCCAGGCGGCGGCTTCCAACTATACTGAGGCTCTTATCACGGTATGAAGCGCACGGAACTGCTCAAGCACTTGAGATTGCACGGCTGCATCTTCATCCGCGAAGGTGGAAACCATTCCTGGTGGGGAAATTTGCATGAGAACCGTCGCGCATCTGTCCCTCGTCATACTGAAATCAACGACAATTTGGGCCGGAAGATATGCAAAGATCTTGGAATTCCATTTACGAGATAAAGGTACCGATTCAGACCATAAAATAATACGCCAGCGGCGGAGGTCGAGTCCGCATATTTCAGACAATGAAGGCAGTGATGAAAATGCTAAGTGAGTTAATATTTCAGCATCGTTCATTTGGGCTGATCGCCGCCGCGTTGCTCGGCGCCGCTGCGCTGCCAGGGCTTGGAGCTATTGCCTCAGCCGAGACGCCGGAAGGCTATCACAAGCTTTGGAGCGATCCGGCGCTGACGCAGCGGATCGAAAAGAATATCGAACGCTACCGCAAGCAGGACGCCGCGCTCGAAATTGTTTCCGCCGATGGCAAGCCGCTCGCGGGCGCAACTGTCGAGGCGCAGCAGAAAACCCATCGCTTCCTCTTCGGCTGCAACGGCTTTGTTTTGGGACAGCTCGACACGCCGGAAAAAAACCAGCGCTATGAAGAAGCCTTCGCGAAGATTTTCAACTTCGTGACCGTGCCGTTCTATTGGGAAGGGACCGAGCCGACGCAGGGCGAGTTGCGCTATGCCGAAGGCTCGCGCGACATCTGGCGCCGTCCGCCGCCGGACCGCTACCTGCCGTTCGCGAAAAAATACGGTATCACGCTCAAGGGCCATCCGCTCCTCTGGCACGCCTACAATCCGCCCTGGCTACCCAAAGACGCGGATACGCTCAGGAAACTTTACCAGAAGCGATTCGCCGAGATTGCCTCGCGCTATGCCAAAGATATTCCCATCTGGGACGTCGTGAACGAATCGCTGGTATGCCCCAAAACTTATCCGCTCTTCACCGATGACCGCTCTTATGTGGCGTGGGCGTTCAAGGAGGCGCATCGAGTCTTCCGTCCCGAGAACACCTTGATGATCAACGAGGTGACCGGCTGCCACCTCTGGGGCGCCGGCGCGGAGAATCGCTACTACAAGCAAGTGAAGCAGCTGCAGGCCGGCGGCGCGGATGTGAAAGGTATCGGCTTTCAGTTTCATTTTTTCTCCGCCGATGCGCTCAAAAAATATCTGAACGACGCGCAATATGCGCCGGCCAAACTCCTCGACCTCTATGAATCATTCGGCGATTTCAATCTGCCGCTCTACGTCACGGAGATCACCATCGCCACTCCCGCGGGCGAGCCAAACGTCCAGGCCGAAGTGGCGGGCAATCTCTACCGGCTCTGGTTCAGCGCGCCGAAGATGGCGGGAATCACGTGGTGGAATCTGGGCGATGGGACAGCGGTCAAGGGCGAGAATACCGCTTTGGGCGGTTTGCTGGACAATAGCTTTGCGCCCAAGGCGTCGTATCTTGCGCTCGAACGGCTGATCAATCAGGAGTGGAAAACGCGCCTCACGACCAAAGCCGACGAGCAAGGCCGCGTGCGCTTCCGCGGCTTCTGCGGGAAATATTCGGTGAAGGTCGCGGCAGGCGGCGCCGAACAGGAATTTGCCGTCGAGCTTGCGCCCGGCGCCGCCGCGCAACAGAAGCTTGTTTTCGGAAAGCAGTAACGCAGCGCCTGATTTGCAGAATTGCGGATTTGCGGGAAGGCGGGTTATGGAATTGACTTTCCGGCATTCGAGACTCTAAATTATTCCGCAAGATAGGCAGCCATTGTCAGGCTCGAATGAAAAAACAAACCATGAACCGCCCATGCCAGTCCCTGTGGTCTTTGTGGTCCTTGTTATTCTCAAGGTCCTTGTGGTCCTTGCTGTCCTTCCTCTCTGCCATGCCATCCCCCGCCGCCGACACGCAATCCTCCGCCTCCGCCTCCACCTCCACAAAACCCGAAGTCTGGATAATGCCGCCCGCGGCGCCGGATGGGCGTTGCTTTCGCGAGCTCTTCACGCAGCCCGATCAATGGAAAGAGACGCGATCGCTCGTGGACGTTGTCGGTTACGCCGACCATCAGTTGAACAAGCAATTCAAGGACGACGAGTTGCGCGAGTGGTTGCCGATGCTCGAGAAGTGGAACCTCAGGCTGGCCTTGGAAGTGGGCGCCATCAAACCCTGGGGGACGACGGGGCAGAAGACTTATGACGCCCAGCGCAAGTCATGGGATAGAGTCCAATCTCTGGGCGGAAAGATTTATGCGCTGGCGATGGATGAGCCGCTGTGTTGCGCGCGCAAAGATTTGAAAAAATCCGACGAATACGCCGTGGAAGAAACGGCGCAATTCATCGCGCTCGTGCGCAAGAATTATCCGGATATGAAAATCGGCGACATCGAGCCGTATCCCTTCCTGCAGAACAGCGATCTCATCCCCTTTATTGACGCGCTTCAGGCGCGGCTCAAGCAGATGAACGTGCGCGGAATGGATTTCTTCCGCCTCGACGTGGACTGGAATCATTTCACCATCGGCGCCACGATTTATAAAGGCAATTGGCCCGACGTGCGAAAACTCGAACAAGCCTGCCGCCTGCGCAAACTGCCATTCAGCCTGATTTATTGGGCAGCAGATTATCGCCGGATGGACCAGTTGAAACTTGCCGATGATTCGACGTGGTACGTCGGCATCATGCGCCAGGGCTATGACTACGCCTTCGTGGGCGGCGCGCCGGATCAGTACATCATCGAGAGCTGGGTGGGCGCGCCGTCACGAGCCGTACCGGAAACCGATGAATGGACCTTCACGCGCTCGGTGCGCGATTTCTGCCAGCGGTTTATTAAGCCGAAGAAATAATCCTACTTAGCGCCTGCCGCGCCCGGACCGACCGTCACGCTGACATCGCGCGAGGCGAAGTCGGCGAGATTCACAACGGTCAGAGTGAAGGTGTATGATCCCGGCTGAGTCAAGCCGGTCACGCGCGTGTTGGCGGCGCCGGGATGCTCAAAAACCGGATGGGCGCCCGACGGCGCGCTCTTGACGGACCACCAGTGGCTGATGACGCCGCCGTCGGGATCGCTGGTTTGCGCAGACAGCGCGGTGGCATCCACTGGAGGCTTGATATCGGCGGGAGCGGCGGTGATATTGGCTATCACGGGTTTCTTATTCACAGGATAGACCGGGACGGTGAGCGTGTCTGAAACCGTGTGCGTCGGGTCTTTGAGTTCGACGCGGAAGACGTAATCGCCGGCGACCGATAGTCCCGTCACCAGCGTTTCCGCCTTCGTGGGCGATGTCAGCGTGGCGTTGGCGCCGGACGGCTGACTCGCGACACTCCAGCGCCAGGTCATCAGATCGCCTTCCAAGTCCATCCCCGAGGCGCGCAGTTCCGTCCTCTGATTGGGCAGGATCACCATGAGCGGCTTGCGATTGTGAACCCCGCTCAGCACGGGCGGCTGATTGCCGGAAAAGACGCGAACGCGAATTTGCTTGGTCGTTGTATGCGCGCCATCCGAAATGGCGATGCCAAAGACGTATTCGCCTTCTGCGGTCAGCCCGGTGACTTGCGTGCCATGCGCCTTGGGCTCGGCAATCTTCACGTCGGCGCCAGCGGGCTGGCTGATGAGCGTCCATGCGTAAGTGAGCGGGTCCATCTCGGGATCGGTTGCGCTCACGGAAAGACGCGCGCTGCTGGCGGGCTGGGTGAGATACGTTGGATTTGCGCGCCACTCCGTCGCGACGGGCGGCTGGTTTGCGCCGGGATAAGGATAGATCGTCATGACGGCATTGCCGGGAACCGCGACCGCCAACGGCGCGCCCGCCGCGACCGTCTTGAGCCCGGCTTCCTGATAAGCGGCGTTGTTGACCGTCCGGCATGTCCCATAAGCGCCGGCGCTCAAGCCGCTGATCGCGGCGTTACACGCGCCGGCTCTGTTGATAAGGATGACGGTCGGCCGGCCTTTGCGCTCAAAAGCCAGAACCCTGAGATTCGATTCGCCCGACGCTACCTCCACGCGCACGGCGCCAGGGCGGACGTAATGCATGACCTGCCGGAAATTCCAGTACTGCGCGCCTCGGACGAATGACGTGAAGTCCAGATTGATCTTGAGCTTGTCTCCCCAGGGGCCGGCCCATCCGTAAATTTCCCAAAACGAAACGCCGCCCAGCGTCAGGTCATCATAGAGGTGGTTCATGTTCAAGCCCATGAATTCAGTCTGTCCCGTTGGCAGGTCTCTGGCTTTGGCGAAATCACGGATCATGGGCCGGGCATCGTTATTGCCATAAAGATGATACGTCACCACGCCGACGTAGCGCCAGACATCGGCGTCATCCTTCAGCGCCTGAATATAATCCCAACTCATCTTGGCGTTGACGCATTCGGGAAATTCGATCTTCGTCGGCAGCCCCAACGCCTTCATGCGGGGACCGAGTGTCCTAATTGCTGCCCCGACGACGGGCGCGGCGAAGGTATTGTCATTGCCGGCTTCATTGCAGATGCTGTAGTAGTCGGCGGTGATGTGATGGACGTCGCGCAGGCGCGTGAGCAGGGCGCAGGCGTATTCCGCGTATTCGCCGGGGCTATAGCGCAGCCAGCCTGGCGCCGAGCCGGTGCTTCCATTGTTGAAGAACGAGGGGCTGAGGTATAGGTTGAATGGATCGCCATTGGCCTCGACGCGCTGTTTGAAGGGGATGACCCACTCTGCGATCCGCTTGTCCATATCCGCGGTCCGGAAGGCGCTCCAGTTGATGTCCATCGGATCGCCGTTGTCATTGATCCACTCCCAGCGGCGCATCTTGTTGCTGTTTCCGCCGGGACCTTCGTAACGCAGGCGGGTCAAGCCCCATTCATTGACGCCCACGTCTATGACCTCATTGCGCAGCGCCGCGGGCATATCGAAGCCCGGCGTCGCGCCTCCCCACCCCAGAATTGTTTGATAGCGGGTAGATGGATTGATTGTCACATTTACATCCGGCACGGAAAGCAGGTTCACACTCGTGAACGGAGCGTCGCATTGCTTCCAGCGGATCGCAAGAGGAAATTTCAGCTCTCATCCTATTCAACTGAGAAAGGGTTGCAGACAGCATAGCAATAAGAGTAGGGTTGATGCATCAATGTTTTGCTTGGAAGGCCGTCGGACTGGTCAGACGCGTCCGACCGGTCCGACGAGTCCAAGCAGCCGGTTTGACTGGCCAATGGTCCGAGCAGCAAATATTTTCGCGCGGTCCGACGCGTCCGACGGGTCCGACCGGTCCGACGAGTCCGACTGAGCAACAATGGAGATTTAGCGATGGATGAAAATAATGCCCCATTTCTCCCTCATGGCGGTTACCGCAAGCTGCGCAGCTACAAGGTGGCGGAGGCGGTTTATGACGCCACCGTGGTGTTCTGCCGGCGATTCTTTGCTCATGATCATCGCATGAGCGACCAGATGATACAGGCCGCGCGCAGCGGGGTGCGGAATATCAGCGAGGCGAGCGGCGCGGCGGCCACATCGCGCAAGACCGAGATGAAATTGACGAATGTCGCGCGCGCCAGCTTGTCGGATGAGCTGCTGCGGGATTATGAAACTTTCCTGATCCAAAACGGGCTGCGCGTCTGGCCCAAGGATTCGCGCGAGGCGCGCGCCATGCGCTCGCGGCTGGCGCAGGACCGGGCGCCGGACTTGCCTCCAACACCATCCGGCGGCGTACGGTTGACTGGTCTTTCCGGATTGTCAGAGTTTGTGGCGCAGGCCGTGCCTGAACTTGCCGGCAATGCCATGCTCTGCGCCGTGAACCAGGCCGCCTACCTGCTGAGCCGGCAGCTCAAGAGCCAGGGGCAGACTTTTCTGGAAAGCGGAGGCTTCACCGAAAACCTCTATGCTTCGCGGATTCAAAGAAGGGATTCAGACAAGGCGAAGGGATCGGACGCGTCGGACCGGTCAGACCCGTCGGACGCGTCGGATGGGCGTGGGGCTTCGAAAAACCGCGGCTCGTCGGACCAGTCGGACCGGTCGGACGGGTCGGACGGGTCGGACGCGTCGGATAAGCATGGGGCTTCGGACAGGCCAATCTGTCCGCGTTGCGGGAAGCCTATGCGGCAGCGTGTCGCGCGCAAAGGCGCCAAGGCTTGGCAGCCATTCTGGGGTTGTTCCGACTATCCCGATTGCACCGGCGTCCGCCCAATCCCGGGGCCCAATGAACCCAGTCATTGATTGGATGTTTTTGCATCCGCGCTTGCGCCGTCGGGCGATTTTTTGAGAGATTTCCGGCGTCCAAACACGCCACGCAAGCGCCGCCAAAGTAGAATTTGATTTCTATGAGTTCACCGCCCAACGCCAATTCAAACTCCCATCCAAAGGTCCACGGTCGCGACTTGACGACGGGGAGCATTCCGCGTCATCTCATCATGTTTTCGCTTCCCATGCTGGCCGGCAGCGCGATCCAGACGGCGTATTCATTTGTCAATGCCATCTGGGTCGGCCAGTTCCTTGGCAAGACGGCAATGGCTGCTGTCACGGTGAGCTTCCCCGTCATCTTCGTGCTCGTCGCCCTGGCCGCCGGTCTGACGATGGCCACCAACATCCTCATCTCACAATATACCGGATCCCGGAATTTTGACGAAAGGTTCAAGGTCGTGCAGAGCTCGACGCTGCTGATCGGCGTCCTGGGTTTGGTTCTGTTCGCGCTCGGTGAGATTTTCACGCCGCACATTATGCGCGCCATGGACACGCCGCCCGAAGTGTTGGAGATGGCGACGCAGTACATGCGCATTTTCTTGATTTCCCTGCCGTTCGGATTCGGGATTTTCCTGGCGCGATCCATGCTGCAAGGCATCGGCGATTCCACAACGCCGCTCTACTATCAAACAGCGGGAATTGTTGCGAATGCCGTACTCGATCCGATCCTCATGTTCGGATGGCTGGGCCTGCCGAAGCTGGGTTTGAATGGCACGGCTTGGGCCAGCGTGATCGGCCAGGCCGGATCGCTGATTGCGTTGCTCGTCCACATGCAACGGCAGAAAAGCCCCGTGTCTCCGGATTGGCTGCGGTTGCGCGCGGACTATCGGACGACGTGGAACACGATCAAGATCGGCGTGCCGTCGGCCATCCAGCAGTCGCTGGTCTCGATCGGAATGGTCTTTGTCATCGGCTTTGTCAATGGCTACGGAGTCAATGCCGCCGCCGCTTTCGGCGCCGCCATGCGCATTGACCAGCTGGCCTTTATGCCGGCCTTGACCTTCAGCATGGCCGTTTCCACGCTGGCCGGGCAGAATATCGGCGCCAATCAATATGGACGCGTGAAGGACGTTTTCAAATGGGGCATCATCCTGAGCGGCGGCATCACGCTGCTAGCCTCCGCGCTGGCCGTGAGCGTTCCGGGATTGCTGCTGCGCATTTTCATTCAAGACCGCGAAGTCATCAGCATGGGCGTCAGCTATCTGTATATCGTGGGGTCCACCTATATCTTTTTCGCCATCATGTTCATTAGCAATGGGATCATCAACGGCTCGGGTCATACCGTCGTCACCACGGTCATCTCGCTGGTGAGCCTCTGGGTGGTCCGCGTGCCGCTGGCGTACCGGCTGTCCCATTCCTATCATGACGTGCGGACGATCTGGTACTCCATGTCATTCAGTTTCTTTGTCGCGATGGTGATCAGTCTGGCGTATTATTATTCCGGATACTGGAAGCGCCCCGTTGTCAGACGCGGCCCCATCACGCCGGCGCCCGAATCTGTATTCGGAGAAGAATCAGGGGAGATCTAACATGAAAAAGTACCGTGTCGCAGTTCTTTCTGAAAAAGCTGCTGACGACAGCATTCCTATCGAAAAGACGGATTTCTGGGCGGAAATGGAATCAAATCGAACCGGAAATCTTCTGGCTGGCGCGCGCTTGAAGGCTGGGTTGACACAAACCAAAGTGGCGGAGCTCATGGGCGTTCGCCAGAATATGATCAGTGATTACGAAAGAGGGCAGCGGCCTCTCTCGGCTGCCATGGCCCGGCGATTCAGCAAGATGCTTCACATCAATGTGGAGCATTTGATGGGATGATAGAAAATTCCCTCGCGTCATAAGGCGCCTTTTTTCCATCCGCCGCGCCTCTTGCATAAAATCCGCAATACTCCTGCCATCCTTAATGTCTCAGGGATTCGCGCCTATTTCGCGCTTATTGCGCTTGACACCTTGGCATTGCCTTTCTATCTTGGTTTATATTGGAGATAAGGTTTGGGAAGGAGCGAATCGCTGGGAAACGGCCCGGGAGGGTTTGGCTATTAATTTTAGCAGGAGGCGCCTGATGTTGAAATCAACGATCTGGAAAATGGAGCGGTGATTTTATCACCGAGCGCCGTGCTGATTAGTGTATCGAATCGCAACCGATTTCTGAGGGGAGAATAGGACATGAAGCCTCATCGCGGTATGCTGATTCTCATCCTGGGCATTTTGGGCGCGGTGTGCTGCCTGCCATGCGGAATTGCCGCATGGATTATGGGCAGCAGGGATCTCAAGGAAATGGATGCGGGAAAGATGGACCCCGGCGGGCGCCAACAAACGTATGCCGGGCGCGTGATCGGCATGATCGCGACGCTTCTGTTTGCAGTTATGCTCGTACTGGTCATCGCCGGCCTACTGATAGCAGTGTTTCTCAGGCTGTCTTTCAGTCGAACAACAAAAGAACGCATGGCAGAAGAGCGGGCAGCAGCGGCTCACTGGGCGCAAATGGAACGCACGACGGCAATCGCTGGCAAGGCAGACGCAAAGCCCAAGTCAGAAGAAGAACGCAAAGCCCAAATGATGCAGGACGCCAACGCGGTTGTAAAGGCGTGCATGCTTTATGCGCTGGAGCATCAAGACATGCTGCCGGCGCGCCTCACCGATCTGGCGCCATACCTGGAGCCTTCTTTTGACTTGAGCGGCTACACGCTCGAACAGCAGGGAAAAATGTCTGAGATCAAGGATCCTGCCAAAACTCCGCTTGTGCGAAAAAAGTTAACCGCTTTTGCACCGGAATCCGCCGTCGGATACGCAGACGGCCATGCGGAAATCATTACAGATTACAACCTTACAAATAGGCCGTGGTAAGGCAGCGTTTTTCAGGAGGCGCCCTCATGTCGAGATCCATGATCTGGAAAATCGCGCTGATTATTTTGGCATTGGTCGCTGTTGCAGCCCGCATTGAACGCTGTGTAGCGCGCGAAAACAGAATGAAGCAAAACGCCGCCGCCTATGAGCGTGAGAGCTCGGCGCGCATGTACACCGCCTCGGCCTCCGATAAACAGGAAAAGGAAAGGCTGGAACAGCTCTTCGCCGCCAGTGGCGCGCGCGTGAAGGTTCTCTCATTCAAGGATCAGGCCGGCGGAATAGGCAAAAAATGGACGAGCCAGTATGAGGCGGAGGTGGAATTCCTCGACGACTGCCAGCTGCAGGAGAGCGAATCGGCCTGCTGGACCACCACCGCCACCCTTCATCCATTTTTCCAGAAATATCCCGTGGTGAGCGGGGGACAAATGAAAAACGTCACATACATCCGCGTCCCGCTGAAGCGTCCCAATGACAAGACGTATATCACGCAGTTCAAGCGCGGCGATCGCAAAGTCATCAATGGCATTCACGCCATCGGCGGGATTATGACCGGGGACCCGAAGGACGTTAACTTCTACACGGAGTCAGGCGCTTATCAGGTTATCGGGAAGCGATGGTTTCTTGATAGCAATAAAATTCCAACGGGGGAGGAATTGAAATGAAGCCTCATCGCGGGATACTCATTCTGGTGTTGGGCATTCTGGGCATGGTTGTCTGCCTGCCATGTGGAATTGCGGCATGGATCATGGGCAGCCGGGACCTCAAGGAAATGGACGCGGGAAGGATGGACCCCAACGGGCGCGGGCAGACGTATGCTGGGCGCGTGCTGGGCATGATCGCGACGATATTGGCTATTATTGCTCTTGTAGTAGCGATAGCCCTGGCGTTGTTTATTTTCTTTTTGAATGTTAGTGAACGCAAACCAACCCAGCCAGCAGGCTGGCCACGGAGCTCATACGGGGAGACGGCGAAAGAAGAGCCAACGCTAACTGAACAAACGGCGAGGCCTGAACAAACAGCAAGGCAGCGGGCTGTGCAGGAGGATAATATGGGCGCAGGCGCCGCTGCGACAGGAACCAACCTTGCGCCATTATCCACCCAACCGGGAGCTCCGAAGATGCCTGCGCCGGGAAAGGGGGAAAGCATTCAGCCGCTAGATGCCGGGAAACCTAAACCTACAAATCTGCCCTAACTTGACAATCACCTATATAAAGGAGGAAAGGAACATGAAGCCTCATCGCGGAATACTTATTCTGGTGTTGGGCATCCTGGGCATGGTCGTCTGCCTGCCATGTGGAATTGCGGCATGGATCATGGGCAGCAGAGACCTCAAGGAAATGAACGCGGGAAAGATGGACCCCGGCGGGCGCGGACAGACGTATGCCGGGCGCGTGCTGGGCATGATCGCGACGATATTGGCGATTGTCGCTTTCGTTGTGATGATAGCTGTGGCATTGTTTGTGTTCTTTCTTCAAGTTCATGTTCGCCCTGTCGAACGTTCCAAGCCAATGGTCAAGCCGCGCGCCTCAAGCGGGGCGGCAGTGGCAAGGCCAATGGCGACCGACCAAGCGGCGGGGCAACTGGGACCTGCGAATGTCATGGCGAATGGCAAGCGCTCCCATGGCCCCGAGCAGGCCACGGGCGCTCCCGATACTCTCGAGGATCGCGATATGTCAACCGCCTGGGCGAGCCTCGAAGCCGATGCCGGCGAGGAATGGCTCGAACTCGACTACAATCCGCAAATGTGCGCGACCATGGTGCGTATCCATGAGACCTATAATCCAGGCGCTGTGACCGGCATCATCCTGAAGAATGCCATCGGCGGAGAAATTATTAAAATTACCGCCAAAGATACAACCAAGAACGCGCCCGCTTTTTTCGAGATCACATTTCCTCTCACGATAGAATCCGTCAAAACTGTGCGCGTTCTGCTGGACACGAGCAAGGTTCCCGGATGGAACGAGATAGACGCGGTGGAGTTGGTTGGCCCCGAGTCGCGCAGCTGGGCCGTTTCAGCGCGCGCCAGCAGCACGTTTGCCGATCATTCACCGGGACCTGGAGCACAGTGACGCCTCAAGCGTCTGCAAGAGTCGCGCTTCATACTCACATTCGCTAATATGATAACATAAAATCATCGCGAACATTCATGCCGGAGGAAGAGATTCATGCGGATAGGAGCGGCGCCAGCATTTGGAGTGCGGTTGCATGCTGCCGCTTTAGCTACGCTAATCTTTTAGATCATGGAAGCAAAAGCGGCAGCAAGCAACCGCACTCCAAATGCTGGCGCC
>JAPLSP010000196.1 GCA_026398575.1 Candidatus Sumerlaeota bacterium | reverse complement strand
GATATTTTCCAGATCGGGAACCTTTTCGCGTCCCGGTTCGAGCCGGAAGGCCTCGAGGCTCTTGCAGGCATAAGGCCCAAGCAGGCTGTCTTCGCGCGCGCAGTTCCGCTCGAGAATTTCGGAAAAAATCGGATTCATCATCCCCCTAGTTTCAATGCGGGCAGATAAACTTTGAACGCGGAGCCCCGGCCCAGCTCGCTGTAAACGGAAATGTGCCCTCCATGATTTCTGACAATGCCGTGCGCCGCGGCCAGCCCCAGTCCGCGTCCCTGGAATTTGGTGGTGAAAAAAGGCTCGAACGCCCGCGCGCGCGTTTCGGCGCTCATGCCACAGCCGGTGTCTTCCACCGCGATGCACGCATACGGCCCTGGCGACAGGTCCGCCTGTTCACCCACCAGCGCGGCGTCTATCCGCAGGTTGCGCGTGGTCAGGACGATTTTGCCGTCCCCGTCGATCGCCTCGGCGGCGTTCGTGAGCAAATTCGTCAAGACGTGCCGTATCTGGGTTTGATCGGCCATGATCTCCCACAGCGCCGGATCCAAGTCGCGCTCGAATCGGATTTCAGGCCGCAGGATGCGTTCTTCCTGGCGCAAGGTATCCAGGATGATGTTGTTCAGGTTGACGGCTTCGGTTGCATATTTCCCGCCACGCGCGTATGCGAGCATCTGATGGGCCAGTTCCGCCGCGCGCTGGCCGGCGATATCAATCTGGCGCAGATGCTCTTCGGACACCGGCTCCATGGGAGTGGGGAACGAATGGCGCAGCAATTCGGCGTTTCCCAGCACCGCCATCATCAAGTTGTTGAATTGGTGCGCGATGCCGCCGGCCAGGGTGGCCGTGGCCTCCATGCGCGAGGCCGCGCGCAACGCCTCGTCGGCGCGTTTGCGTTGCGTCATGTCGCGGATGAACGAGACCGCTCCCGGAGGCTTGTCCGAGGAGAAATACATGGGCGAGGAGCGTTCTTCCAGATACAGAACGCGCCCTTTGGAGTCCATAAAGCGGTATTCGATCGCCGATGGGTCTCTGGATTTCATCTCCTGGATCAGCCAGGCTTCATAGGCAAATAGATCGTGCGCATGAATGCGGTCGCGCCACTGAGTTTCGCCGATCAGAAGTTGCTCGATGGGAATACCGCTGATTTGGGCCGCGGCCGGATTGGCGTCTATCAGCCGCCCCTCGGAATTGAAAACCAGAATGGCGTCGCTGGCGTTTTCCGCCACCAGGCGATAGTGCTCGGCCGATTCCAGCGCCTGCTGGCGCCAGACGTGCGTTCGAATCAGGCGCGTGATGCGGCCCGCGATGATTTCGATGAGTTTTTCGCTTTCAAGCGAAAAAAAGGCAGGTTCCGAATGACTCAGATTCAAAACGCCGATGACCTGATCGTCAAAAACCAGCGGAAAGCACATCAGCGAACGAATATGGGCGGGACTGCTGGGAACCAGGATGAATTCCCGGTCGCTTTGCACGTCGTCCAGGCGCAGAGCGCGCTTGCGCTGCGCGGCCAACCCTACGATTCCCTCTCCCAGATGGAATTTCTTGCCCTCCCATTGCCCCGGCGAAAAAATGGCGCTTTGCGCCTGCGATGGGCTATAGGCGGCGCGCAACTCGAGCGCATTTTCGCTTTCCGTCATTAACATCAGCGACGTGTTTTCCGCTTTGACGCCGTTGGCCAGAACCTCGAGCAACCGGCGGAAGATGGAGCTCAGTTCCCAGTTCGGGTTGTCGAGTTCATCAATCTGGCGCAACAGCGAAAGGCTCTCGACAAGCTGCTCATAGCGCCGCGTCAAGTCATGCAGCGCCTGGGCATAGGAAGCAGACTGCTGATTCACCATAGGCAATTCCTCGGGCGGCGGCCGGCGCTTTGGGAGAGCGCTTCATACCGCCGTCTGCATCAGATTCAGAAAGCTGCGCGTTTCCTCAACCGTTCCTTTAATACTATCGGCGATTTGGGTCACCGCTTTTCCATCCAGCCCCAAAAACTTTTCGGGATTGTCCCAATCGTGCGGCGGCATGGGATCGCCCGCGAGACCGAATCCCGCCAGCCGCGAGATGACGTCGGACAAGGCGACGATGCGCGCCTCCGAGCAATGAGGCCCGTCATAAGACGCAGCGGAGTATTGATGGCCGATCGCGTCCGTGATCGTCTCCGGAAACTTCCACATCCGCCCGATCCATTCGCCGACCTCGGCATGATCCGTTCCCAAACGCTCGAATTCGGCGGTTCGCAGCGGCAGACCGGCGCCGATCGCCTGCTCGCAGATATCCTTGTACCGCTCCTTCAAACTCAAAGCCAGCAGCAACTTGCCGATGTCATGCATCAGGCCGGCGGTGAAACAAGCCTCGGGGGAAGACACCCGGACATGGCGTTTGGCGATCCATTGCGCGGATTTGGCCGCGCCCAAACCATGCATCCAAAAATCCTCGACGTCAAACGCCGTGGGGCCTTTGAAGGATATGGCGTCAAACACCGACGTGGCCAGCGCCAGCATCTTGACGGCGTCAAAACCGATGGCCACCACCGCGCGGCGGATAGAGTCCACCCTGCGCGGCAAGCCATAAAACGCCGAGTTGGCCATGCGCAGAACCCGCGCCGAAATCACTTGATCGCATTCCATGATCTCCGTCAGATCGGTGGTGGAGGATCGGTCGTTTTCGATCGTCTCCAGGATGCGGACCATGACCTCGGGCAGCGTTGGCAAGTCCTCAAGCTGAAATAGCTTGGCAATGATTTCCTGACTGATCATATCGAGCCTCTACCGCCCCATCGAGCCTGAGAAGACTGGCTGCCCGGAGAAGCGAAAAAAACAGGCGAATATGCGGCGCCGCAACCATTCAACAGATATTGGGACGATAGCATACACTCACCCAATGACCCCGGGCAATAGAGGAATTGGGAATTATTCGCTTTAGCTCGCGGGCCGCCCTATGATAACAAAAAGACGCCTCATCCGATCAAAGCCTCAATCGCGCTTTCCCGATTTGCAGGATAGCGGTTTCTCTATCTCATGCGGCTTTGCAATTATATAAGCCTAATGATTTCAAGTATTAATTATGGCATGAAGTTGGCGAATAATTGCGCTTGGAAAAATACATTCGTGAAATGAATTGGGAATAGCTATGGCGGGAAATACCGATCAACAATTGGGGCAGGCTCTGGTGCGGGATGGTTTCCTCGAACCGGCGAACTTGGACTCTGCGATCCGCGAAGCGCACTCGACGGGCGAGATGCTGAGCCAGGTGCTGGTGCGCCTGGCCATGGTCAGCGAAGACGACGTGCAATTGGCTCTGGCCGATCTGTTGCACTATCCATTCCTGCGGCCAAGCGAAATGGAAATCCCCAAAGAAGTGATCGCCATGGCCCCCGCGCAGATCGTCACGCGCTACAAGGTGATTCCCATCGAACGATCGAACGGCTCGCTCAAAGTGGCGATGGTGGACCCGATGGACATGCACACGATTGACGATCTGCGGCTGGCCCTCCGGATGGAAATCGAGCCGGTGGTCAGCACGCACACCGAAATCAACGAAGCGATCAAAAAATACTATGGCATCGGCGCCGAGACCATGGAGCGCATGATGGATACGAAGGAGGAATCCGAAGCCGTGCCGGTGATTGATAGCACGGTGTCGGACGTGGGCGAAGAGAGCATGGCCGAAGACGCCTCGATTGTGCGCTTCGTCAACCAGATCATCTCCGAGTCCATCACCGAGCGCGCGACGGACATCCACGTCGAGCCGCTGGAAAAAAGCCTGCGCATCCGCTACCGTATTGACGGCGTCTTGTCCGAGGTGGCCGTGCCGCCCGCGATCAAGCAGTTCCAATCGGCCATTATTTCACGCATCAAGATCATGGCCGACATGAACATCGCCGAACGCCGCCTGCCGCAGGACGGCAAGATCAAGATCAAGAAAGGCGTGCGCGAATTCGACCTTCGCGTTTCTTCGATCCCGACGCCTTACGGCGAAAGTATCGCCATCCGCCTCCTGAGCCGCGACGAAGACCTGGTCAACATCCTGGCCCTCGGGTTCGATGCGGCCAATCTGGAAATCCTGCGCGACCTGATCACCCGCCCGCATGGCATCTTGCTGGTTTCGGGTCCGACCGGCTCGGGCAAATCCACGACGCTCTATGCCGCGCTCAAGGAGATCAACAAGATAGACTACAAAATATTCACGGTCGAGGACCCCATCGAGTACCGGATGGAGGGCATCACGCAGGTGCAGGTCAATCCCTCGATCGGCCTGACGTTCGCCAACATCCTGCGCACGCTGCTGCGCCAGGACCCGGACATCATCATGGTGGGCGAAATCCGCGACGAAGAGACGGCGCAGATTTCGATTCGCGCCGCGCTCACGGGCCATCTGGTCTTCTCGACGATCCACACGAACGACGCCTGCGGATCGGTGACGCGTCTGCTCGACATGAATATCGAGCCCTTCCTGGTTTCATCATCCGTCAACGGCATTCTGGCGCAACGTCTCGTCCGAACGCTGTGCACGTGCAAGCAGCCGTTCCAAGCTCCCCCGGGCGTGGTCGAACGCGTCAACCTGACCAAGGACGATATGGCGAAGCAGACGATCTATCGCGCCGCCGGCTGCGACCGCTGCCGCTTCACGGGCTATCGCGGCCGCACCGCCATTTACGAGATTGTAAAGATGGACGAGCAGTTGCGGCGCTTGGTCGTCGAACGCCAATCGGCGTACGAACTGAAGCGATACGCCGTCGGCCAAGGCATGCGCCCGTTGCGCCTGCTGGGTTGGGAAAAGATCAAGGAAGGCCGCACGACCATTGATGAAGTCCTGCGCGTGACCATGGAGGACGAACACGGAGTGGTGTAAGGTTTCAGGGGTCAGGGAGAGGGGAGACGCGGAGAGGGGAGACGCGGAGAGGGGAGATGCGAAGAAAGCCGACGCCAGTCCGTGTTGGTATGTGTTTGTCCGTGCCGGTCGGTGTCTGTCCGTGCCAAACCGAGGAAAGGAAGATTCCGATGAAGATGACGCTGCCTGCTCAAGGAATCCTTCTGGCTGGAATTGCCGCGCTTATCATCTTGAATCTAAAAGCGGCAAACAAAGCGCCGGTCGCGCAATTGGCTTTCCTCGAATCATCGGAAATACCGTCAAAAACAGGATATGCGGCGCCCAATGAGAATGGTGATGAAATTTCCACCGATACGATGGCCAGGCCATTATTCGAACCACTTATCCCCAAACCGACTCCCACGCCCAAGCCGACGCCGACCCCTCCACCGCCCCCGCCGCCCCCGCCGCTCAAGCAGGTAGTGGAATCGGAGGGATGGCGGCTGGCCTCGGTGTGGAAAGGCAAGGCGGATGTTGAACTGATGAAGAAAAACGAATGGATTTCGTTGAAGGTGGGCGATCAGCGTATGATTCAGTTCGCCCGGCGTGAATGTGCAATTGAAGTGATCGGCTTGGACGATAAACGGCAAGTAATCCAACTGAAGTTCGGCGATCAGATCATGGAATTGAAAGCATTTTAGCTTTTAAGGAATTGGAAACCAAGAGCGAGGAAAATGCAGGCGATCAGACTGGTCCGACGCGTCCGACGGGTCTGACGCGTCCGACAGACCCCCGACCCCGACCCCCGACCCCCGATCCCCGACCCCCGACCCCCGACCCCTGACCCCTGACCCCCGATCCCTGACCCCTAACCAACTATGTCTCTCTTCAAGTACCAAGCCAAAGACCAAAAAGGCCAGCCGATTGCCGGCACGATGGACGTTGAGAACCGCGCAATGGCGCTGGCCCGCTTGCAGGGAATGGGCTACTTCCCCATCAAAGTGGATGAAGTCAAGGAAAAGTCCCAGGGCAAAGGCATCCGCGGCATGCTCGGGCGGCGCATCAAATCGCCCGACATCTGCGAGTTTTACCGGCAGATGGCCGACCTGATCAGCGCCGGCATCACGCTGGTCAAGGCGCTGCAGATCGTCGCCACTCAGACGCCCAATCCCTCGCTGCAGCAAATCATCTCGACCGTGGCAGCCGACGTTCAAGGCGGCAGCACGTTCGGCCAGGCGTTGGAGAAACACTCCAAGATATTCCCGAAGCTGGCGGTCGCGCTGATTCACTCGGGCGAACGCGGCGGCTTTCTGGCCGAAGTTTTGCAGCAGCTGGCCGCCATCGCCGAACTCGAAGAGGAATTGAAGGGCAAAATCCGGTCGGCCCTGGCGTATCCGCTCGTGATGGTGTTTGTCGGAACGGCCGTGGTGATTTTTCTGATGTCGTTCGTCATGCCCAAGATCACAAGCATCTACACCGAGATGCACCAGACCCTGCCGGCGATCACGCAAGTGATGATTCTGCTCAGCGACTTCATGGGCCAGCGATGGTATCTGGCGGTGATGGCGCTGGCGCTCGCGGCAATGCTTTACTGGCGTTTCGCCAAATCCAAGGATGGCCGCCGCATGACGCACCGCTTTATCCTGAAGGTGCCGATCCTGGGCGAGGTGATCCTGAAGCGCGAGATCAGCCGCTTCGCGCGCACCTTCGGGCAGATGCTCAAGAACGGCGTGCCCATCCTGCAGGCGCTTGAAATCGTCAAGGACGTGGCGTCCAACGATATCATCCGCGAGGCCATCGAGCAGGCGCCGGCCGACATCACGCAAGGCGCCAACGTGGCCGGAACGCTGAAAAAGAGCAAAGTCTTCCCGCCAGGCGTCATCAATATGATCGCCATCGGCGAAGAAACCGGGCGCCTGCCGGACGTGCTGCTGCAGATCGCCCCTTCGTATGAATCGCAGGCCGACCGCATGGTCAAGACCATGACGGCGATGATCGAGCCGCTGATCATTCTGGCGATGGGCGTGGTGGTGGGTTTCATCGTGATCGCCATGCTGCTGCCGATTCTGACAATCAACCCAACCGCGCAATAATGTAAAATGAAAAATGAGAAATGACGAACAGAATGTAAAATGAAAAATGAGAAATGAGAAATGTAAAATGAGCGAGCGGGGGCAAATAAATAAAGCTCGATGGGCGCCAGGTTTGGCCGGCGGAACGATGGCGCCGCCGCGCGTTGCGCGTTGTAGTTTGCTTCAAAGGAAGACGGGTTCATTTTCAATTTCTCATTTCTCATTTCTCATTTTACATTTGCGCTCTCATTTCTCATTTTACAATTTACATTGCTGTTCCCGTGCATTCACTTTCATGGAAATGGCCATCGTGATCGTGATCATGGGATTGATGCTGGTGGTTTCAATCCCAACACTGCGCAGCGTGTACAGCATGAACAAGATCGAAACTTCGGCGCGCGATCTGGCGTCGGTGTTTCGCGCCGCGCGCGCTCAGGCCGTCTTTGATAACCGGACGATCACCGTCCGGATGGACTTCGTGAAGGGCGAATACCAGCTGGATTTGATGTTGTCCGACAAGGAACGCCTGGAGCGCCACGACCGGGGCGCCAAAGTAAAGCCGGCCATCGAACGGGTGCGGCGCCTGGCCGACGAAGTCAATTTCGGCGACGTGCTGATTTGGGACGAGCAGATCAGCCGGACAGAGAAGGGCATCATGGTGACCCTGGAATTTTATCCCAATGGCACGGCGACGCCCGCCATCATCATCCTCGAAGAAAAAGAAAAGGGGAGGGATGATTCGAAGGAAGGGATCAAGTTGAAGACGCGAACAGTGGAAAAAAGAACCGTGACGGTGTCGCGTTCGACGGGCCAAACGCGCATCATCAATGGCGAGCCAGCCGATATGACTTTGGCAGGGCAGACGTCATCCATGAAGCGAACGGTCAAGGTTTTGGAAGAATAATGTAAAATGAGAAATGAGAAATGAGAAATGAAGAATGTAAAATGAAAAATGAGAAATGAGAAATGTAAAATGAAGATGAGACTACAGGGGATAGATAAAGAGAGACGGAGAGGCAGGAGCTGGCTGCCAAGGGCGGCGGGAGGGGGAGCTTCCTTGCTTTTGATGTCACCGGGGATGTCATTTTCAATTTCTCATTTCTCATTTTCCAATTTACATTGCGGCGCCACGCCGCGCCGACGCGCGTCTTGCGCTTCGCATGCGTTTGTGCTCTTCGAGGTTCTGGTGGCTTTGGCGATATTGGCCGGATCGCTGGCGGTGATCATGCGTGGATTCACGACGGCGATGCGTACCATCCAAAGCAGCAAGGATACCACCATTTCCATGCTGTTGGCACAGCGGTTGCTCGATGAATACGAGATCAACGTTCCACCCGTGGGCTATACGGACGGACACTTCGGCGACGATTTTCCGCTCTACCGCTGGCAACGCGAAGTCTGGATTGACCGGCCCAAATACGACGACGCCCGCGTATCGGTGGCGGATAATGAATTCAATGACATCATCATGATCCATTTGAAGGTGTTGCGCGTGGCGCCGAATGATGAAAAGCAGCAGGAGATACTGATAGACCTTTATACAGCGGCAACGCTCTTCGAGCGCTTCAATGCCAATACTCGTCTGCGCGGAGGGCTGTATTGGTATGAAGGAAAGAAGCGATGAGCAATAGCCGAGAATCAATATCCAATAATCAATATCCAATATCCAATATCCAAGTGAAGATAAACAACAGGAAATGTCCAATGTCCAACAGGGAATGTCCAATGTCCAAGTTTAAGGACAAATATATACCCTCCGATGCGGGCGCGCGTCAGGCAGTTTTGCTGAAAGCCCGTGGTTCCCATTTGGACATTGGACATTCCCTGTTGGATATTGGAAATTGTGCCTTTCCTCGCCGTTCTGCTCGCTCCCGGGCGGTTACCTTGTTCGAGTTGCTGGTCGCAATGACGATCCTTGCCATTGTCCTGAGCTCGCTCTATGTAACGCTGCGGACGTCCATGCGAGCCTATCAGGAAGGCATGAGAGACATCGGGACGCTGCAAACGATCCGGTATCTGACGGATTTTTTCACGCGCGACACACGCAGCATCCACTACGAAAACTACTATAACTACAACCAGGAATACCGGCGTAAGCTCATGGAACGCGCACGCTTGATGGATCAGAGGCGCCGCGACGGCCTGCCCGATGACGCGATCAACAATCCCGCATGGGCGGACCCGCTGGGATATAATCCGCTCGAATTCATGTACAAGATTGACCTGGCGTTTCGCGGCACGGCGCAGAGCGTGACGTTTGTGCGCTACCAGCCGACGCTGGGCGACACAGCCACGCAGCCCTGGGGATTGGCGCGCGTGACCTACGAATTCAATTCCGGCGACAAAACCGTGGTGCGCAAGGAAGAGCCGATTTTCGACAAAAACAAGACCCAGGAATTGCAGGCTTACGCCGTCGCGGACGCCGCCGCCGGTTATGCGTCCGCCAACCCGCCGTCTTCCGACACCCCGGCGGGCGTGTCGGAAGTCGTCGCCGAAAACGTCGTCGGCTTTTCTCTGCGATACGGCTATTACAGCGACGGGCAATGGTACGAAGCCGCGCAATGGGAATCCGGCGCGCGGCGCTGGCGCAATCCGCCGCTTGAATATATCGAGGATGATCTGCTGGCCGAGCAAATCCGGACATTTAACTTTGCCGTCCCTGTGGACGACCTGCCGGCATACATTGACGCCGATATTACCGTGGCGGAAGCGGGCGGCGCGCGCACGATGCTGGTGCGTCACATGGTGACACTGCCGCCGGGCGTGGAAACCTACACGCCGATTCATCCCAATTTCGCGACGGCGGGCTATTCAAGATTCCACTTCAGCGGAAACGAACGCCGAAGATAAACGCAAGAAAAAATGTAAAATGAAAAATGAAAAATGAGAAACGGAAAATGAAAACCCAAGGACATAAAATTAAAATGCGCGATCTCCGGGCGTTCAATGGTTCACAAACCAGTTCAAGCCTCTCAGCCCATATCCGAGTTGCTTGGTCATTTCTCATTTCTCATTTTACATTTTACATTATCCATTATCCATCGCCTTGCCGTTCGTTTGCGTTTGGAGGCGTTGGTAGCCGCCGGCGCGGCGCCGTGCTGATCCTGACGCTGTGGATCGTCGTGGTCCTGAGCCTGGTCTTTTATTCGTTGATGGATGAGCTGGCGCTGGACACCCGTCTGACGGCGATGCAGAAAATGGATATGCAGGCGTTCTATGCGGCGCGGGCGGGGGTGGCGCGGGCCGTGGCCAACCTGGTCAATGATAAAGTCGTGGACTTGTCGAAGGAGACGCAGGACTACGATTGCCTCAGCGACCTATGGGCGAAGGACTCCCAACTCGTGGACGTCCCGCTGACAAAAAAGGAATTCGGCCAGCATCAGACCATCACCTATTCGGCGCTGGTCGAAGACGAAAACAGCAAGATCAACCTCAATCAGGCGAACTACGATCTGATCCTGGGACTGCTCAAGGTGCTCAATCGCGAATCGCTGAAGGATGAGAAGAAGGACGATGAGTTGCGCGATCTGGCCGATGCGATATGGGATTGGCGCGATCCGGATCTGGCGGCGCGCTCCGACGGCGGCAAACGCGAAAGCGATTATTATGGGGAAAAGCTGGCGATGAAAGAGCGCCGCCGGCGCAGTGCAGGCCGCCTGGCCTACGTCAGCAAGAACGACCAGTTCACGACGCTCGAGGAGCTGTTGGACGTCTATGGCATGACGCCGGAAATCTTTTACGGCGTTCCGCCCAAGATCCGCCGTCATAACGCCGGTCGCAAGAGCGCGCGCGATCGCGTACAGCGCCCGGAAGGCAACGTCGTGGGCGACCGGCGCGGGCTGCGGGAATTTTTGACGGTCTGGTCCAATGGCGCGATCAACGTCAACACCGCGTCGGCCGAGGTGCTGGCGGCGGTCCTGGTGGCCGATGGACGCGATGTGCCGAGCGCGATCGGCGCCGCGGAAGAAGCCTGCGCCCAGCGGGGCAAATCGGCCGACATGTCAACCAATGCATTCCGGACGGTTCAGGAGTTTCATCAGGCAACGAATTTTCCGGTTCCCCGGCGGTCGGGAGCCCGCTTGGACGTGCGGTCCAGTTATTTCAGCATCACGGCGCTGGGTGAAGTGCGCGGGCGGAACCAGGAAAAAGGCATCGAGCACAGCATTCGGGTCATCGTAACGCGGACGAATGACAATTATCCCGTCAATCCGCCCATCGAGGACCAGAATGGAATATGGAAATTGCTGGAACCTTATCCCCCCTACTATAAAAAAGTCCGTCAGCTTTATAACCAGCCGAATATGATGTTTGATCCTGTCGTGCGTGTCCTGCAATGGATTGAATGGTAGTCGCGGGGATTGCTGCTGGACAAGGCGCAAGCAAAAAAGATAACATAAAAAAGGCTGGTTGTTGATTCAGGATTCAGGAGCTAAAAAGCAGGGGCTGGTTTTTTGCAATCCGACGCGTCCGACCGGTCCGACGCGTCTGACGGAGTCTGACTGAACTTGGAAGCTGAAATCCGAAAACCGAAAACCGAAAACCGAAAACCGAAAACTCAAATCTCAAATCTCAAATCTCAAATCTCAAATTAATCTATGTGCGCGTTTTCCATATTTAGCAAAGCCCCGGCAACGGGGATCCAGATGATGGCCGACGGATGGCGGATCACGCGCGTGGTCCGAGGTTCCGGCGGCTGGTCCGTCATTGATCGCATCCAGGCCCCATTCGAAGCGCTGCCGGAGGATGAAACCGAGCGGCCGGCGGCCAAAGGCGATGCGCTCAAGGCCGCGCTCAAACGGCATAAGATCAAGATTACCGAAGCGCGCTTGTGCATTCCGAAAAACGACGTCACCGTCCGCTATCGCCGGTTGCCTCCCTCGGAAAGCGAAGCGGAGTTGGCGCAGATGGCGCGATTCGAAGCCGAGCGCCATATCCCCTTCAATCCCCAGCGGCATCTGATTGATTATTATGTCATGGGGCGGGCGCCGCTGGCCGGCGTGGATGTTTTGACCGTTTCCGTTGACGGGCCGGTGGTCGAGGAAACCTTGGAAGCGTGTACCCGCGCCGGTATTGACGTAGCGCTGGCCGATGTCTCGTCGCTGGCGCTGTACCGCCTGTATCAGATGCGCGCCAGGTCGGCGGCCGCGCCTGCCCCGGCTTCAGCGCCGGAGGCGGCCCCGGCGGCGTCCGCGCCGGCCGAGGTCGAAGCCAGCGTGGGCGTTTATCCAAGCGGCGGTCCCGGCGCGCAGGCTGCGACGGCCGGTCCATCCGGCGCCGCTCCCGGCCCATCCGGCAGCGGCGCCTCGGCCACGGCGTTGCTGCACGTGGGCAAGAACAGCATGGACATGGTCTTGATCAACCAGGGCATACTGCTGTTTGCGCGCAGCGCCAACATCGGCGTTCAGGCGCTGTTGGGCGCCGAAGGTTTCGAGGCGCCGGAGCATCTGGCCAAGCTGGATGCGACGGAAGCGGCGCCGCCGGGCGGAATCGCCGCCGGCGCGTTGCGCCCCTGGCTGGGGCGGCTGGTCCAGGAAATGCGCCGCACTTATGAATTCGCTTACCGCGAGTTCAGCTGCCCGCCCATCGGCGAAATCCTGATTTCCGGCATGGGGATGCGCGTCGGGCGGCTCGGCGATTTTCTGGCGCGCGAATTCAACGCCCAAGTCGAGCCGCTGCTGTCGAATCTCAAGCCCCCGGTTCACGACGCGACGCGCGCCGTCCGAAGCGCAAAAACGGCGGAAGAAAAAGCCGCGCTCGATCCTCTGGACGACGACGCCATCGCGATCGGCGCGGCGCTGGACAATCCCGAAGGCGCCGAGCGGCGGGTGAATCTGCTGCCGGAGGCCTGGCTGCGCAAGCGCCGCCGGCAAAGCCAGACGACCGCCATTTTGACTTCGTCGCTGCTGGCGGCGTGTCTGATCGCGCTGGGCGTGGTCTATTTCAACCAGATCAACGCCAACCGCAAGATGCATCTGGCGCTCCTGCAGAAATACATTCGCGACAACGCCCAGCGCGTGCGGGAAATCAACGATATGGAATTCAAGATCGGCGTCTTCGACGAATATCGCAACCCGAAGAAAAGCGCGCTGCACATCCTCGAATATATCTGCAGCCTGCCGATCACGCAGTCTAACGTCCGCCTGACGGCGTTCAATTTCAGCCAGGGACTGGAAATCAAGATCGCCGGCAATGCCATGTCGCTGGCCCATGTCAATGAATTCGTCGGCCTGCTGCGCAAATCGCCCTACTTTACCAAGGTTGAAATTCTCAAGCATGAGCCGATGCGGCTGCCGCGGCGCATGGTGGACATCTACGATTTCGATTTGCGCTGCATCCCGGTCGTAACCGAAAAGGAAAAAAAGAGCGAGAGATGAAATCCAGAGAAAAAATATTATTGGCGGTCACGATCGTGTCACTGCTGGGTTTTTTCGGCTTTCGCATGGGATGGCAGAGCTATCTCCTGACAATGTGGAAAAGCATCAGCGTCTCCGAAAGCGCCATCAAAGACGCGGAAAAGGAAGCGCAGCGGGTCCAGGAATATTTGAATCGCGAAGCCGTGGCGCGCGAGGTATATAATAAGCGCGTCGTGCAAAGCATGCCGATGCCCAAAGGCGACAAAAGCGCCGAGGCGCAGTTCACCGAGGATATCGAAGGGCTGTGCAAAAACGCGGGGATCATATTGAACCGGATTGATCCCGCCCAGCGCGAAGCGATCTCCGACACGAAGGACTGGGAATTCATCACGGTCGGCGTGAATTATCGCAAGGAATGGAGCGGCGTTGTGCAATTGCTCAAGAACTTCGACAAGAACTTCCTGCTCATCAAGGAACTGAACATCGCCTCCCCTCCGGACAAAGACTATCTGAGCGTGGATATCCGCCTGGCGCGCGTGGTGGCCCTGACGAAGGAAGAGAAACAGAAACGGGAAGATGAGAAAACCAAGAAAAAAGGACCGGCCGCCGCCGCAGCCCAGGCGCCAAGATAGGCAGAGCGGCGTGGATTCACGGTTCACGGAATGCAGATCACGGTTCGCGGTTTTCGGTTCGCGGTTTTCGGTTTTCGGTTTTCGGTTTTCGCGGAATTGGGAGGGAGAAGATGCGCTTCGAATGGAATGAAGACAAAGCATAGGGAATCCTATGAAAAAATCCAGAGACATAGAGCAGGATGAGCTTCGTCCCGAATACGATCTGCATACTCTTCGGGTGCGACGCCTAGGTCCTAAGCGGAAGAATTTCTGTGGGGCGACCATCCGTCTTGAGCCAGATGTAGCTGTGGCATTTCCCGATGCTGACTCAGCCAACGAGGCTCTGCGTTTCCTGATTCGAATAGCCAAGAAAAACAAACCCGCTTTGGTCCTCGCAAGGAAAGGCGCGTAGAACTACGGTTTGAATCTTATAGTTTAGTTTATGGCATAAAACTTGCCAATTATTGGAAATAATAATGACTGTACATAATCGTCAATCGTCAATCGTCAATCGTCAATCGTCAATCGTCAATCGTCAATCGTCAATCATAAATTTTTGGTATGCCTTTAGCCGCGCAAAATGGGCACATAAAATTCTGTTCGGCACAGGCAGCGAAGGCAAGGCGAAAACATCCTGCGGCGCGTGGATGACGCGGTAATGAACGAACAGGGATGACTCGATGGTAGTCTGGCAA
>JAPLSP010000415.1 GCA_026398575.1 Candidatus Sumerlaeota bacterium | reverse complement strand
AGTGGCAATGAGAAATAGTTATGGATTTTCGACCTTCAAATGCTTGGAAATCGCGCTCTATCACAAGCTTGGCAAACTACCGGAGCCGAAATTCACCCACAGATTCTTTTAAGGAAACAAAAATAAATCTAAAGCCTCGTGCTCTATCACATGATTCATAAGGTCTTCATAAAGTGAAATAATTGCATCCATTATCCCTTATCCTTATAATATTTTTGATAGAGATACTCATTTGGATCCTTCAACATTTTCTGAGTTTCTGGGCGAGCAAGAAACTTCAAGGTTTCTTCTCTTGTCATCGAGGAACGAAAAGCAACACGGACGCCCGATTTTAAGCAACTATCCCGATAGTCCTTCGTTGCTTGATCAGCCAAACCTAGTCTCTCGACTGTTGGTTTTTCTTTTGCTCGAGCGCCCATTGTCTTTGGCCTCCGCAGGGAAAGATTTAGGCGTATTGGAACGCCATTAAATGAAACAATCAATTCCCTTATGGGCTGAACATGAAGAATTGATAAAAATTTAACTTGCCAAAGCAGCCATTATCGCGCTGCTCCGAACGGTGTCAAACGAAAAAACGCGCTTTGGTGTTTTTTTTTGCATTGTATTGATGATGATTTATCATTTCTCAAAATATCCTAATATCAATCTTCTTCGACTCAATTGTGACATTAACAAGGCCATGAAGCAGCCCTGATCACGCGGCGCAAAGAGACTGCGGGGATGAGGATGCAGGCCAACACGGCCAGGATTCTCGAAGACAACCTTGGTCTTGATGCGTCTGCGCGAGCTCGAAGTCATCGAAAAAGTCACGAACAAGGCCAACCTGCACGTCGTTCTTGGTAACAAGGGCCTGACCGAACGCGTGACATACTTAATCTGATCGCTACGCGCTGTGCTTTGCACAACCGCGTTCATGAGGCAGGAACGGGAGGCGAGAAAGTTTCGCCTCCCTCGTTCTTTTCATGCTGCGCAATATGACTCATCCTTTTTTCAGAAACGATATAATTCATCAAAGGCGCCTGCTGCTGAAGTCTGCTGGGCTTCAAACGCCGATTGACGGGGTTCAATCATCGGAATTATGCTTCGCGCTTTGTGATTTACCATTCGTGAGTACGTGGGGCGAAAGGCAACGACTATGATGGCGAAAATCAGATTGATGGCGCTGGCGCTGGCGCTCTCCAGCGCGCTGGTCTCATGTTCGTTTTTGGCGAGGATTGGACAGAGGCAAAAAGGAGCAGGTTCGGAGATGGAAGGCGGCGCCACGACGGCGACAGCCTCCCAGGCTTCGCGCGTCCGGAGCAAGGGCGGTTCCCCAAGCGCCGAGGCTCGAACCACCAGCTCAGGCGCCGCCTATTCCTCCATGCAGCCGGGCGCGTCCGGACAGCCGGGGGGCGCGGCGCCAGGGGGCGGGGAAAGATCCAAGCTCAAGCCATTTGCCGATGTCATCAAAGACTACAAGGAGATCAAGGGGCTGTTCACCTTCTATGAAGACAAGGACGAGGGCAAAGTCTTCATGGAGATACGCCCCGACCAGCTGGAAAAAATGCGCCTGTGCTCCGTCTCGCGCGCGGCGGGCGATGGGACCTTCGCGCACTCCGTGGCGATGATGGGGAACTATCCGTTCATGCTTCGGCGCGTGGGACAGCAAATCCAGATGATCGAGAAGAACGTCGGCTTCCGCGCCGACAAATCCGCTGCGATTTCGCGCGTCATGGAGCGCGATCTGAGCGATTCGCTCCTGGCTTCGGCGCGGATCGAAAGCGCGCCGCATCCCGAACGCCAAAGCATCCTCGTCAACGCCGCAAGTTTCTTCATTCAGGACGTGGGCGGCATCGGCAATCAGCTGAAAGAATACAAGCTCGATCCGATGAACAGTTACTTTTCGCGCATCCAGTCCTTCCCGAAAAACACGGAAGTCGAAGTGACGCTTTATTTTCGCGGCGAGAAAGGCATCAACTCTCCGACCCTGGCCGACGACCGGAGCTTCCGCCATATTTACCACTACAGCCTCTCGGAGATGCAGCAAAGCAGCTATAAGCCCCGCGAGGCGGATGAACGCGTCGGCTATTTCGTCACGCAATTCCAGGACTACACCTCCGTGATGAGGGATCAGCCCTACGTGCGCTATATCCGGCGCTGGAACCTGCAGAAAGCCGAATCGCATTTCCAGCTGTCTCCTCCGCGCGAACCCATCGTCTTCTGGCTCGAAAACACCATCCCCATCGAATACCGCGACACCGTGCGCGAAGGCGTCCTCCTGTGGAACAAGGCCTTCGAGCGCATCGGCTATAAGGACGCCATCGTCGTCAAGCAGATGCCGGATGACGCCGACTGGCAGGCGGAAGACATCCGCTACAACGTGATCCGCTGGTTCGTGGCGCCGGGCGTGGGCATCGCCGTCGGACCTTCCCAGGCCAATCCGCTCACGGGCGAGCTGTATGCCGCCGACGTGCGCATCAGCGCCGATTTCGTCCGCTCCATGTTCCGCGAATACGAAGAAATCGCCCATCCGGTCTCCGCCGTTCCCGGGGCCGGGGCCGGTCAGGAATTCGCCATGGATAATTACGGCGAGTTGCTGGCGCGCGAAGCTTCGTTCGGGTGGAGCGTTCTGGCCGCACGGGCTGACGTGACCAGCGCGTCGCATATCTCGCTCGAACGATACATCCATGACTATCTGGTGCAGCTGATCTGCCATGAGGTGGGACACACCCTGGGATTGCGCCATAACTTCAAGGCCAGCTCCGCCTACAGCCTCGAACAATTACACGATCCGGAATTCACAAAGCAAAATGGCATTTCCGCTTCGGTGATGGACTATCTGCCCGCCAACATCGCGGCGGAAGGCAAGCGGCAGGGGCAATATTTCCAGACCACGCTCGGACCTTACGATTATTGGGCGATCGCATACGCCTACTCCGAGCCGGACGCCTCCAAAGGCGAAAAAGAAGAAGAGATGCTCCGGCGCATTCTGGGGCGTGCGGGCGATCCGGTTCTGGCGTATGGGACGGACGAAGACGCGCGCATGGACGGCATCGGTCTGGATCCCGATTGCGTGCAATTCGATCTGGCCAGTAATCCGGTGGAGTATCGCGTCGAGCGCGCGGCGCTGGCCAACGAACTCCTGGGCAAGATGGAGGATAAATTCGAAACCGAAGGCCGCTCGTATCACAAATTGCGCCTGGTCTTCGGGCGCGCGCTGGGCCAGTATATCGGAGGACTGGAGGAAATGGCGCGCTTCATCGGCGGCGCCTATCATCGCCGGATGCGCGTTGGCGACGCGGCCGGGAAACTGCCCTTCGAGCCGGTGCCCGCGGCCCGGCAGCGCGAGGCGTTGGAGTTCCTGAAAAAATATATTTTCGGCGCCGGAGCGCTGAAGTTCAGCCCGGACCTTCTGAACAAACTGGCGCCGGAATATTTCGCCACCTTCTCGGAAGGGCCTTACAAGACGCGCATCGAGTATCCGCTGCATGACGCCATCGAAAAAGCGCAGCGTTCGGCGCTCGATCATTTGTTCGATTCGACGCGGCTCCAGCGGCTGCTGGATATGGAGGACCGCTACAAGAAAGTGGAGGATCGCTTTTCGATGAGCGACCTGTTCACAGGCGTGCGCGAAGCGGTCTGGTCCGAGTTGAAGGCGCCGGCCAATACCAATATCGGCAGTTTCCGCCGCTCGCTGCAACGGGCGCACGCGAAGAAACTGATCGCCATGCTGCTCGATCCGCCCGCCGGAACGCCGGATGATGCCGTGGCGCTGGCGCGGGCCGACTTAGCGGACGTCCAAGCGGGCGTCGAACTGGCTTTGAAGTCCGCCGCGCAAATGGATCGAATGACGCAGGCTCACCTGCGCGAGATGCAATCGCTGATCAAGAACGCGTTGGAAGCCAGCATTCAGAGACAGGTAAAATAATCTTTTTGAAGAGATAATCGCAAAAACTGATTTCAGGAGTTACCAATGAAGATCAATAAGCGCAACGCCGCCATTCTTCTCATCGCCGTGATCGCCGTAATCGCCGTCATCTGGATGGCAGCGAATAGCTGCCGCAAGTCGCCTGCACAGGTGGGCAAAGGCGGGCGAACCGCGAAGCCGGAGGCCATCTCCCAGGCGCTTGGCAAGGCCCTGCCTGCGGAACTCGCTCCCCCCGCCAAGGAGCGCCCGCTCGAAGGCGATGCCATCGAAATCAATCTCAACGGCGATTGGGAATTCACAGAGGAAGGCAATGACGCCATGCAATGGCTGCCGGCCAAGGTCCCGGGATGCGTCCATACCGATCTGCTCGCGAACCGGCGCATCCCCGATCCATTCATGGCGCGCAATGAGCTGGCGCCACAGATTCAGGATATCGAAAAGAAGAACTACATTTACCGCAAGCGCTTCGCGGTCACGCAAGACCTTCTGGCGCGCAAACGGATTGATCTCGTCTGCGACGGCCTCGATACGCTGACCCGGATCGAAATCGGCGGAAAGGAAGTCGCCAGTACGGATAATATGTTCCGCAAGTGGGTCATTCCGCTCAATAGTATGCTGGAGGAAGGCGTCAACACGCTGGAAATCACCTTCCGCGCTCCCATGAATGAACTGGGCACGACGTTCGAGCAGCGCCTCGGGCCGCTCCCGGCAACCAACGACCGCGTCGGCGGCAGTTCCTTCTTCCGCAAGGCGCCTTATCACTTCGGATGGGATTGGGGTCCGCGCCTGGCGACGTGCGGCATTTGGCGGCCAATCCGCATCCTCGCCACGAACAGCCCGCGCATCGAAAACATCCGGACCATTCAGAAACATCGCGTCGCGGGCGCCGCCGGCACGCGCACGGTCGAGCTGACAGTTTATGCGGAGATCAAGGCGCCGGAACAGGGCAAGGCCACCCTTCAGGCCAGGGTGGGCGAGTCGGTGGTCACGAAAGAGATTGTTGTTTCGGCGGGCGCCGGCGAATATCCCATCCGGCTGACCGTTCGCGATCCGGATTTATGGTGGCCCAACGGCATGGGCGCCCAGAAGATGTACGATCTCAGAGTGATGTTGGCGCCCGAGGGAACCACATCGCAAACGGCAATCCGGCGCATCGGCTTCCGCACAGCGCGCCTCGAAACGAAAAAAGACGACACCGGCGTTTCTTTTGTCATGCTGGTCAACGATCAGCCGGTTTTCTGCAAAGGCGCGAACTGGATTCCATGCGATTCGTTCCCGGTGCTTGCCGAGCTTGGGGTCAACTTGGAGGCCTCCAAAAACATTCCCTGGATCCCGCGCGATATCCTGGTCAAGCCGCTGACGGCCGAACGCTATCGCTCGATGCTCCAGAACGCGGTGGCGTGCAACATGAATATGCTGCGCGTTTGGGGGGGCGGTATTTATGAGAACGACGTGTTCTATGATTTATGCGATGAGATGGGGCTGATGATCTGGCAGGACTTCATGTTCTCATGCAGCCTCTATCCGGGCGATAAAAAGTTTTTAGACAGCGTTCGCGAAGAAGCGCGCGACAACGTCAAGCGTCTCATGAATCACCCATCCATCGTTCTGTGGTGCGGAAACAACGAGTGCGAATCGGCGATCAAAAACTGGTACAAGAAGGAATCCACGCAGTGGCGGCATTATGAACAGCTATACCACGAGGCGCTGCCGGAGGTTATTGCGGCGCTCGATCCCATGCGCGACTATTGGCCTTCCAGCCCGCATTCGGTGAACTCGGAGGAGCCGGGACTGCCGACGGACGGCGACGTGCACGAGTGGTCGGTCTGGCACGGCTCGAAGCCGTTCGAATACTTCGAGACGGTCAAGGCGCGCTTCGTTTCGGAGTTTGGCTATCAGTCGTTCCCGCCGCTGCGCACGATCGCGGCGTATGCGGTCGAAAAGAACCCCCTCGAGCCCGCGGGCCGGAGTCTGAACCTGACGCAGCCAAACGTCATGCATCATCAGAAAAACGGCGGCGGCAATCAGCGCATCATGACGCAGATGATGGATCGTTTCGCGATCCCGAACGGCTTCGCCAACTTTGTCATTCTCTCGCAGCTGCAGCAGGGCGAGGCGATGCGCACGGGCGTGGAAAGCTGGCGGCGTTCCATGCCCGTCTGCATGGGAACGATCTATTGGCAACTGGATGATTGCTGGCCGGTCACCAGCTGGAGCTCGATTGATTACTTCGGCCGCTGGAAGGCGCTGCAATATTTCTCGCGGCGCTTCTATGAGCCGGTTCACGTCAGCTGCGCGGGCGGCGGCGGCGACAAGGAGGAAAAAAGCGACAAACCTGCGAAGGCGGCCAAAATCGCCAGCATCGAGCCGGTCAGCATCTGGGGCACGAGTGATTTGCTCAAGCCGCTCAACGCCAAGCTGACGTGGAAATTGCAGACTTACAACGGCAAGGTCATATTGGCCCAGGGCGAGAAGGATTGGGTGACATCCGGCATGCCGATTTCGGAGGTCATCGTCAAAGTTCCCGCCAATGATTTCCTCATGACGTGGGACAAAGGCACCTCGCAGCTCCTGGCCGCGCCGGGAACGCCGGTCTATACGTCGGAGAATTCATACCTGACCTATCGCCTGACGAACGCGAAGACGGGGGCGGAAATCTCGCGCGGCGCCTATCACTTCGATAAATTCAAAAACATCAAACTGCCCAAACCTACGCTTCTGGCAACGGCTCAAAAAACCTCGGATGGCGTGGAGATCACCATAAAGACGGACGTCTTTGCCAAATGGGTTTGGCTCGAGCCGGTGACTGAAATCAAAGAAGGACGGTTCTCGGATTGCTTCTTCGATCTCGATCCGGGTGAAACGAAAAAAATCACATATTCCGCCCCCATGCCCACGCGCTTCATCGTCAAGTCGCTGGTGGATACATATATGGAGAATCCGTAAGAAGAAGAGGAGAAAGAGCCATGGAAGCAATCCGCAAAGTTATACGCATTCCGGCGAATCGGCGCCTTGTCATTGAACTGCCTAAGAATATTGCAGTGTCGCAGGCCGCTGAAGTGATCGTTATCCTGCCGGAAAAAGTGAATGATCGAGCGCGCAAGATTAAACAGATGGCAGCCTGCGCCAAGGACAAGCTGTTTCAAGATGACCTAAAAGAGATTTCAGAGGATTTCGCCGCAATAACTCAATGACAGCATGCAATGGGCAATATATCCTCGGCATCGAAACGGCGGCGCGCAAAGGCGGAGTGGCGCTGGCGGGGGATGGCGGCATTGCGGTCTCGCTGAAGGTCGAGCAGGATCAGGCTCACTCTCAAGCGACAGCCTTGCTGGTTCAACAAGCGCTTGCGACCGCCGGCATTGCGCCGCGCGATTTGCGGGCGGTGGCGGTTTCAATCGGTCCGGGTTCCTTTACGGGCGTGCGCATCGGACTGAGCCTGGCCAAGGGAATTTGCCTGGCAAGCGGCAAGCCGTTGATCGGCGTTTCAACGCTCGAAGCGCTGGCTGCGCGGGCGATTCAAGGCTCAAGTTTCGCCGCTCCGACCAGTCAGATCGGTCCGACGCGTCCGACCAGTCCGACCGACCCTTCCGCTCAATTTCAATCTCAATCCCAGTTCCCTTTCCTTCTCTCCCCTCTGCTCGACGCCCGCCGCGGAGAGGTCTATGCGGCGCTCTTCAGAATGGCTTCCAGCGATAGCGTCGCCTTTCCGAAATTGGAGCGCTTGATGAAAGACAGCCGCCTGCATCTGGATGAGTGGCTGGCAATGCTGGAAGCGCCGGAGTTTGCGGCGCCGCTGATTCTCTTCACGGGCGATGCCTGCGCCGATTTTCGCGATCCAATCGCGAAGCGGCTTGGCGCGCGCGCGCAATTCGCCGACCTCGATCATGCCAGTCCCAGCGCCGAGGCCGTCGCTCTGATCGCATGCGAGCGCCTGCAGAAAGACCCAACCTGTGGCAATAACTGGGAATTGCTGGAACCCGAATACGTTCATTCGCATCAAGCCGAGCCCATGAAATCGAAATCCTGCGCTTTATGAAATCAATCCTTGGAAACTCCCTTGAAAGGCAATTCACATGGCTTCTCAATTGCAGGGCTACTACCGCTTCCCGACGATTCATGAAGACCGGGTTGTATTCGTCGCCGAGGATGATCTGTGGGAAGTTCCGGCGTCGGGAGGCGTTGCGCGGCGGCTGACGACCAGCCTCTCGACCGTCGCCACGCCGCGCTTTTCGCCCGGCGGCCAATGGCTTGCCTTCATGGGCGCCGAGGATGGACCGCAGGAAGTATATCTCATGCCGTCGCGCGGGGGGCAGGTGCGGCGACTGACGTGGCTTGGGAGCGCGGGACGGGTCTTGGGATGGCGCGACGACCAGCGAATTCTGTTTGCCAGCGTCTCGGGTCAGCCATTGCGCCAGCCGGAGTGGATATTCCTGATCAACCGGGATGGAACCGAATTGCAGCGGCTGGCTTATGGGCCGGCCAATCGCATTGGATTCTGCGGAAACATCACCGTCTTGGGGCGTCGTAACGGCGATCCGGCGCGATGGAAGCGCTATCGCGGCGGCACGGCGGGCGATATCTGGATTGATCCGGACGGCGGAGGTGAATTCCGCAAACTGATTGACCTCAAAGGCAACCTGGCCGACCCCATGCTGATCGGCGCGCGCGTGTATTTCCTTTCGGACCACGATGGGATCGGCAATGTCTATTCCTCCTATCCCAATGGCTCGGATTTGCAGCGCCACACGGACCACAGGGAATTTTACGCGCGCAACGCTTCGAGCGACGGCCGGCGCATCGTTTATCACGCCGGCGCGGACCTTTATGTGTTCGATCCGCAAAGCGGCGCCAGCGCGAAAATCGAAATCGCCTTCCATTGTTCGCGCGCCCAGACGCACCGCAAATTCGTCGAAGCGGCGCGATACCTGCAGGATTACGATCTCGCGCCCAATGGCTCGTCGCTGGCGCTCGTGTGCCGCGGCAAATCCTTCGCCATGGGCTGCTGGGAATGGCCCGTCGCGCAGCAGGGCGCACGGCAGGGAGTGCGCTATCGCCTGTCGCGATTCCTGAATGACGGCAAACGCCTCGTCCTCTGCAGCGACATGGGAGGCGAGGATCATCTGGAGATTCACTGGATTGACGGCAGCCAGCCGCCGGCGCGGATCGTGGCGCAGGATTTGGGCCGCCCTACCGAGATGAAAATCTCGCCCGTCGCCGACGCCGCGCTGATCACGAACCATCGCCAGCAACTGCTGCACGTCAATCTCGAATCCGGCGAAATGAAGGCGCTGGACCACGACAAGTATCAGATGATCGGCGGCTTCTGCTGGTCGCCCGACGGGCGATGGGCGGCGTACGGATCGTCGGTGAACATCCGGCAGTCGGTCATCAAGGTATGCGAAATTGAAAGCGGCGAAATCCACGCAATCACCCGTCCCATCCTGAGCGACTATGAGCCGGCGTTCGATCCCGAAGGAAAATATCTCTATTTCCTCTCCGGGCGCATCTTCAATCCGGTCTATGACCGGCTGCTCTTCGACGCCGGCTTCCCACGCGGCGCCCAGCCCTTTGCCATCACCCTGCGCAAAGACCTTGCTTCGCCGTTTGTGCCGGAACCGGAAGGATTCGGCAAGAAGAAAAAAGACTCTGATAATGACAGCCGGGAAGAGGATGACGAAAGCGACAAGCCGGAATCGGACGAAGCGGCGTCGGGCGAAAGCGGGACAAGCGCGAAGACAGAACAGAAAAAAATCGTCCCCATCGTCATTGATTTCGACGGCATTGAAGACCGGATCGTGGCCTTCCCTGCGGCGGAAGGCATCTATGGCCAGATCGCCGCCACAAAGCGTCGCATCTTTTATACCACGCTGCCGGTCGAGGGCGCGCTGGGCCGCACGTGGTTCGATACAAACATCCCCGCCAAGGCCACGCTCAAGGCCTATGACTTCAAGAAGCGCGAGGAAATCACCGTGGCCGACGGGATCACGAATTTCCAGCTTTCGCGCGACCGCTCTGCGCTCGCCATCCAGGTGGGCCGCCGCCTGCGCGTGGTCGCGGCGGCTACCGACAGCCTGGCGGAGAAAGACAAGGGCGGCAATGGCGACAAGCCAGGGCGTAAATCGGGATGGATTGATCTGGACCGCCCCAAAGTCGCCATCGAGCCGACGGAGGAATGGCGGCAGATGCTCGCCGAGGCGTGGCGCTTGCAGCGCGATTATTTCTGGACCGAAGACATGTCGAAGGTGGATTGGGACGGCGTGTTGA
>JAPLSP010000581.1 GCA_026398575.1 Candidatus Sumerlaeota bacterium | reverse complement strand
CTGCGGAGCGGAGCGGCCTACCACTCGACGCCACATACAAGTAGATGAAAGATTAGGGCCCGGAAACAGGATTACATAGCCCTGAGTTTAATGCCTTCCGCATACAGGCTTATTTTCAATTATTCATTTCTCATTTTACATTGATAGCAATCACTTATTGCATTGCCCCGCCAGCCAGTCCAGAGCGCGTTCGCTTGCCTCGGGCGCGGCAAAGGCTTTTTGCGCCGCTGCCTTCCATTGATCGCCTGTCATTGGCGCCAGATTTTGAATCCTCTCGATCAATTCGCGATTGTTCGTGGCGGGAAACATGAAGCCTTGATCCACGTATTCCCGATAATTGGTGACTCCAATGGGATTCAGGATAACGGTTGGGATGCCGAAAGCCAGCGCTTCGAGCGCGCAGGTGGAAAAAGAAGTCACGTGGCAATCGGAGGCTTGGATGACGGCATAGAGCGGCAGGCTTGTGGCTTCGCGCACATTGATCCCAGGATGGCCGAACGCACGCAACTTCTTTTCAAAGGCATTTATCTGCGGGCGAAACCGGCGGTGCAGACGGATCAAGCAGCGCCAATCGTCCGGCGCGCCTTCGAGCCAACGGTCCAGATGACTCAAATCCTGTCCGTCCACTGTGAAGAGAATCGTCTTGGAGAAGGACTGGCGCAGCAAACGGGCTTGTTCGATTTCTTTTTGAAGCGCCGGATTCGGCTTTGGCGAACGCCATTGATTGAGCCAGAGACTGCCGCCGACGATGATTTGATCCCTGCTCACGACGCCCGGATTATCGGCCACCATCGCTTCGCGATCATCCAGACCCCAGAACCAAAAATGAGCGGGAAAGGTTTCATATCCTCCCCGCGGCGCTTTGGTCCAGCGCAGATATGAAAGATTTCCGTGGAACAACTGGCCATGCTGAATTTCCACGCGGGGCAGCCCCAGCCGATGCGCCGCCAAGTGCGCGCCCATGCTGATGGGATCATACCAGTTGTCGGTGATCAACATCGGAAGGCCGCAGGCGCGCAGCCAGTTTTCAAAAACAAGACTGTTGAGATGCGTGTCGTGAATATAGGCGCCGAGCTTGCGCCAGGATGCGTCAATGGCAAAAAGAGAGCGGATATCGCGAGAGCAGGCATCGAACCAGGCCGGCGCCTCCGTGAGCGACCCTATAGGCGAGCTGTGGGTCAGGACGCGCTTTTCCTCGTCCAGCCGCTTCGTGCAATAGGCGTGTTTCTGAAAGCGCGGGAAATCCGGCTTTCCGAATTCCCAGACGATGCATGACTTGCCGCGAACCGACAGTCCTTCCACAACCGGATCGGCCAGATAATGATAGAAGGCGCGTCCAAGCCACTGTATGCGGCTGGAATACGTCACCATCGCCGCATTGCATCGCGAGCCGCAAGGGTCCAGCCCCGGCTCCTGCGAAGAAGGCGGATGCAATTTCGAGGCTGCTTTCGCGCGAATGATGCGCAGGAGGGTTCCGGCTTTGCGCTTCATGACCGCGAGCGGACCCTGCCCGTAGGTCGAGTCCCAGGAAGGAAGGGAGGCGATCCAATAAAGATAGATGCGGATCGCCGGCCACACTTTCCAGTCATAAAGGCAATACTGCTCCACATCATGGGCCTGCTCGAACTGCGCGATTTTTTTGACTATTTCATCAAATTCCATGAGGGAATAATTCCTGTTCCAGCCTTTCGCATACCGCATGAAGCAAGACGGCGTGAATCTCCTGGATGCGCGGCGTGCTGCGCGAAGGAACGTGGAAGCGCGCGTCGCAGCCGTCCAGGATGGGATTGCCGGCCTCGCCCACGAAGGCGATGGTTTTCATCCCGCGTTCGCGCGCGGCTTGAAGGGCGCTCAAGACGTTCGGCGATTTGCCGCTGGTCGTGAAAACCACCAGCGCATCCCCGGGCCGGCCCAAGGCCTCCACCTGCAGGGCAAAAATCCGCTCGAACCCGAAGTCGTTGGCCAGCGACGTCGTTACGCAGGCGTCGGGAGACAAAGCCACGGCGGCCAGCGGCGGACGCGCGATCATGAACCGCCCCACGATTTCCGCCACGAAATGCTGCGCGTCGGCGGCGCTGCCGCCGTTGCCACAGGCCAGAATCTTGCCGCCGCTGCGCAGGCATTCGACCAGCAGGCTGGAGGCGCGCCGGATCGGCTCTGCGGCGCTTTGAGCCATCTCTTCGGCCAGCCGGCTCACTTCCCGTAGGCCGGCACAGGGATCCAAATCGCTCAATGGAATTTCCTTTCCACTTTGAGTTTTTCGTAGTGCTCGATATCGCGCTGTTTGAAGACCTTGGCCGGGTGGCCGCCGGCGATGGCGTACTTGGGGATGCTGCCGACAACGCAGGAGCCGGCCTGAATGATGGCGCCTTCGCCTATGGTCGCCCCGCCCAGCACGATCACGCGGCTGCCGAGCCAGACGTTGTCTTCGATGATGATGTCCCGCACAATATTCGTGTCATCGTAGGGAATGGCATTGCCGTGGTCGTAGTTATGAAACTGCGTGATGAACAGGCAGTCCGGCCCGGAATGAAAATTGTCGCCGATGACCACTTTCCCGCCGCCGCTGACCACCAGCCCGTTGAAGCTGACGTTGTTGCCCAGATACGTGTTGGGCGTCAGATACGTGCGGCCATTGATGTTCAGCCCTTTGCCAAATCGGGCCGCCCGATGGCGCGCAAGAGCGGCATAATAAGCGCATTCCATGCGGCTCCAATAATGGATCAGACGGCGGATGATTTGAATGAGGATCAGCGGCATTTTAGAGCGCCCTTTCATTCTCACGCCGCAACGGCGCGG
>JAPLSP010000339.1 GCA_026398575.1 Candidatus Sumerlaeota bacterium | reverse complement strand
GTTTGCTTCATCAATGACAACTACCCGCGCGCCGTCAATCCGGACGGCTCGATGCAATCGGAAGCGGACTGGAAGTGCCTGGCGACGCGCGTGGGGCGCGGCGCTTCGATCGGCAGCGGCGCGACGATTCGCGGCGGCGTGACGATCGGCGAAGGCGCCATCATCGGCGCGGGCGCCGTGGTCACGCGCGACGTGCCGGCCCATACGATTGCCGACGGCGTTCCGGCGCACGTCATCCGCCCGGTCCCCGACTCTCCGGCCTCAAAAGCCGCTGCCGCTCCGGCGCAGCGGCGCGTCAAATTCGTGGACCTGCGGGGAATGTTCGAGCCTATCGAGCGGGACGTCATGGAGGAATTCGGCAATATTCTGAAGAGCATGCGCCTATTCCTCGGACCCAATGTGCAAAACTTCGAGAAGGCCTTTGCCGAATACTGCGGCGTCAAGCATTGCATCGGCGTCGGCTCGGGGACGGACGCGCTTGTGCTGGCCCTGCGCGCGCTCGGCGTCGGACCGGGCGACGAGGTGATCACCGTCTCGCACACCTTCGTCGCGACGTGGGAAGCCATCGCCCTGATCGGCGCCACGGCGGTATTCGTGGACGTGGACCCGAAGGCGATGACGATGGACGCTCGCGCGCTGGAAAAAGCCATCACAAAGAAGACCAAGGTGATCCTGCCGGTTCATCTCTACGGGCGCGCGGCCAATATGGACGAGATCTGCCGCGCGGCCAAAAAGCACGGATTGCGCGTCCTCGAAGATTCCTGCCAGGCGCACGGCGCGATCTACCAGGGCAAGCGGGCCGGCGCGCTCGGCGACGCCGCCGCCTTCTCGTTTTATTTCTCAAAGAACCTGGGCGCCTGCGGCGAGGCCGGCGGCATCACGACGAATGACGACGACATGGCCAAGCATATCCGCGCGCTGCGCGATCACGGCGGCCACACGAAATATCATCACGACTACCTCGGGACCAACGCGCGCCTGGACGAAATGCAGGCCGCAATCCTGCTGCGCAAACTGCCGTTCCTCGACCGATGGAACGACCGCCGGCGCGAGATCGCCGCGCTCTATCGCAAGGGACTGGCTGGGGCCGAAGGCGTCACGCTGCCCGAGGATCCGGGCGCCGAGGAACACGTCTATCACCTCTACGTCATCCAGACGGACCGCCGCGATGCGATGCTCGACTTCCTGAAAGCCAACGGCGTTGAGGCGGGAATCCATTATCCGATTCCCATCCATCAGCAGGCGGCGTATCAGTCCACCGGGGGCGCGGCGGCCAGCCTGCCCGTCACCGAGGCGCTGTGCAAACGGATTGTCTCGCTGCCGATGCATCCGTGCCTGACTGATGACGAGGTGGCGTATGTCTGTGCGACAGTTCGCAAGTTCCTGGAAAGCGCTTCATGAATGCATCAAGGCGCGCCGGCGGCAATCCCATGAGTTTCGGTTTGCGGCTTCGCAATCATCCTTTGGCGGCGATCCTGATCGTGGCCGCGGCGCTGCGGCTGGGCGTGTTCTTCTTTTTCGCCACGGACGCGCGGCTGTTTTATGAGCCGGACACGCCCGGATATTGGAATTCCGCTCTAGCGCTGCTCAAGCAGGGCACATTCCTGCAGTCGCCCGATCCCGGCGCTGCGCCCGAAACATTTCGCACGCCAGGCTATCCGGCGTTCATGGCGGGCGTGTTCGCCCTCTTTGGTCAGCGCGCAGCCGCCGTCATCCTGATCCAGATCGCGCTCGCGCTGGCGACGATCTATCTCACCTATTGGCTGGCGGCGCGGGCGTTTCATCCTTACGCGGGTTTGTGGGCGGCGGCGTTGGTGGCGCTCGATCCCACGCATATCTATCACAACAATCTGCTCCTGACCGAAACGCTCTACGCCTTCCTGTTGGTGGCGGGAATTTACTGCCTCTGGAAATTCACGGAAGACGGCAATTGGGCCTTGCCGGCATTGAGCGGTTTGTTGATCGCCGCGTCGGTTTTGGCGCGGCCATTCGGAGTATTCGTATGGGTGGGAGTGATTATTTTTCTGGTGGTGGCGCTGGCGCGAAAGCCCCCCCGGCTGATCGTCGCGCTGCTGGTCTGGGGCGTTGCGTATGGGGCGCCAGTGGGCGCATGGATGCTGCGCAACCAGAAAATCGCGGGCGCGGCTTCGGTCGCGACGATCGGCGGCTATAACCTGCTCGAATCGCGCGCCGCGTCGGTGCGGATGCTCGAATCCGGCATGAGCTTTGAAGAGGCCAAAAACGATCTTTACAGGGAATTGCAGAAACTGGAGCAAGCGTCTCAAGGCAAACGATGGACAGAGGGCCAGCGCCAGGAGGAGGCGGCACAGCTGGCCAAACGGATCATCCTCGAACATCCGGGGCTGTTCGCCTGGGCGGCGGTCAAAAGTTTCTTCGCGCTTCATTTCGGCGCCAACGCGGCGTTTTACCAAGCGCTGTTTCACCGGCGCACGGAATTGGGACCACTGCCCGCGTGGGAAAAACCGGTGTTCGGTATTTGGGCGGTAGCGCAATGGGCCGCGCTGTCGGCGGTTTACGCGCTCGGATTGATCGGACTTGTCTGGACGTGGCGCTCGCGGTCGTGGAAGCAATTCAGCTTGTTCCTGTTCCTCACGCTCTATCCCGCCGTATTGCTGATCGGAGCCTGCACGGCGCATTCGCGCTATCGGATGTCCTCGGACCCCTACTTTGCGGCACTGGCGGGCGCGGGAATCGCAGCGTTTGCGTTCCGCCTGAGGCTGCGGCCGCGCGCGCTGCCGCCACTGCCGAAAAAAGTCCGCACGCTCGTTTGCATCCCGGTCTATAATGAAAAAGAGAAAATCAAACGCCTCCTCGATGAATTCACTTTCGACGCCGTGGATCGCGTCGTGCTGGCGGATGACGGCTCGAATGACGGCACCGAGGATCTCATTCATCAGTACCCGGTGGAGATCATCCGGCATGAGGTCAACATGGGCGTCGGCGCCGGCATTCGCGACGTCATCAACTACGGGCGGCGCAACGGGTATCACGTGATCGTCGTCATGGCGGGCAACGGCAAGGACGATCCGAAGGAGATCCGGCAGGTGATGCGTCCGGTCATCGAGGAGGGCGCGGTCTATGTGCAGGGTTCGCGCTTCCTGGAAAGAGGCTATCACGAAAACACGCCGCTCTTTCGATGGATCGCCATCCAACTCTATTCCGCGATCTTCAATCTGTTCTCGCCGCATCGCTGCACGGACCTGACGAACGGCTTCCGCGCCTACCGGCTGGATTTCTTCGACGAGCCGGGCGTTGATATCGGGCAGAAGTGGCTGGAGCGGTACGAACTGGAATACTACATCCATTTCAAGGCGTTCGTCCTGGGTTATCCCGTCGCCGAAGTCGCCGTGCACAAGCGTTATCCCGCGAAGACATCCAAGCAGCGCGCCTCGTATTCGAAAATCCGCCCTTTCCAAGACTGGTGGAAAATGATCCGCCCGATGGTCTATCTCTTTCTCCGGGTCAAGCGCTAGCCTGAGGCGGATGTCCTGACTCCGCTGCGCTTCGTTACGGACGCGGAAGGCGAGACGGCAATGCTGCGAGAGTGCGAGAGTGCGAGAGTGCGGGAGTGCGGGAGTCGGGCAGGGCATTTCGCTGGACGGACGAGAGCGTCCTGCCATAGCATCCGCTCCGTATTCCTTTGCGGGAGTTGTATGGCCCCATGGTCACCGCCCTGATTCAGTCATTGCGCCCGAAGCAGTGGACGAAAAACCTGCTGCTTTTCGCCGGGTTGCTGCTCTCGAAGCATTTGCATGATTATGCTCTAGTGGCGAGGGCCGTGGAGGGCTTCATCGTTTTTTGCGCGCTGTCGGGCGTCATCTATATCTTCAATGACATCGCCGATCTGAAATCGGATCAGGCGCATCCGGTCAAACGCAAACGCCCGATCGCTTCGGGGCGGCTGCCGGTTTCCGTGGCGGCGGTCGCGGCGCTCGTGATTTGCGCCGGCGCGCTGACGGGCGCCTTTCTGATCAACCGGCAGTTCGGATACTGTTCGCTCGTTTACCTGCTGCTGATCAGCGGCTATTCCTTCCATCTCAAGCACGTGGTGATTTTGGACCTGATGATTCTGGCGTTGGGATTTGTGCTGCGGGCGATCGCGGGCGTGCTGGCCATCCGCATGGCGGGCGGTCCTGAAATAGCGATGACGTCATGGTTTCTGGCCTGCACGTTCTTTCTCGCGCTGTTCCTGGCGACCTGCAAGCGCCGGCACGAGCTGCTGCTGCTGGCAGATAATGCGCACTCGCACCGCCCTGTCTTGGAAGAATATTCGTCCGGCTTTTTGGATCAGATGATATCCGTCGCGACGGCGGCCACCGTCGTCAGCTACGCGCTCTATACCACTTCATCGCACGCCATCGGCGCCGGACGGCTGAGCGACGGCTCCTCGCCGATGGTCTATACGCTGCCGTTCGTCGTCTATGGAATCTCCCGCTATCTGTATCTGGCGTATCGGCGCGACAAGGGCGGCGAGCCGGAGACGGTGTTGCTGACGGATAAATGGATGATCGGAAACCTGATTTTGTGGCTGGCGGCAGTGCTGTCTATTCTTTATGGGTAGGGAAAGCCGGCTTTTGGGCAAGGGACTAAGGGACGCAAGGGACGCGGAGAAGAGATTTTATGATGGGTGTTGCTGTCCCTATGGTGGGGGTTCCTGCCGTTCCCCGGCGCTGGCGCCGGCGGTTGTTGCGCGTAGCCGTCATCCTTGTGATGATAGGGGCTGTGCTGTTGGGGGCGCTTTATGTGGCGATCTGGCTGCATCGCGATCCCGTTTATTACGGGCCGCTGGGCGCGCTTGTCCCGGACAATCCCTCCGCCGTGATCGAAGTGAATCATCTGACCAGCACGATCGTGCGGCTGGAGCAAAGCCGCGTTTTAAAGGAAGTGGAAAACAATATTGATCTGGCTGCCTACCTGCTGACGGATGACGATTGGCGGCAGTACGTCCAGGAAGCGAATTCGGCGGGGATTCAGGCCAAGCTCGCCATTGGAAGGGCGTTCCTCAAGCGCTATTTCGGACAGGAGGCCATGATCGGCTTTTTCCCCTGCGCCGCCCGCCCCGAACGCCCGGGATTCCTCGCCTTGACGCGCGCCGACATCGGATTTATGGAAGAGACCGCGCAACTGGCCGCCGCTTACTATCCCGACCTGCGCATGAAAACCAAACGATATCGCGGCGTGCGGATGTATCTCTACGACGCCCCCAAGGCGAAGCATGGTTTTGCATTTATCCGGCTGGGAAACGCCGTCGTCTTATCGCTGCGCACAGCGGATTCGGCCTATCTGAAAGAAGTCATCAACCGATTCAGAGAGCAGAGGCTGGAGGCTGGAGAAAGAAAAGGAGAGAGGGGAGAGGGGAAAGGGGAGACAGGAGGAAAGGCTCGGAACTCGGAACTCGGAACTCGGAACGCCGAAGCCGCGGCTTCCGCCCGGATTGCGCCGGCTCAGGCTTTGCGGGACTATCTGGCGCTGTTTCCTGAAAAGGCGGAACTGGAGTATTCCCCACTCCGGCGCATCTATCTGCAAAGGGAATCCACCCGCTACGCGATGCTGGAGGCGGAGCTGCGGTCCGGCGCCATCGTATCGCTGGAGGCGCGGTTGCGATATACCGCCTCTGGACGCGCCGCAATGAACGCGATGTTCCCGCCGGTGGATGCGAACACAACCGCGCATATCGAATTGCCCGCCGAGACGGCGCTGATGATTTCGGCATCCAGTCCCGATCCGTCCGCCGCCCTCGCCTACTTCTACGACCTCTGGACGCAATACCCTCCGCCGCTTCCTCATAGCGACAAGGAAGCGCGCGAACAGGCCAAGGCGCGGGAAAGAAGCGAACGCAACGCCAAGGCGCTGGCGGACTGGTGGTATCTATTTCAGGCGCCGTTCGGATTCGATTTCGGGCGCGACGCGATGCCGCATTTCGGCGGCGACCTTACGGTGGCCATCATGGGGATAAAGCCGGGATTGATCGGACCGATTCCGGAAATTCATGTCATGGCGCCGGCGACGCCGTCCACGAAATTGCAGGCGCTCCTGAAGTCAGCCGCTCCATCTTCGAACTCCGCCATTTCGTCCGCGACGGCGGGAAAGACGCTGTTTGAAACGCCGCAGGGAGCGATCATGCGCGCGCAGACGTTGCTGGGCCCTGCGGAATTCGAGACGCGCGGCACATCGTTCCTTGCCAGCCTCGGCGCCGGCGTGCCGGAGACGTGCGCCGCGACCGCGAGGAAAGAACGCCCGTCAATAACCGAATCGCCCGAATGGAAACGTCTCGAAACGCCCGAGTCCTCGCGACATGCGGCGTTGCTGGTATATGCGAACTTCCCCAGCCTGCGCAAGGCATTGGCCGCATTGATCGAATCGGTTTCGTTTTGGGATAAAGACACGCGGCAAACCTGGTCGCGCGCGCGCAGTCTCATCGGCGCCCTGTCTGGCCTTAAAGCGGCCAGCCTGACCGTCACCCCGACCACCGACAGCCTCACTGCGCGCCTGCGGTTTCCGCTGGATTGAGGCGCAAAAGGCGCCACGAAAGAGCGAAAATCCAACGCGTGAAACAGGATAAAATCATCTAAGGTTCAGCATCGGATAGATGGGGGATTCGGGTCGAGGGCCAAGGATATTGCGTTGACAATCCACCACCAAGTCCATGGCTTCCAGAGGGATTTGCCCCAAGAGTGGCTCGCTGGCCGGAGGCATCACCACACATTCCGCGATCATCGAGCGCTCGCCTACCTGCAGCCAAACCGGACCGGCAATCGGGCGCTCTTCACAGCGTTCATCGGGGTAGCGCACAATTGCCCGCCGCAATTCATTCAACCCTAGCTTTTCAACGACATCCTGTGGCAATGTCAGCATTACCGCTCCCGTGTCAACAACCGCTTTCGTACTCCATTTTCTCAAACTGGCCTTCGCAAGGCGGCCATCAATACATGCCAACCGATCTATGCAATTTTCCAAATCAATATCAACAATCACTTCTCCCATGGCGCCGCTCCTTCCAAAGTCTTTGATAGTTTCCTGCGCCTTGCGCGTTTCAGTCAAGGCCAATTCAATGGCGTGTTAATGCATCAGCGCGGATGACGATATCCCAATGCAAACAACCTTGCCGCCTTCGAGCGTGACGATCACTCCCCCATTGCTGCTGATCGCCAGACCGAAAGGAGCGGGAGAGGCTGGCAGCGGCTGAGTCCAGAGCGTTGCGCCGTCCTGCAAATCGTAGGCGACGACTTCGGACGCTTTCGCCACGACAACGGCGTTCGCCGCCACGGCAAGGGCGAGGCTTCCTTTGCAGTCCTTTCCCCACTTCGTCTCCGGCTTCGACGCGCCGGGAACAGAGCAGACAAGCTTCGCATTGTCGCTCCATGAAATGGCGCGGTCACCCGTAGCGGCCAGCAGTGTCTTTTTCGAAACCTGGTTGTCATAGACATCATATTGGGGGTGGGCATAGAGCGGTTTGCCGGACACCTGAACTTTGCCGCCGGCTTCGTAGAGTTCGCTGCCACGCGGGCTTCTGCTCCCCGGCACATTGTTGTTATTCACCTGCCGCAATATCCCCGGATCATTGAGGCAGCGCCCGTCGGCGATGTCGTAAACAGCCGGAGAGACGGCATTGCCGCCGGCAAGGTAAAGTTTCCCATCCACGAGCATCATGTGGCCCTGCACGCTGACGCCGCTCCGGGATTCGGAATCAAGCTGACCGGAGGAGTTGTTCTGCCATTTGATCCGGCCCGTGGCGGCGTCGAGCGCATAGACGTGCGTGCCGTCGTAGTTGAGGATGCCCGCCGCGACGTAAGCCACTCCCTCGCTCACGAGCACACCGCTGGCCGCGGGCCACGTGGACTGCAACTCGCCATAGACGGGGATTCGCCGCTCGACCGGCGCGGCGCGGAATCGCCAGAGCAGCCGTCCCGTCTTCGCCTCGAAGCAATAAACCCAACCATCGCCAGAACCAACGTAGGCGCGGCCTTTCGAGATGGTGGGCGGATACTGAATCCGGCCACCGGTGTAGGCCGTCCATTGCTGATTTCCCGTCTGCGCGTCCACCGCTCGGACGATTCCATCCGAGCCGCCGAAGAACGCCAGCCCGCCGGCGGCCGTCGGCGCCGTCGGCGTAAACGTAGCGGATGGCTCAATCTTCCAGCATGGCGCGGCATTGGCGGGGATCCTGGCTTTGGACGTTACCGAGGCCGTGTTGTTCGCGCGGAAGGAGGGCCAGTCGCCGTCGGACTCCGGCAAACCCGCGACCGCATCGCCGCTTTTGGCGAAGGATTCCAGGCGCTCGGCGGCGATGGCTTCCTGCTTGAAATCGAAACCGCCTGCGGGTCCGAGGCAGGTGATGCCGTAGAGCGTCAGGTTGCAGTCGCAGACGGACGGCCACCAATAAAGCAGCCCGTTGGCGATCGTCACGCCGTCATGGCATTGCGGGCGCATCGGGGAGACCAGCTGCGGACGGTTGCTGGCGCGGTCAATCCGCGTCGAACCTTCTCCCGCGCGGCAAAAGATGGCGTCCACCGAACCGGTGACGCGCGTGCATGCCCGCCGGGCTATTTTGATCTCGGCCAGGATTTCGCCCGTCAGCGGATTGAACTTGCGGGCGGGATCGCGGTCGGTTTGCCCGCTGAGGCCATAGAGGCCGTCGTCGCAGATCAGCAGTTGGTAGTTGTTGTAAGGATGCGTCCAAAGAACCTTGCCATCGGTGGCCGAAACCGCCAGGAGTGTTCCTATCGGCGGTCCGGCGAAATAGAGCGCCTTGTCGCTGCACTTCAGGTATGCGGTGGTGCGCCAGTTGGTGGCAAAGCCCTGACGATTCATATACTGCCCGAGCGCGGCGAACAGCTCATGCGCATTGTCTTTGGTCTTGCGCCAAATTTCCTTGCCGGTCTTCGCGTCAAGACAGACGAGGTAGGCGCCGAAACGAAACGCGTAGATGCGGCCATCCTTCATACAGAGAGCGCGGCTGTCTATGGGCTCCGTCTCCTGATGGCGCCAAAGAATTTTTTTCGTCGCCGGGTCAATGGCCAGCAGCGTTCGCCCGAAGCCCCAGGTGTGGTCGGGCTTGTTATAGCCGGGCGAGAGCGGATTCCACGGCCAGCCATGCGTTTCGCGCCGCGCGCGGATGACCGGATCGCGTTCCTCCTGTTCGCCGATCAGCGCATAGAGCGCGCCGTTTTCGAGCGCCATCCATTTCCAGAACGTCCCGCCCGCCACGTCCTCGGGCGGCGCGATTTCGTCGCGCAGTTCGCCCGTCGCGGCGTCAATCACTTTGCAGGATTTGTCGTCGCCGAAATAAAGGACAGTGGGCGTGGCGATGAGCGTGCTGCGATGAACCATCAGGGCGGGCGGAATCTCGCGGCGCCAAAGCAGGACGCCGTTATAGCCATTGAAGGCCGCGAGGGTGTTGAGCCACGGCTCTTCGCGCGCTTTGAAGGCGATGTGGCCGAATAACTTGAAGACGCGCCCCGCCGACGCGACGGCCACCTGCGGCACCGGCGCATAGCGCGGATCGGACAGGAACTGCGTCAGATATGGCGCGCGGGCGATCTGGTCGCGCGATAAAGGATTGTTATCGGGGCCGTGATAGGGATGAGACCAATCGTCCGTTCCGGTAGCGGACGGCTTGATCAGTTCTTTTCCTGCAATCAATGCCTTGGCGCCCGGATGCAGAACGCGCTTCGCCTCGGCTTGCGGCATGTTCGCCGCCTCGCCAACCGCTACAAGCGCATCGGCAATGTTGTCGGCAAGATATAATTTCGAATAGGCGCCTTTTTCGATATAGATGCGCGTCCCATAGAATCCCGCCTCATGCGCCTTCTGCCGCGCTTTCTCCACGTCGGCGGCGTCGGGCATCTGAGCATAAATCAGCAGTTCGGATTCCCGCGCCATCTTCAGCGCAAGTTCGCACGTCGGATCACCCAGCACGACGCATATCCCGCGGGTGACACCGAGATTTTGCGTCGCCGTTTGGATGAGAGACGTTTCTGGTTTTGCCGATTCATTGTTGAGGCTCTCGGCAGCCTTGCAGAAGACACTCGCGATAACGAACAAAACTAAGCTAGATGCAAACCGCTGAATCGAGAAAAGCAGCCGATCCATAATCAGGCCATCCTTTCCGAGGCAAGGCAAAGACCTTGCTCTCCGCCGTCATCATAATCCGCGCAAGAGAATGCAATCAGGATGAGCGCCAGCTTTTGGAGTAAGG
>JAPLSP010000434.1 GCA_026398575.1 Candidatus Sumerlaeota bacterium | reverse complement strand
ACTGGCAGCGCGATCTCTTATTCAGCCACAGCAATCTGGGCGATCTCATGACGGCCACGGGCAACCTGCCGGAGGCTGAGAAGCACTGCCGCAACGCCTTGGAAATCATTGAAACCCTTGCCGCTCGCGACAAGAGCAACGCGGACTGGCAGCGCGATCTCTCCGTCAGCCACGAACGACTGGGCGATTTCCTGAAAGCCACGGGCAACCTGCCGGAGGCTGAGAAGCACTACCGCAACGCCTTGGAAATCAGAGAAACCCTTGCCGCTCGCGACAAGAGCAACGCGGACTGGCAGCGCGATCTCTCCGTCAGCCACAGCAATCTGGGCGATCTCATGAAAGCCACGGGCAACCTGCCGGAGGCGGAGAAGCACTACCGCAACGCCTTGGAAATCAGAGAAACCCTTGCCGCTCGCGACAAGAGCAACACGGACCGGCAACGCGATCTGTGTATTTCTTATGAACGGATGGGTTTGCTAACAAAACAGCGTAAACAATGGGCGGAAGCAAGCGATTGGCTTGGCAAGGCGCAGAAACTCGCGGAGCGTCTTTTCGTTGGTTCGCAACTTGCCGAGGCGGCCAAATTTCAGGCGAATATTTTGCAGCCGCTCATTGTGTGCTGCGTCAATCTCAAGGACTACGAGGCCGCCCTTGGTTACCAAAAGAAACTGACAGATTTGCTACGACGGGGCGATGATAAAGCCGAGCTTGCAAACGCTCTGGTAATCCAAGGCAACCTAGAAGGCCAACTGGGCAAACATGCCGATGCCTACCGCTCCTTATCAGAAGCCGAGTCCATCGCTTCCTCTCTTACGGACATTGAACCCAATAAGGCCAGCGGTTTGAATAGCTCGATCTGTTGGAGCGCCCTTTTGTCAGGCGCGTTTCCCGAAGCCCTTGCTGCCGGCGAAAAGGCCGTGGCCCGGCTCTCGGACGAAAAGCCCTGCCCTGCCCGCATGAACCTTGCTCATGCCTGCCTCCTCAACGGCCAGTTTGAAAAAGCGAAAGCCATTTATTCCAAATACCGAGGGCAAGCTTTCGAAGACGGACGCAAATGGAACGAGGAAATCCGGAACGATATCAAAGCGCTCCGTGCGGCCGGCCACGATCATCCGGATATGAAAAAGATCGAGACGCTCATGCAGGAGGCGGACGAAACGAAGCCCTAAATTAATTTGGGGAGTCACCTTAACTCAAAATTCAACCTCTAAGGTTCCATGATGATCCGCTTGGGATCGCGCAATGATGGCGGCGAGAAGACTGGATATTTTTCGTTTTCTTTTATATGAATTTTATAGTCGGCTTTCAGGGCGCCTTTGGGGTCCATTTTCATGGATTTTAGCACTCCCAGATAGGTCGGCTTTGTTTCGCCTGTGTCGGAATCGGGTTGTTCGGCGCCGGCGTAGAAGACGGCTTGAATCAGGTCCGAGGCGAAGATCGAGTTGATGTTCACCGGCTCTTTGCCTGTGGACGACTGTGTGCTGACGCCGGCGCCGGAGGCCGTGACGCCGATGAGGCATGAGAAGGCTGTTGCTCGAGCGCAGTTCAGCCCCGACGGGCGCTTCGTGGTGACGGCCTCTGATGACAATACCGCGCGGGTGTGGGAGGCGCAAAGCGGCAAGCCGGTGGGCGAGCCGATGCGGCATGAGCATTTAGTTTATGACGCCCAGTTCAGCTCCGACGGGCGCTATGTGGTGACGGCCTCGTTTTTCAAGATCGCGCGAGTGTGGGAGGCGCAAAGCGGCAAGCCGGTGAGCGAGCCGATGCGGCATGAGGATGATGTCAATAGCGCGCAGTTCAGCCCCGATGGACGCTATGTGGTGACGGCCTCGCAGGACAACACCGCGCGGGTATGGACGATCAATCCCGTTCCAGGGCGAACGCCCAGTCCGCTTTTTTTGAGAACGGCCATTGCGATCGCCGGGAGGAGAGTCGGAGCGACCACCGCCGTCGAACCGGCGCCGCCCGATGACTTGGCGGCCCTGAGGAAGGAACTGTCCATCCTGCCGGACCAGGATCCTTTCGTGCGGATCGCCAAGTGGCTCCTGGCCGACCGCCAGACCCGCACGATTGAGCCTTTTGCGGAAGAAACTGTTCCACAGTGGGTCGAGAAGCGGGTCGCAGAAAATACGCTCGAAAGCCTTTTCGCCGCAGTGGAATACGCCCCCGATCATCCGCTGGCGCTCGCCCGGCTGGCCGTCCGGCAGATGGATGCGAAGACCAGCGACACGCCTGGCTGCGGCTGGTTCTATGCCGACCGCAACAGCCGCCGCGCCCTGGAGCTTGCCCCAACGAATCCTGAAGTGCAGACATTGAGAAAAAAAGTCTTGGAACTCGCAGGCAAGGACACACCTAACGAGGATGAGGATAAAAGATAACATGAAGAATAACACCGGCGCAAAGTATATTATCTCTGCGCGGAATGAAAGCACTCCTATTCGCAAATACAATGAGGTAAATTCATCGCAAATGCTCATGTTGGAAGAGGAGATTCCTGCGGATAAAAGTGGCGCCAGCTTTTGGAGTAAAGTGGCTTGCCGCCTTCTTTTTTACGCCAAGGAAGCCACTTTACTCCAAAAGCGGGCGCCGCGCCCATCCGCATTAATCGTCTTTCCTAAATATGAATATTTGTGATGATACTATGGATCAGCTTGGAAAGGTTACATGTGAATCGCTCAATCGGGTTTCTGCATTCATGGGCGGGCTTCTTCATGCTGCTCGCGTTGACTGCCATTGGCCAACCGCCAGGCGTCAGCGCCGCTGACCCGCAAACGCTTCCGACTCGTTCGCCGTCGGACGTCCTGCTATCCATCGGTTGCTGGTTCTGGACGGATGCGGAATTTCAACCGGAAGGGTATCGGCCATTTCTCGACACCGTGAGCAGCCATGCGGCTTTCAATCTGCTCACCACGAGCCTTCGCGTGCAGGGCCGGGAGGTCACGGACGCCGCGACGCACGACCAGATCGCAAAGGCTGCGGATTATGCGCGGCGCCGGGACATGAAGCTGGTGATGGACCTGGACGTGCGCCTGGCGCGGCGGGCATTCCAACGCGCTTATCCGGATGAGTTGCAGGAGATGCTCCGGCTGCGCGAAATACCGCTGAGTGACGCGGGCGAAGTGACGCTGGCGATTGCCGCCGACACGCTCAGCGACCACTATACGGCGCGCACAACGCCCTATCTGCCGGTGGCGGGGCGGCTCGTGCGCGTCTATGCCTACCGCAAGGCCGGCGCCGGCATCGAGCCGGACTCGATTGAGGATATCACGACGCGCTGTCAGAAAGTAACCGTTACCACACAGAGCGTTCGGGTGACCATCCCGTGCGATGCCGCGACACGCGGACGGTACGCCACCGTGCTGGCGGCCTTCGCGCACCTGACGCCCGACGTGTTCGCGCCACACCTGTTGGAGTTTCAGCGAGCGATTCTGCGCCAATACGCCGACGCGCCTTTGGCCGGCGCGTGCAAGGACGAATGGGGGTTCCCGCCGTGCTTTGACGGATGCCCGGCCAAAAACGATTTCTGGTTTTCGCGCCCCCATGCCGACGCATACGCGCAACACACGGGCGGACGCGACCTGGCGCGCGATTGTCTCCTCATGTGGCTCGGCGAGCGCGGACACGAGCGGGAGCGCCAGGCCGCCATCAATCACTACCAGCAGCTCGCCTGGCAGCGCAACGCGGCGGTCGAGGGCGATTTTTATCGCGCGGTCAAGGAGGTCTTCGGCCCGGGCGGCGTCGTGGCGACGCATCCGACGTGGTGGCCGAATCCCGATCTGCGCGAGTTCAAGAAAAACGGTTTGGATTGGTGGGCCGTCCCGCGCGACCTGGCCCAGACCGACGAAGTCACGCCGTTCGCCGTCCGTACCGCGCTGGCCAAGAAATGGGGCGGCGCGGTTTGGATCAACATGTTCTATGCCCCATCGGTCGCGCAATACGAACGCGCGGTCTGGAGCCACGCGTTGGGCGGCGGCCGCATCAACTACCATCCGGTGTACCCGGCGGCGCAGGGCGTTCGGCTGGAACAGACGGCGGCGCTGCTGCGCGGCGGCCTCATGCGCGCCGAGGCCCGGCTGCGTCTCCTCAATTTCATCTCGCGTGCGCCGCTGGATTGCCCCGTGGCGGTTATCTTCGGCCATGCCGGCGCGATGAATTGGGCCGGGCCGGCCTACAACGACGTTGGGCTTCAGCTGGCCGGCGATTTCTGGCGGCAGGGCTATCCCGCCGACCTTATCCCCGCCGACGAGATCCAGAGCGGCGCCTTGCGCCTGAATGACGATGGCCGGCTGCAATACGGTCCGCAGCGTTACACCGCCGCCGTGCTGTATCATCCGGAATTCGAGCCTGCGGAAACGGCGTCGTTTCTCGCACGGGCAGCTCGCGGCAAAACCGTCCTATGGCGCGTCGGCGACTGGACGCGCGATTTCGACGCGCGACCGTTCACGCCCGAATGGCCCGCCCAAGTCCGCGCGTGCAGCGATACCGCCGAATGCGCCGCGCAAGTGACGGCCCTTCTGCGCGAGCGTGGCGTCGCGCCGCAAACGCCGGCCACCGACGTCATCGGTTGGGACGTCAAGACCCCTGCGCCGCCGCGAACCGGTTCCTGCCGAATGATTGACGGCACGGTGGCGATGCTGGCCGGCGCACAGCAAGTCAGCGGCGATCCCCTTCATTTCAACCAGCCTGTCAATGGATGCCCCGTCGAAGCCAACGCCATTGGAGTCCTGGCTGTGCGTCTCGACGCTGCCGGCCAACTCGAAGCCCTCGCCGCCGGCGGACTCAGTCTGTTCCGTGGCGGTGGCTTGGAACTGGCGCTGGACTCGCCGCTGGACGTGGCCTTGTGGCGCGACGCGCAGGGCCAATGGCGCGGCGTGGCGCAAGACGGCGGCGCGGCTCTTCCGCCGGCGCTGTTGAAAGTGACAGCCAACTGGCTGCGTCTTGCCGCGCCCGCGCCTTTGCCGCGGCAGTGACGTATTTTTTTTCCTGGGGAAGAATGTAATGCAGCCAGGCGCGGCGCCAGCTCTTGGAGTAAGGTGGCTCGCCGCCTTTTTTTTTGCGCCAAGGCCATTGAATCGCCAAATAGAAGGCGGCGAGCCACCTTACTCCAAGAGCTGGCG
>JAPLSP010000695.1:12289-12756 GCA_026398575.1 Candidatus Sumerlaeota bacterium | reverse complement strand
CATCGCCGCGGAATTGCGGCTGAATCCAGAAGGCGCACGCGCCTTCATCCGGGCGGAAATTTCCGGCGCAGCGATAAACCAGCGGCGCGTCCGCGATCTCACAGCATGTCCCAACTTTGCCTGCAATAAAGCGCGTCCTGCGCCATTCGGCCAGCGTAAGGATCGGCTCTGCGTGCGCCGTGGAGCTTTCCCAGGATGCGCCGCCGGACACCGCGGCCTCTGTTGAGCCATCCAACGGCAGATAAAAAATCGGCTTGGGCAATGCGTCATCCATTGCGGGGAATGCGGCTGTGATCGCCAGCGTCAATAATCCGATGAGGTTGATCCAGTTCACCTTCATCTTGTTTCTCCCAAGGGATGAAAATAATGCAGTCGGAAGCCGCGCCAGCATTTGGAGTGCGGTTGCTTGCTGCCGCTTTAGCTTCGATAATCTATAGGATTGGCGTAGCTAAAGCGGCAGCAAGCAA
>JAPLSP010000695.1:0-12282 GCA_026398575.1 Candidatus Sumerlaeota bacterium | reverse complement strand
CTTCCATGATCTATAAGACTGGCGTAGCTAAAGCGGCAGCAAGCAACCGCACTCCAAATGCTGGCGCCGCTCTGATCCGCATGATTTTTTTTCTTCCGGCAAAAGTATTCGCGATGATTTTATGTTATTGTATCAACGAATATGAGTACTAAGGTTTGGCTTCCTGCGGGAGTTTGGGAAGATCTGGCAGTGGTCCTGCAGCGGCCTTGAGAGCGGGCGCCGGCTTTCCGCCGCTGTTCATCAGTTGCTGAGCCAGGTTGGCCACCAGAATCTTTTTCACATGCACGTCCCATGACGGCTTGAGCACGACGATTCGCAGGTATCGCGCCTTGGTCTTCTCGAAGTAACCATTCCATTGATAGGGCGGGCGGACGCGATCCACCTCGATCAGATCTTTCCAAGCCGCCCCATCGCTGGAAGTTTGCAGCCGAAAATGCACCACCTGCGCCGATGATAGCGAGAAGTAGTCGAACTGGGTCTCTGTCCCGAAGTCCACACAGATCCATTGTGGAATTTGCTGCGTCATGAACCAATCCCCGGTGCCGGACGCCACAAACTTGGCGCCGGACTCGGGTCTGATGCTGCCGGTAATCTTTTTACCAATGATCAGATTGGCGGTATCCTTGGGCGCGTCGGGAGCGGATGGGATCGTCACCGGAGGCTTGGGCGGCGGAGTTGGATGCGGCGCCTTGAATGGTTTGGGCGCGGGCGGCGGCGCGCTGGAGTCCACCAATGTGTAACATTTATACTCCGTCTGATATGGCCCGTCATTGCCGCCAGTCTGATATTTGGCCACGAGAGTACAGCCGTTCTTCAGGAGATCGGCGTCTTTGAGCGGTTTGCCTGTGCTGTCGCTGGCGATGACCGTGACGCCGGATGGTTTCGAAAGATTGGCGAGCATCTCCCCTACCGGAATCGGGCCGGGCGCCGTGATCGTGTTGTTGACGCTATCCAGCGCCACGCCCGGCGAAGCGGTCAGGCTCGCACGAGGCGCGGCATTGTCGGCACGGTTGAACACCTCAAATTCCGGGACGCCGACCGACCGCTTGGCGCCGGCGGGGAGTTTGATGAAGACCAGTCGAACGAATTTATATTTCACGCGCTTGAACGTGATGGGAACGACGTTATTATCTTTGGAAGCAGAGTTGAGAAATTGGCCATCGGCATCACTGGCAATCAACTCAGGATCATAAAAAACGGCCGTGCCCGGCGACACACCGGGATCGGGATCATCGTCAATATAGCAGTCGTCGCTTCCTTCGAGGCGCCAGCCGGTGAAAGCGGCGCGGCCATTGAAAACATAAAATCGGACCGTGCTGAAAGCCACGGGCTCGTCTCCGAGCTTGACCCCGCCGAACGCGCCATCGTTACCATCGCTTGACCACATCCCCATAGCGTCCATGCGTCCATCATTGATCTTCCCGATGACAAACGGCCCATTGCTGCCGCTGCCAATCCCCCTGGCGCCCTTGCCCCGAGCCATGTTCGCGTCATTGTCTGCAGCTATCGCCGCTGCCTGTAGCATCGCCGTAGCGAGCGATAGCATTACGATCAGCGCCGTTCTCTTTATGGTCATGAGAGAGCCTTCCAATCAATTTTGCTCTTTTTGTACATCAATCTATTGCAGTCAGTCTCATGTCCATCGCTTCTCAGCGTCCGCGCTGGCTATCTGTTGGATCGCTTGTTCAATCACGAATCTCAAGCTTCTGCCCAAGCCGCGCCCGCAGCGTCTGGCCGCTGGCAAGGGTCACGGTGCAACCACCGGAATCAAGGCTTACATCCAATCGCTGGTTGCGGATGCGCACGCCCTCAAACGTCAGCGTTTGCGTCTCGGGCGGCAGGCGAGGCTGGATGCTGATACTCCCCTCCGGCGTCGCCTCTAATCCCAGCTCGCCGAAGATCAGCATCTGCGCTCCGGCGACGCCGCTCAACACATTGCATCGTCCATCCCGGCGGTAGTCAATCTTGTCGGCGCGGACGGCCTGGGGGTAGTAGGGCATACGCTGGCCCCACCACAAAATCCGGCGCAGCAGATCCCCTGCTTGAGCGGGATGCCCGCTGTGGTAAAGGTCCTGGATCAGTTCCGGCGCATCGCCTGCATAAACGCCCGGCCCGCCCCAGTCCACGTCCGTCGGATCATAACCAGGCTCGCGCTTCGAGAGGCTGTGTACCCCATACGCAGAAAGGAACTCCTGCTCGTTTAGGCGCCGCAGGATTGCCTCCTGTCTCTGCGCGTCCAGGATGTCCAGGCGCAGCAGATCGAAGATCTGGATGCTGTAACAAATCTGCGGTTTGCCGTCTTTGCTGATCGTGCCGAACCAGCCTTGTTCCTGCTGCCACAGCTTTTCGCATAACAGCGCCGCCAGCGCGTCGGCGCGCTTCGACAGGTTCGGCGACGGCTTCCCGGCCAGCGCGGCGAGCTTGTCTGCGGCCCGATAAGACCAGCAGCGCTCGGCGTTCGGGCTGGGCACAAAGGCGTTGTACGTCTTTGTCCGCCGCAGTTCCAGAAGGTTATGGTCGTCGCCATAGTCTATGAGGCAGACCGGCGTGCTGAGCTGATCGTTGAACGTGGCTTGCTCAATCACATGATCGAGTACCTTCTTGCCATCCACCATCTCGCTCAGGAATTGCGTGTCGCCTGTGTGCGCCACGTAATAATAGATTCCCCGGACAATGGAATACTGGTTATACGAATAATGCGGCCCCAGCGGTTCGCCATCAAATGGGCTGAACGCATAGTGCTTGGTGGGTTGCGACTTGAGGAACTGCCTCAAGTGCGCTTTCGCAGCGGCGGCGTCGCAAAGCGGCAGAATCTGCGCCGAGTAAGCGTAGTCCCAGACGTATGCGCAAAAGGCCCCGCTATCGAGGCCGCAGGTGGGGTAATACGGCGCCAGCACCAATCCCGGCAATTGCCAGCGGCACAGCGGAACGCTCAGCAGGCTGCGCTCATAGAACAGAACCAGCGGACGATTGTCCGATTTGAGCCGCGGCAGCCGCGTGTAGAGTCCCTCGATCTGATCGTTCCAATAAGCGCGGGCGTGGGCGATCACTTCCTCGGGCCGCTCCAGCAGCCGCGACGCCTCCCGAATCGCCTCCTCGCGCGATCCCACCGCGCAGGCCATGTTGAATTGCAGGCTCTGCCCGGGCTTGAGGTTCAAGTTTGCCGTCCATTTCTTCCCGGCGAGAGCAGCCCCGGACAGATCGGTGGTCAGCGCTACCGCGCCCGCGGGATTGGTGAAAATCAGCCGCTTGGCATCAGACTCGCCATCCAATGTCATTTTGTCCTTCTCGCCGGCAGAGGCCAGGGAGAACGTCCAGCGGCGGTATTGGGCCATGGCAATTTCCTGGAGCTCGATGGACAGGGGAAGCTTGGCATCGGCGGCGCCACGGTTAAGCAGGCGTACCGCCAACACCATGCCACGCGCGTCCGACGCCGGCGCCAGCAGCGACTCGATCTGCACATCGCCGGCCATTCCACAACGCCAGAAATCCCCCACTTGCCACTGATACCGATCAGCGGAGACTGGTTTGCCGTTCACCAGGAATACAAACGACGGTTTGATATAGAATGGAGGCGAGAACAGATCATTGAAGCCAACGGCATTCGTAACTCCCGAGTTGACCGAGAGGCTGGCGCCGCGAACCCAGAGATGTTTTGACTCGAAGATGGACTGCTCGGAGTTCAGCGCCAGGCGCCGCAGCGCTTCGGGGCAGCGGCCGAAGGAATCCGTCAAATCGAAGGGAGCGACCGGGCTAAGCGATCCGGCCAAGACAAACACAAAGCCGCAGAGAATGCATAGAATAGCGGTATGAAGTGGTTTCATCGTTGTTCCTTTTATGGTCGCAGAACGCGCCTTGGCGTCATTGATCGTTTCTCTCGGCGTAGCGTCATTCGTTCAGATGCGAAGAGAATTGAAATCCAGGATAAGCTTCTGGGTTCCCTTTTGGATGGTAACGACGCCGCTACCGAAATCGGATTGGATAAAGGAGCTGTCAAAGACGCGTGGCGGAGCGTAGTTGACGGGTTGTCCATCCACCAGCGGCGGACGCGAGTAGTCGGCGAACAACGTGAGTGTGGTCTTGCTTAGCTGGCTCGTGTAATCAAGCCGGGCTTTCTCCCAGCGCAGCGAATTCATCAGCGTCGCTCGCTGGAACTCGGCGAAACTCGCGCAGTCCGACTTGCGCGCTACCTCGATGATGACCGGCGAAAATTCGTCCTGGCATTTGAGCCACAAGCCCAGGTCTGTGCTGCCTTTCTTAGAATGGTGTTGTTCTTCCGTATCAGGCTCCCAAGCCGTCGGGCCGTTGACGACGCGAACGGCGGCGAACGCCTGCGGCGCCTCGGCGAAAATCCATCCGTCGCGTTCGACGCGGCGCAGCGAGGCGTCGAACCATACGCGCTGGCCTTTCGCGTTGCTGGCCTTGAGCCGCTGGACGATGAGGACGCCGCGCTTCTGCACCGACCAGTTGGCGTTATAGACGCTGCCGCGCTCGGGTGTCAGCGATTGCGCGAAGATGCGCGCGGTCGGATGGCCGGCGAAGATCACACCTTCCCAGCGATTCTGGCTGCTGATGTTCGTCCAGTCTTCCTTGGGCCGCGCCTCCACCATGCTTGTGCCCATTACAAAGTCGGGCGTGCCGTAGGTGTATCGCAACAAGGCGCCGCCTTCGGGCCGAAGCTGATAAACTCCCTGCGGGCTGAAGAATGGATGCGCAGGATCGCTGACATAGTTCGGGAGCATTTCATTTTCTTTGCGCGGCTGTGCAAGACCGGGACGCCGCGAAACATATTCATAGACGCCGCGTCCCGCCACGTCGTTCGCAATGTCCATGACGACCGGCGAGGGCCGCCAGAACGTTGTCGCGCCGCATATATGGCTCGGATGGTGGCTCCTGGCGGGTCCGAGGCTGAAATGAAACCAGGCCTGCCCGTCCATGCCCGATCCGGCGGTCGAGGTGTCGCCCGGATAACAGCGGTGCCTGCTGCCGCCGCGGACGCCATTGATCTGCTCAGCGGCCCAGTCAGCCCAGAAGAGATCGAGCAACATCGCCATCCGCCGGCGCAGCACGGGATCGTCGCTGAAGTCCGCCATGTTATACCAGCCGCCGAGCGTGTATTTGTTATAGCCGGAGTTGCACTCGACCAGCAGACCTTTGGCGGCGCGTTCGCGGGCGAAGCGTTTGAAGTAGTCGTTGAACGCCGCCGCCATCTTCTCGGGCGTGGCGCCGTCGGCGTAGCGACGATCCTTGTAGCCGGAGTGTTGGGCAAAAATCTGCGCGGCGCCCCAGAATCCCGCCCAGGCCTGCGCGTGATGATTCTCGCTGCCCCATGTCCACCAGTCACGCGCCGGCAACGTCATTTCGAGCCGGCAACGCGGCCCGGCCCATTGCCAGAGCATGTCGAGCAGCGCCGCCTCGGCCTCGGCGCTCATGCGACCGGGGAAATGTTTGCTGGAGCGGCTGAAGAGGAAGTAGATGCGCTCGAGGATGTAGGCGTGCCAGTGGAAGGCGCCGTCCTTCAGCGACGCGGGAAACTCCTTCTCGCGTTCGGTGAGGATCGCCTTGTCGGCCTCGGTTGTACGCTGGTTGAGCCAGTAGGCCGCCAGTGCGAAGTCCTCATAATGCCAGCAACCACTCGACGGATACGGCTTGGCCAGTTGCGCGCGCATCACGGTATCGCATCGGACGCCTTGTTCATCGGCTGCCAGTTTTCCAGCCGCCGCCGTCAAGGCCGCGCAAAGCGCCATTAGCGCAACGAAGTGCGGAAATTTCATTTTTGTTTTCCTAATGAAGTGGGCATTGTCCATATTAATTTCAGTGGCGATGAGAAACCGCTAATAGCCGCTAATGAACGCTAACAAATCTCTTGGGCTAGATTCATGGACCGAACTCGAGATCCTCGCCGGCGTGCAGCGCCACGCCAATCTGTTCAAGACTGCCATGGCGACCGTTATACCAAAGCAGCCATTTCGCGCCATCGAAAATGGCATACGGCTTGTAGCAGGCGTCGTGGTCCCACTGATCCTGTCCGGGGCGGATGATGGGATTGGCCGGGTGGCGCTGCCAGTTGGCGATCCCATCGCGCGACCGCGCCATGCCGATCTGGGCGTGCTGCTCATCGCGGAAGCCGATATAAAACATGACATGCCACTCGCCGCGCTTCTCCACCTGGCAGGCGGTGACTTTGTGCTTTTCCCAGGGAGACTGCGGATCGGGCGCGAACACCGGATTGGCCGCGTGTTTGGTCCACGCCAATCCGTCGGGACTGGTCGCGTAGCCAATCGCGTTCGGCTCATTTTGCTCCCCGCCGGAATACCACATCCGGAACTGCCTGGCGTCCGCATCCCACGCCACGTACGGACACATCACCGCCACTTTTTCCCATGGTTTTTCCGGCGCCAACACCGGCTTGTCGCTCTTCCGGGTCCACGTCGTGCCCTCCGCGCTGGTCGCATAGCCGATCGCCGAACGGCCTTTCGCCTGGCCCGTGTACCACAGGTGATAACCGTCCTCGCGTTTCAGCACAACGGGCCGGTTGATGTCGTCTTCCCAGCCGGTTTCCGCGCGCGGACCGAGCACGATTTGCGGCGGCTCGCTCCAGTGAATTCCGTCCTGGCTCTCAACCATCGCGATGGACTTCTTCGGGCGCCATGAAAGCCACATTCGGTACTTGCCGCCCTCGCGCAGTACGGAAACATCGAAGCAGGTACCATATTTCCCGCCCATCACCGGATTGCCCTCGTACTTTTTCCAGCTGGCGGAAGTCTCGGGAAGACTCTGCGCGAAACATGCCGGCGGCGCAAGAAGAAGCGCGGCGAAGATATAGATGGCTCGTTTCATGGGCTATTCCTTTCTTTCTTGATTGCCCGTTACTCGAACCGCATCACCGTGAACGAAAACGGCGGGAAGATATGGCTTGCGGTTCCTTCCTTGATGCCGTGTGTCCATGCGCTTTGTTTTGGAACGATGGCGTCGGTTTTCTTGGCGGTATTCATGGCGCCCAGCGGACCGGACAACTCTGTCACTTGGGCGGAGGTTTTGGCAAATGCAAATCCAGCGAGGCTGATTCGCGTACTTATTGCCTTGTCACTTGGATTCACAACCTGCAACACCAGCGTCTTGCCATCGTCGCTGCGGGTGGCGTTGGCGTCCAGCTTGTTTTCAGCGCCGGTCACATCGCACTTGACCAGTTGCGGTTGATAGCTATGTGAGAACATCTGCGTGACGTAGCCGGGCGGTTGCAGCCAGACTTGCGATGGATTCAGTTCCACGACCAGGAAAGACTTAATCAAGCGCTGGACCTTAAGGAATCCTGTTTTTTCTCTAGATGTTGGGGAGTACCTTAGCCCATGATCCGATCAAGCGACGAGAGTGGCGAATATTTAAAATGACATGGAATACCTTAGCCCGAAATCCGGACGCCCTGGCCTACGAGGGAGCGAGACGCCAGTATGGTGTCCGCTGATTCCTTAATTGTGAAATTGGAAGGTTTGTTTGTGTCGGCAAGCGTTTAATCTGGGAAGTATTTTTATTAAGGAAGGGGAGGAAATGAGTAAGAAAACTAATATAAGTATTTATCTGATTGCGATTGTAATTGAACTCATGGCAGTAAACACTGCTTTTGCCGATGAGTTCTCAATAACGCCCGGACAGAATCGCACTTTTAGCAACTGCAATTTTCACGAAAGCTGGTTCGGAAATGATCCGAACAACCTCTTGCCCTGGCCTGATGCGAGGGTTGCCGATGCAAATGGGAATTATGCAAACGTCTCGCTCTGCGCCGAACCTGGTCATGCCGGGGTGGCTTATGCAAGAACGGGCGTAAAATTCAATCTGGAAGGTCAATATGACTGGGATGTGGTCAGTAATTGGCAGGTTAATGTCACTGTTGTTTTCTCATATTCCATAAGCGCCGACTGGATATTCCCGACCGGCTCTGGCAATGCCTGGGTAGATTTGCCGACATATGAGAACTACGATTGTATCGGTTTTGAAACTGGAGAAACGGGCAGTCGTAGCTTTCAGATGATTTCATATTTATGGAAGACCACCCTTGGACAATTACAGGATGAATTCGGAGCAACCATTGCTCTGACGGCAGAATGTCAGGCACATGTAAGCGATCAATCCAGCAATACTAACAATTCATCAGCACAGTTATACATACATAGCATAGACATAGAATTTACAACAGCCACGGTTATATCATTTCTTGACGAGGAAGACCTTTCCCGTCATGTCAAAGGAGCGGTCGCCGACGGCAGTTCCCGTGTGATTGTTGAACTCCATGGTGTGCAAAGCAGCGCTGACGTGACGTTTCCCGCGGGTGACGGAACATGGGTTTCCGATGCGACACTTCAAAACGGGGTGTGGCGCAGGACGTGGCAGGCGCCGGAGAGCTACGGTCCTTTCAACGAAGTGCCGAGGCAGATTGGTTTTGCCATTACCATAGATGACCAGAGCATCGAGTCACAATCTTTCGATCTTTACAAGGCGCCCGTCGTACTGTTGCATGGCGCTTACGGGTATCCTGGCGGGATGATGGATCTGAAAAATGCCTTGGAAAACGACGGATTCCTGTTTGTTTGCAACGAACCATATCCTAACAAGGCTTCTTTCGCGCAGAATGCATGGGTTCCCCAGGTACATGTTCGCCATGCCTTGGACTCCGCAATCAACCACGGACTTGTGGCCAAAAAGGCCGACATAGTTGGATATAGCATGGGTGGTTGCCTTGCGAAGCTATACGGACATATATCGTATGTTCGAAGGATCGTGACGATCGGAACGCCGCACTTTGGCATCCCATGGTTTAATTTGTTGCTGGCTAATTTTAATCCGGCATTCATCAAACAATTGGGTGGAGATGCGGTTTTTGATCTGCAAACAGGGGGGCGCAATGTGCCTGGCAACAACCTGCACGTGCCGGTTCGGGCTATTGCCGGGGATTCGAGTTCGGTAATATATCCATGGAGTTCAGGAGATTCCCTCGGTCAACTCTTGAGCCTTCTACCCTTCGGATTAGGCGGCACTCTGTCTGACTTCCGTACTGTAGTGTTCGAGGGGGTTGCGAACGATTGGGTTGTTTCTGTGCCCAGTCAAGCCGGAGACCTTAGCGCCATACCTGTTCACGGGACAGGACATTTGGATGAGCCGAGGAATTCGGAGGTCATCGGCCATGTCACCGATTTTCTGGATGCCCCAACGGCTAGTGCAGGAATGGCAATTGATAAAAGCGCGCAACCGCAAATCCAGATGAGCCTTTCCGCTAATGCTTCGCCCGCTCCGCCAACCTATCTGCAACTTGCAAATTCAGAAGGGGAAATTGCGATCATTACGCCAACGGCAGGCACGGTATGTTCGCCGAGCGATACCCTCCACGTTATACTGACGGTTCCGCCGAACACGACAAAAGTATGGGTGGCCACACCTGGCAGTGCGGCGGCTATAAGTGAGACGCCGCCCTTCGCAACCGACATAACTATCCCGCAGGAAGCCATTGGACAAAGAAGTATTATCGCAGTGGCTTGGGGCGAGCAAGGGTTTCTGGCCGCGACGTCAACGGTTGTCAACGTGGCTACCTCTGCATCTGTTGGATGGCTTAAGGTTTGGCCGGATTCGGTTTTGTATCTGCGCACAGGCGATACAGTGCCTTTCGTTGTCCACGGCGTCTTTAGCGACGGCGTCGAAAGAGACATCACCGCGAGTCAGTGTGGCACCACTTACACCACGACAAATTTTTCGGTCGCAAGCATAGACACTCAGGGCGTACTGACCGCCAGAGCGCCGGGCTTTTGTTTAGTTATTGTGTCGAACGGCTCTTCCTTAACGATACCTTTATTGGTCAAAATTCCGGCGCCATCCCTGCCCATTGTGTCCTCCTTCAGAATCAACAACGGCGCAACGGAAACCGTCAGCCGTCTAGTCACGCTGAACAACGTATGCACGGGCAATCCAACCGAATACATGGCGAGCGAGACCGCCAGTTTCTCCGGCTCGGCCTGGCAGCCTTATGTGCCCTCGCCCACGTTTGTCCTCTCGCCCGGAAACGGATCCAAGTGGGTTGCATTCAAGGTGAGAAACGCAGCGGGCGAATCGTCCGTCTCCAGCAGTGCTATCGTCTTGAATGAAGCGCCTGCTGTTAAGCCCGGAGTCGCATTCTTTTCGATCAACAACGGCGCTGACAAAGCCACAACGCTGGCCGTGACTCTGAACAACACCTGCACGAGCAATCCATTGGAGTATCTGGCGAGCGAAAATGAAGACTTCGCGGGCGCCTCGTGGCTGCCCTACTTCACCGCGCCGGCGTTCGTCCTGTCCGCGGGCGAGGGCGCCAAAGTGGTGTTCTTCAAGGTGCGAAACACGGCGGGCGAGTCCGCCGTGGCGCATGACGCGATCCTATTCGGCGTGGCGGACTTCAACTTCACCAGTCAGCGGATCAGGTCCACCCACACGGAAGCATGGAACCGAAGAAAACAAAATATTGTGTCCACGGACAGATATTCATTCACCGCCAAGGCGCAACTGCCCACTGAGTTCGATCTGGCCAAAGTGGACGCCAACACCTCGGTCAGCATCCTGGCGGGCGATGTCTATTTCGAGGATACTCTGGGCCATGCGGCGCGAAAGAATCTCAAGGCGCCCGACAAGGGCGGCAAGGCCACGTTTATCCTGAAGCAGCCGGACGCGAAAGGCACGTCCCGCACGGTGGAAACCATCGCGATTAGTTGGACCGCGAAAAAAGTTCTCAAGGTGACGCTGACCGGAACCCCGCTGGCGCGCGATGGCTCTGTCGTTGGAAACATCGTGAACCTGGCCACTCAAACTGACGGCCCGGTCTCCACCAAAGCGCAGACGTTCGTGGCGTTTGGCGCGGTCTTCGCGGAAAACGCCGGGGTGACATGCTCCGGCAAAAAGAAAACAAAATCTGTATCCGGCGTGGCAGGAAAGAAACTGATTTCCTGGAGCGTCTCCGGCAAGTAACACGGTGTAGTGGTCTTTCGTTTTTGCCTTGACGGGCATCCCATCCCCGGAGGATGCGCCTCATGGTTTGCACGGGAAGACTTTCAAGTAGCCGTATTCACAGCGGACAGTGTGGGCCATCTGGCGCAGGCCGATCCAGCCGGAGTGTGTCCATACAGGGCCGTAGGTTTTTCCATCGTCATCGAAAGCAACGGAGACGATATCATCCACCATCAGCCGGATGACGCCGCCGCGTTTGTAGAGGCGGATGGTCTGAAAGGCCTCGGCGGGCGCGGACGTAACAAGGTCATTGCCGGTGGCCACAAGGTGAAAGCCCGCGTTTTTGCGCACGTTGGCCGTGCCGCGCCCTGCGGCCCAATAGGAGATGTGATAGCAGTTCAGATCGCCGCTGTGGTATTGCGCGAAGAGGCCATCGCGTGGTTTCAGCGCGGGATCAAAGACGTTTTCGCCATGAAGACCGCGCGCGTTGAAGAAGATAATGTTGAGTCCCTGCTTGCGGTTTTGCGGACGCACGGCAAATTCGAGCAGAAAGTCGGCGGGCATTTCTTTCGTGAGCCAGCAGACGAGATGATTGCCTTCAGTAGCGGATACAGTAGTCCCAGGCTCGCTTTCAAGGATGAACTTGCCATCCTCAATCTTCATGCTCTTGCCGCCTTCGAGCTTCCAGTCCTTGAGACAGTCAGGGTCGTCAAAAGTGGTTGCATACACGGGATGCCGCCAATCCACATCGGCGGGCTCGAATCGCTGGCCCACGGCGGGGCGCCGGGGCGGCTCGGCGGCGTTGACGTTGATTGCGAGTTTGCCGGCGCCTTTCCGCAGCGTGCCAATGCCGCTGTCCGACCGCGACTGCGTGCTGGGGTTATCATTAACATTGGCTTGCGCATATTCCACAGGTTGGCCGTAAGTTCCTTTGCCCGTTCCGGCGCCGATCATCGGGTTGATGAAGTCAACCATCGCCTTCTCGCCGGCAAACGCGCAGGCCGCCGTCAGACATAAGATTGTCAAGGAAGCTCCGCCGCCTATCTTGCGAAATCTCGTTGAAGGTTGGAGTTCGTTTATTGCTGTAGTCGGAGTCATGAAAGCGCCTTTGCATGTTGGCTTTTGGTATCCGCCATTAGGCCATCATCGCACGCCAAACGGCAATATGTTGTCGTTCTTTGTCATCCGCGTAATCTCAAAACTCCTGATCTCATGCATTTGCGCTTGATACTAAGACAGCGATTCAGAATGCTGTTGGGAGCGGCGCCAGCTTTTGGAGTAAGGTGGCTTGCCGCCTTCTTTTTGGCGTTTCAATGGCCT
>JAPLSP010000656.1 GCA_026398575.1 Candidatus Sumerlaeota bacterium | reverse complement strand
GCGCCGCTTCCGACCGCATTAAGTATGGCTCTTGCACAAAACAAGTCGGCATTTGCGCCAAAAATCAAACCTGTAATATAACATCCTGAAGCACGGAGAATGACTATGAGATGGATTAACGCAAAGGCGCTGTACGCGGCATTGAGCGTGGCGCTTGTTATCGCGATGATCCCCATTGCACACGGAGACGGGGAATCTATATTGGGGATCGGACGCGCAAAGAATGCCGTCCTGGATGCCAAGGATCGTCAGGCGGAGATGATGGAAATGGATCCGGAGGCGGTCAAGCCCAGGCCTGTCAGCCCGGCTGCTGTGGCTACTCCCGCAGCGGCTGTCAAAGGCGCGGCAGTTCCGAAAAACCCGGGCAAAGAGATGTCTGTGGGCTACATTATCTTTTCCCATGAACCCATCGAAAAGAAGGTTCAAAGTACTTTGCCCGCGCCGTTCAAAGCCGGCGATGCCATCTATGCGCTGATATGCCCCAACGGCCCTTGGGTGAACTATAAGGATTGGTCAAAGGAAAAGGACGTGGCGGCGGCCGCTGCTCGTGGGTTGACGATGGAAATGACCATTCGCGTCACCGATGATCCCGGCGCTGTCCTCACCCAAAGCTTCGAAATTCCTCTGATGCCCAGGCCGGACTTGAAAGCCAAAACAACCCCGGCGGTTTCGCGTCCGAACGTGCGAACGCCCGCCTCGCCCGCTACCGTGCCTCAAAAGGAGTCATCCAATGAAGTGATTGATATTGTCCCGCAGCCTGATAAGCGAACGTACAAAGCCTACCAGATGATGGGCGCGGGCGGCAAAGGTGATAATCATGGCGCCGGCCCTGTCGCGGTGGCGCGCCTCCTGCAAGGATTGAAGCCCGGCAAACATGTAGTCCATGTGAAGGTCAAAGTCGCCGGTCAAAATTACGCGCTGGAGGGGCATTTCGAAATCAGCGGCGACGACTTCGGCAAAGCCTATCAACCGCTGTATGAGAAACTGCTGGAGAAAGAAAAGGGAAAAATGTAAAATGTAAAATGAAAAATAAGAAAATAAAAATGAAAGCCCAATTCGGAGTTGGCGCGAGAGATCAAATCCATTTTGCTATGAGTTATCTTGAGACAGGATGAGGACGGAATAGGGGCCGATTCCCACATTGGCACGGAAGGGCATGTCGTCAAGAGGGCTGTCTGAGGCGGTGGTGTCGTAGCCGGGGTGATTGCCGAAGTCCGCGCTGTATCCCTGCCAGTCGCTGTTGAAGCGCACGCGCCATAATCCTTCCTTCGGAAAGCCAAGAGAGTAGCTTTCATAAGCGCGGTTGGCGAAGTTGGCGACGACCACGACGTCATCGCCCGGGCCGCCGTTTTCCCAGCGATGGAAGGCGATGAGTTTGCCTGGCTGGTTGATGTGATGGACGTTGATGTGCTGTCCGCGCAGGCCGCCCGTCTGATTGAACCAGTTGCGGCTCAGTCGGATCAGGTTGCGATAGAGGAGATGAATGCCGGCGTAGGTTTCCAGTTTTGTCCAGTCCAGGGGCACGGTATCGCGGAAATATCCGTCTTCGAGGAATTCCTGTCCCTGGAAAATCATCGGGATGCCAGGCGCGGTGAAAACGAGCGCGGCGCCGAGCGTCGAGCGCTTGCGCGAGAACCAGCTGCCCGCGTTCCCAGGCCAAATTTCTTCGGGCGTCCGTTGCCGCCCATTGGCCACCTCGTCATGCGATTCGGTATAGATCACCCGCCCCAGCGTATTGCCGTTATAGCAATGACACAGCGCGTCGCGCACGGCCAGCATGTCGCGGCCGGCGTCATCCGCGGCGATGATGGCCGCGCGGATGGGATGCACGAAGCCTGCGTCCCATTGCGAATTGAAGCCCGCCCCGCCGCCCGCCGTGTCCTTTGTGAGCCATTCATTTTTCTGCAAGTCCTCGGCGATGGTGATTTTCCAGGGCTGCGTGGCGCGAATTTCATTGTTGATCCATTGCAGCAGACTCCAGCCCTCGGGCAGGTCGTTCGCGGGGTCGTTGTCATTGCCGTTGCGGTTGCGGATGTTGATCACCGAATCGAACCGCAGGCCGTCTATGCGGTATTTGGTCAGCCAGAAGAGCGCGTTGTCGCGCAGGTACTGGCGCACTTCGGGCCGGCCATAGTCCGGGCGGGTCGCGCCCCAGGCGGTCTGCGCGCGGACGTTGTCATAGAAATAGATTCCGCCGTTATGATCGCTGTCGGACCAACCATCGAACTGCCACAGGTCGAGATCGCCGGGGCCGAAGTGATTATAAACGACGTCGAGGATCACCGCGATGCCGTGCGCATGCGCCGCTTTGACGAATTGATAAAGCCCCTGCGGCCCGCCCAGCGCGGATTCCACCGCGAAGGGCTGCGACGGATTGTAGCCCCACGAGAAGTCCATCGCGAATTCGGGCACGGGCATGATTTCGATGGCGTTGATGCCCAGGTCGCGCAGGTAAGGCAGCTTGGGCAGGATCGCGGCGAACGTGCCGGGCTTTTGAGCGGTCGCGCCATTGAAGGTACCCACGTGCATTTCGTAGATCGCCAGTTCGTTCCAGGGCGGCATCGCGAAGTCCTCGCCCGCCCAGTCAAACTCCGGATCGTGAATGATGGCGTGATCGGATGAATTGACCACCGCGCTCGCATAAGGATTCTTGCGCCGGAGCCGCTGCGCGCCGTTATGGATCAGAAACTCGTATTCATCGCCAATCTTCGCCCTGGGGACCTCCACCGACCAATAGCCATTCCCCTCGCTGGCGAAGGGATGGTCGGTATCGCTCCACTGGTTGAAATCTCCCACCGCAAACACAGCATCAGCAAACGGCGCCCACACCCGAAACGCGACCCCGCCCGGATAAAGAATCGTCCCCATCCCCGATCGCACGGTCGGTGAAGCGGTTGGAGCAGTGATTGGCGGAGTGGTTGATGGTTTCATAGTCATGCCCTATGGAAAGATTCATGCGGATAGGATCAGCGCCAGCTCTTGGAGTAAGGTGGCTCGCCGCCTTCTTTTTAGCGCCAGGGCCATTGAAACGCCAAAAAGAAGGCGGCGAGCCACCTTACTCCAAGAGCTGGCGCCGCTTCCGACTGCATTACTTTTGTTCCTTATTCAAGAATATGTGATCGTAATTCTGAGCTACAGCACTAAGCCTCTTACGCGCATAGAGTGAGAATTTACTTTCACTCTTAGTATGGATGTTTTCGCAGAGTCTTTATTAGTGTCCATTCGTGTCCATTAGTGGTTCCACGCAGTTAGCAATTTCAGCGGCAACGAGAAACCGCTGATATGCGCTAATAACCGCTAATAAATATCTCCCAATATCCATCAAATCTGCATCGCCCCGAAATTGCCATTCGCCGAGCGGATGAAGATTGTGCCATACGCCATCATGCCGCTGATGGCGGCGGGATGGAGCGATGGATATCCAAGCAGGATCGCCAGATTAAGCCGGTTGCTGCTTGGCCCGCCACTCCGTCAGCCTTCGCCGCACCATTGCGGCATTGGGATCTTCGATGGCCTCGTATAGTCGCAGCGCTGCTTCCGCACGCTCGATGGCCTCCGCGCGGGCGCCAAGCGAGTCGTATGCCAGCGCGGAGCTCCACAAGGCATTGCCTTCCCCGCGCCGGTCGCCGATCTCGCGGTCAATGATAAGCGCCTGCTCGTAGAACTCGATGGCCTTGCGCTCGTCGCCCAAGTCCTTGTAGGCGACGCCAAGGTTGCCCAGCACGGCGCCTTCCCCGCGCCGGTCGCCGATCTCACGGTCAATGACGAGCGCCTGATCATGGAACTCGATGGCCTTGCGCGCGTCGCCCAAGGCGGCGTAGGCGATGCCGAGGTTGCCCAGCGCATTGCCTTCCCCGCGCCGGTCGCTGATTTCGCGGACGATGGCGAGCTGCTGCTCATAGAACTCGATGGCCTTGCACGCGTCGCCCAAGGCGGTGTGGGCGAGGCCGAGGCCGCCCAGCGCGGCGCCTTCCCCGCGACGATCGCCTACCTTGCGTGCGATGGCAAGCCACTGCTCATACAACTCGATGGCCTTGCGCGCGTCGCCTAAGTCGTAGTGGGCGGAGCCGAGGTTGCCCAGCGCATTCCCTTCCCCGCGCCGGTCGCCGATCTCGCGCATGACGACAAGCGCCTGCTCATAGAACTCGATGGCCTTGCGCGGGTCGCCCAAGCAGGCGTGAGCGTTACCTAGGTTGCCCAGCGCGGCGCCTTCCTGTTGGCGATCTTTGAGAAGACGGGCAGCGGTGAGCTGGGCTTCCAGCCAGAGGATGCGCTGGCGCGGGTGGAAACGCAGATCGGCGGTATAGGTCACGGCACTGACCAGATCGAGGAGGACGGAGGAGCACTCGCGAGCTTCGGTTGTGATTTCTGCGAGTCGCCGGCTTGGTTGGTTTGAGAGAAAAGGCAACGCCGGCAGGATGCCAGCGCTCCCAGTGGCGAACGCGGCTTCAATCTGAGCGCGCTCGCGGTCGAACAGGGCCAGGCCGGCCACGGGATTGCGTTCCTCGATATAAAGGTTTCTGGCCTCCCACGCCACTTCATAATAGTGGCGGGCATGGGCTAGATATGTGGCGGGGAGGGTCTTGGGGTCTTGATTCTCCAGTCGCATGAGGGCATATTCGGCGGCGAGGTCGTGGAGTTTGTAGCGGTCCGCGCCTTCGCGCTCAAGCAGGCTGCGGCGGACGAAGCGTGCCAGCATCGGTTCGTCGGCTTCGGCGACGGCTTGGGCGGCGCGCGCGTCGAAACTCGCAGTGAAGACGCCGAGCCGCCGCCAGGATTCGCGCTCGACGGGCGGCAACTGGCTCTCGCTCAGGCGCAGGGTTTCGGAGATGGAAACTTCCCCTGCGTCGCCGGCTTCGAGATCGAATTGCGCGAGCCGTCCGCTGCGCAGTAACTGCAAATACCCGGCGACGTCCGGCGGGCCTTCGCGCTCGGCGGCGTCGAGCGCCATGTGCGCCCCGGCCACGCGCAGAGCCAAAGGCAGTCCGGCGCAGAGGCGCACGAGTTCCGCGGCCTCGGCGCTCGTGAGCGCGGAATGATACTCCCGCAACAAAGCGGCGGCTTGGTCGTCCGGCAGGCGCCCGACATTGTGCGGAGCGTTCGTGCCCAACATGAAGCTCTGCCGGGAGGTGACGATCAGGGCGCTGCCGGCAGGTGGAGTGAGCGGGGCGGCCTGCGCGGCGTTGGCGGCGTTGTCGAGGAGGATGAGGACTTTTTTGTCGCGCAGCAGATTGAGGTAGATGCCGCGTAGCTGAGCCTCGTCCTCGGGGAGTTTCGCGGCAGGGAGGAAAGTCTGGATAACCCGTGCAAGGAGGGCGGCAGCATCCGGCGGCGGTGGACTGGTTTGCGTGCCGCGGCCATCCAGGAAGAGCTGGGCGTCGGGGTAGCGTGACAACCACTCATGGGCGAGCACGAGCGCAAGCGCGGTTTTGCCAATACCGCCCATGCCTTTGAGGCCGGTGAGCATGGCCCCGCCGCCGTGGTCGAGTTTCCGGAGGGCGTCCAGATCGCTCTCGCGCCCGACGAAGCCTTCGGGACGCAAGGGGAGCTGATGGAGGCGCAAGGCTGGCTCGCCAGCAGACTGGGGCTTCGCCATGAGCAACGCCAAGATGCTGTCCAGTTTTTCGTTCGCCGTGCCGACGCCCGCGTCAATGCGTTCGACCGCTGCGGCGAGGTCATATAGTTGCTGCTGCGCCTTTGCGCAGCTGTCCTGGTCCAATTTGTGCAGCGTGCCCACGGCGGCGGCCACGGCTTTGAGCAGGGCCTGCACGGAGTCCACGGTCTCGTTGCAGGTGCGCTTGACCTTCCCGGCCAGCGGCGTGCCGTCGAACTTGCCGGACTCAACGCGCTGGCGGTGCTCCTGCTGAAGCCGGGCCTTGCGCTTGCGCTCGGCGGCGGCGCCTTTCTCAGCGAATTTGGCCTTCGACAAGTTCGGCGCGCAGACGTAAGCGATGACGTCTTTCTTCTGTTGGTGGGCGAAGTAGTATTCGAACTGCGTCCACGAGCACTGGAAGCCCGGCGCCTCCGGGAAGGGGTCTTGCGCATCCGAGCCATAGCCCATGCCGGCGAGGTGGATGACGCAATCGCTCTCGAGGACGTGCTTCGTGAGCAGGCTCTTCACATCTCCCGGCGCGGCGCCAAGGCTCTGGTCCTGCGTGAAGACGCGGAAGCCGGCGCGGGAGAAGGCCCCGTGGAGGACATCGCGCCATTCCTTGAGGTCAAGGCTGGCGGCGCTGAGGAAGATGGTGGGCGCATTCATGCGTTCCATGCTCCGCCAGTCTGGGTGAGAGCGTCAATCGCGTTTTAGCCTATCGGTTCGATGGAGCGCAACCAAAGACTTGCCGTGCCCCCCTAATCTTTCATCTTCTTATATGTGGCGCCGTATGGTAGGCCGCTCCGCTCCGCCGGACGGCCCCGCGCG
>JAPLSP010000391.1 GCA_026398575.1 Candidatus Sumerlaeota bacterium | reverse complement strand
TTGCTTGCTGCCGCTTTAGCTACGCCAATCTTGTAGATCATTGAAGCCAAAGCGGCAGCAAGCAACCGCACTCCAAATGCTGGCGCCGCTTCTGAGCGCATTACTTCCAATCCTTTGGCAAAAACACGTGATCGCAATTCTGAATCCGAGCGCTTAGGCTGCCAAAATTCGGGGAGTGAAGAGTTCCTGGAAAGGCGCCATTAATGTCCCGAATTTCCCTTGAATGGGAGGGGCGATTGCCTCACAATCTCGCGCTCTCTTCATGGATTTGGAACGAAATGACGGAAAATAATCATAATATTTCTTCCGCGGCGCAAGCGCCTGCGGCAAGCCACGCGCCCCACACGGACGCGGATCCGGCGCTGGTTGCATCTACCGATGCGCGCGCTGAAAAGCCGCTGCCCGCTTCGTGGGAAACGATCGCTTCGAACGCCGTGCAAATCACGCCGGCCGAGGAACTGATCGAACGCCTGCTTGAATTCGATAACGGCGGCAAGCCGCTGAGGGTCAAGCTGGGCGCGGACCCCTCGGCGCCCGACCTTCACATCGGACACGCCGTTCCGTTGCGCAAGCTGCGGCAATTCCAGGATTTGGGGCACCAGGTGGTCCTGATTATCGGCGACGCCACGGCGCGCGTCGGCGATCCTTCGGGCCGCTCGGCCACGCGCCCCCAGCTGACCAAGGAACAAGTGGACACCCACGCGCGCACCTACATGGATCAGGCCTTCATCATCTTGGACCGCAACAAAACCGAAGTGCGGTACAACAGCGAGTGGCTGGACAAGATGGACCTGAGCGAAATCCTGCGGTTGGCTTCGCGCTATACCGTGGCCCGGATGCTCGAACGCGAAGACTATAAAGAACGCTTCCGCAGCGAAACGCCCATTTTCATTCATGAATTCCTTTATCCCCTGATGCAGGCCTACGATTCGGTCGCGATCCAGGCCGACGTTGAAATCGGCGGCACGGATCAAACCTTCAACCTGCTGGTTGGACGCGAAATCCAGATGCGTTTTGGAATTCGCCCGCAAGCCGTCATGACGCTGCCGCTGCTCGTGGGGATTGACGGCGTCAAGAAAATGAGCAAGAGCCTGGGAAACTACATCGGCCTGACCGATTCGCCCACCGAGATGTTCGGCAAGATGATGAAGATCGCCGATGAGCTCATGCCGAACTATATGCGTCTTGCGGTATGGTACGGGGATGAGCGGGCGAAGCGCCTGACGCAGGAACTGGCGGCGGGAACGGCGCATCCGCGCGCGGTCAAGGCGGCGATGGCGCGCGACCTGGTGACGCTGTATCACGGCGCCGACAAGGGCCGGGCCGCATCGGATGAGTTCGACCGCATTTTCAAATCCGGCGGCGTGCCGGACGCAGACGTTATGCTTCGACAATTGCGTTCGCGCAAAACCATGAAACGGGTGCTTCAAGTCACCCTGATTCTCATCATTCCCTCCTTTGTGGCGTTCTATGGCTGGTCGGCCGGCCGCGGCGGCGGCGGCGGAGATATGGGCGACACTTGGTGGGCGAAATACAAAGGCGGCAAGTGGCTCGGATTGGGGTGGGATAAAATCTATCAGGGCACCGATGACGTTGAAGAAGCCAAAAACGCCCTGAGCCGGCGTGCCAGCCAAATGCTTTACCAACGCGGACAACGGGAAGATTCCCCGCTGGTCCGCCGGCTGGTCCGCGAATATGCCGAGTCGCCTCAACGGGTGGCCACAGAAGCCGTCAACCTGCGGCTGCTGGACAAAGCCGCGGAGGCTGAAGGCATCGCGGTTAGCGACACTGAAATCCTCCAATCGCTGAAATCCTATATCAATCAGCTCCGCCGCGAAAATGAACAATTGCGAACCTTGTCTGACCAGCAAATCGCCAGCCGCCTGAATCTGGCCGGTTTCAGCGCAAACCAGTCGCGCGACCTGCGCCGGGCGCATGCGCGCAGCCTGCGGACGTTCGAGGCTCTGGCGTCGCTGCCGGAGATTTGGGACCGCTATCGGACCATGAGGGAAAAATTGACGGCGGAATGGGCGCCTTTTGTCGTCGCTGACTATGAAAAAGGCATCTCGCCCACCACCGACACGTTGCAGAAGTATTTCGACGAGCATGGCCCGGATTATGCCTTCCCCGATCAACGCGAATACCGCTATGTCGCCATTCAGAAAACGGATATAGCCAAAGGCATTTCGATCTCGACCGAGACCATCAAGCAATACTACGACATGCACAAAACCGAATTCATGGAGCCGCCTTCGGTCAAGCCTCGCTTGATCCAGCTGACGGCGCCGGAAGAGGACGCGAGCACCAAGGCGCTGTACCTGTATCTGGACAAGGTCTCCTCCGTGACGAAACTTTTGAAGGCGCCGAACGCGGATTTCGCGGCGCTGGCCAATCAATACTCCGACGACCTGCAGAACAATGACCCGAATGTGACCGGCGCCAAGCGCGGCGGATTGATGGAGGAATTTATCGGGAAGAAACGTCCCTCGTCTTATGGCGCGGAATTCGACAAGGCGGCGCTCGCGCTGAAAGAAGGCATGACGACCGGACCGCTCAAGATATACCAGACAGTCTATTTCATCAAAGCCGAAAAGGTCCAGCCCGCGCGCCAGCTGTCGCTCGATGACAGCAAGGCCAATATCGCAGAGAATCTGATCACCCTGGAAACCGAAAAGCGCTTCAACGATATGCGCGAGGCGTTCAAAAAAGAAGCCGACCGGCAAACAACCCTGGAAGGACTGGCCAAAGTCATGAACGTGGCCGTGGGGGGGCCTGTCCTGGTCGGAAAGGATTCCTTTTTCCTGCCGGGCGTCGGATCCTTGTCGAACGATAAGGAAACGCTTCTGGAGCTGAACAAAGACGATCCCAAGAGCCCGGTCCTGAGCACGCGTTTTTGCCACGTCGTCGTGCAGTTGCAGAAGGAAATTTCCGCGCATCTGGCCAAATTCGAAGAAGTGACCGCTCGCGTCAGAGGAGACGTAATCTCGTATGTGGCCGCCGAAAAAGCGCGCGAAGAGGCGCAGAAATTCCTCAAAGCCGTTCAGCAACCGAATGCCGATTTCGCCAAAGAGGCCAAGGTTCTCAAGAACGAAGGCTACACCTCCGGTTCCTTCACCCGCGCCGATATGATGCCCGGCGGCGGAATGAGACAGACGCCCGCCTTCGGAACGGTGAAGAATTTCGATCTGCTCACGGAAGATGTAACCACGGGAAGCGTTCGCATGGACACGACGATCTCGGAATATGACGTCAAGCCCGGCGCGGAATCAAAGCCGCTGGCGTATGTGGTCTGGAAGGCCAAGAGCGTCGAAAGACCTTCGCGCGACGAGTTCTTGAAGGCTGCGCCTTCTTACCTGACCATGTTGGCGGAGAATGAAGGACAAGTGCTTGGCAATGAATGGCTCGCGGACATGCGGCGCGACGCGCGGTTCCAGCTGAGCGATATTGTGCGATAAGCCTGCCATACCCATGGGAAAAGAAAAACACGAATCGCTCGCGCGCCGGATTCAGGAATGGATGCAATCCCTGGATTCGGCGTTGGTGGCGTTTTCCGGCGGCGTTGACAGCGGAGTCCTGCTCAAGTCGGCAGTCGAGGCGCTGGGGCCGGGCAAATGCCTGGGCGTAACCATCGCCGGCGAAATCTCGCCCGCCCACGAAATCGAACGGGCGCGGCAGGTGGCCCGCGAGCATCAACTGCCGCTTATGGTCCTCGAGTTCTCGGCGCTGGGATCGCAAGTCTTCGTTTCCAATCCTCCCGACCGCTGCTATCACTGCAAGCGGCTGATCTTCACGCGGATCATCGAATACGCGCGCTCCAAGGGCTTTGCGCAGGTCCTCGAAGGAACGCATCGCGACGACCTCAAGGATCACCGCCCCGGCCTGCGCGCGCTGGCGGAACTCGGCGTTCTCTCCCCCTTCAAAGACCTGGGATTCACCAAGGCGCAAATCCGCGAGTTGGCGCGCGGCTACGGCCTGCCCAATTCCGAGGATGCCCCGGCGGCATGCCTGGCCTCGCGCATTCCTTATGGCCTGAATATCTCGCGGGAAAAACTCGCGCGGGTGGACGCAGCCGACCAATTCCTGAGAACCGAATTCAACGTGCGGCAGGCGCGGGTAAGGCACGACGGCCGGACCGCGCGG
>JAPLSP010000012.1 GCA_026398575.1 Candidatus Sumerlaeota bacterium | reverse complement strand
CACTTGGGTTAGCTAGAATCCAGTTCTCAATTATTTCACACCAATCCAAGAATGTTAATTCACTGGGAATGAGTCGCCGTTCATGGCAAACCGATGGGATATCTTCCTGGAACGCCCTGAATCGCTCAAAGAGAGCCGACCCGCCCGGCAACGGCGGCGTGCGCGAACGTTGAACAGACTGCAGCCAATTTCTAATTGCTTTGACCATCATCTGCGGTTGGTTGTCATGCGCTGCAATATCCTTACCGCTGATATCCGAGCAGAATTTTTGATATTGGTATTTGTCCCGGTCAAGGATGAGCAAATCCTTTTTGCGCTGCTTGATGTCGCCGTATCGTTTGGCGCCGAGAAACAGACCAAGCTCAAGAGGCATATTAAAACGGGGCAAGCCGGACTGGCTATCCAAGCCGGTACGCGAAAGGTCATGGACGCCGAGACGGCATTGCGCGACAAGTTCTTCAATCTTGTTTATTCGGTTGGAGCCGCTGCCTCCGGCCTCAAGAGCGCATCTGGCGACAAATCCACAATTGATTACTGTAAATATGATCGCAGTAAATAGTTCCTGATATTCTGAGTCGAACGGGCAATTAATGAATACGCATCGTTCGTAGTTTGATGCCATGGGTATCTCGCTCGGCAGGATGAATTCTAGAGCAAACCATGACGCCTGGATTTCAACATCCGCCCATCACGCGCATAAATGATGACATCCCAGTTCTCTTGCTGGGCCAGTTCATTGGCATATTTCACTGCTTCTACTTTTGTCCTGAATGCTCTGGAGGGATATTGAGGCTGGAGTTTTGCCACAAGCCAGCTCTTTCGGTCCTTGGCGGCGCGAACATGGATAGTTCGCATCATGTAAACCCGTCGAAAGGCTGCGCGGAGTTCCGCACTGCTTATTTTCCCATGGATCTTGTTATCTTTTGGTGATCGCGCTATAAGCATGGACATTTCCTCCTTGCTGCTTTTGAATTGACGATAATATGCGAACCGGGCGAAAGAGCAAACGGTATTTTGGCCAAAGCGCTGGTGTCGGGAGTTCGTGTTCTTGCATCTATTTCAACACCGCTCCCTGCGCGGCGTTCATGCAGTTCCGCGTCGCTCAGGCGGACATTGATCTTTTGATTCGGGATATCTATCTCAATGATGTCGCCGTCGCGCAGCAGGCCGATGTTGCCGCCTTCGGCCGCTTCGGGCGAAATGTGGCCGATGCACGCGCCCGCGGTTCCGCCGGAGAAGCGTCCGTCGGTGATGAGCGCGCACTGGTCGCCGAGGTTCATGCCTTTGATATAGCTTGTCGGCGAGAGCATCTCCTGCATGCCGGGGCCGCCGCGCGGGCCTTCGTTGCGGATGACGACGACATCGCCGGCCTTGACCTTGCCGCCGAGGATGCCCTCGCAGGCGTCTTCCTGCGATTCGAAGATCACCGCTGGTCCCGTATGCGCGAGCATCTTCGGGTCCACGCCCGCCGTCTTGACGACGCAGCCGTCCTGCGCAAGGTTGCCATAAAGGATCGTCAGGCCGCCGCTTTGCGAATAGGCTCTTTCAACCGTCCGAATGCAATCGAGCGGATTGAATTTCTCATCGCTGGGCGGCAGCGGCGCGACCTTAAACGCTTTCTCTCCCTTGGCCGCCAGCATCTTCTCGACGTCCTGCACCGAGCGCTTGGTCGGCGCGCAACCCATCGCGTAAAAGCGCTTGGCTATCTTGCAGCACTTCGGCGAACGCAGGTCGTATTCCTTGATGTTCTTGCCCAGCGTCTTGCCCGTCACGGTCATGCAGTCGAGGTTGAGCGCATCGGGCTTGCTGCGCGCCAGCTCGCCGAGAATGGTATAAATGCCGCCGGCGCGATGCACGTCTTCGACGTGATAATCGCTGGAGGGCGAAACCTTGCAGATATTCGGCACGCGGCGCGATAGGTCGTTGATGAGGCCCATGTTGAATTCCGCGATGCCCGCCTCGCGCGCGACGGCCAGCGTGTGCAGCAGCGTGTTGGTCGAGCCGCCCATCGCCATATCGAGCGCCATTGCGTTTTCGAGGCTTGCCAACGTGATGATGTCGCGCGGCTTGATGTCTTTCTCGATGCACTCCATCAGCGCCTCGGCCGCGCGCTTATAGAGGCGCTTGCGCTCGATACTGGTGGCCAGGATCGTCCCGTTGCCAGGCAGCGAGAGGCCCAGCGCCTCGTTGAGGCAGTTCATCGAGTTGGCGGTGAACATGCCCGAGCACGAGCCGCAGGTCGGGCAGCCGCATTTTTCGTATTGCAGCAGCGTCTCGTCGTCAATCGCGCCGACCTGTCGCTGAGCCACGCCCGTGAAGACCGAGATCAAGTCCACTTTCTTTCCCGTCGCGGTGCTGCCGGCCTCCATCGGGCCGCCCGAAACGATGACGGTCGGGATGTTGACGCGCGCGGCGGCCATCATCATCCCGGGCACTATCTTGTCGCAGTTCGGGATGCAGATCATCGCATCGAAGCAGTGCGCTTCCAGCATGGACTCGACCGAGTCGGCGATCAGCTCGCGCGACGGGAGCGAATACTTCATCCCTGAATGGCCCATCGCGATGCCGTCGTCAATGCCGATCGTGTTGAAGACGAACGGCGCGGCGCCGGCCTCGATGAGACATTTTTTGATGTACTGATTGACGGCGTTCAAGTGCACGTGTCCCGGGATGCAGTCCACATGCGACCCGACGATGGCCACAAACGGCTTGTCGAAATCCTCGTCTTTGAGCCCGCAGGCCCTGAGCAGACTACGGTGCGGCGCGCGTTCGCGCCCTTTTTTGATGGTGTCCGATTTCATGAAATATGCTCCGAAAAAAGAATATGATTAATTTTGCGCTAATCAATACGTCTTCCAAATAGCCGGCTGCAAAGGTTTGGGCGCAGGCGCGTTCTCCGTTGTGAACTTCCATACGGCTCCCGTCGTTGAGCCGCCGATATTCTTCTCATTCACGCGCCAATAGTACGTCTGATTGCCCGCCAGTCGCGAGGGCGGCGTGTAGGCGGCGGCGGTCCGGTCGCCAACGAGCGGCGGCGGATTCGTGGTTCCGAAATAAAGCGTGTGCGTCGTCGTGCGCGCGCCTGCCGTCCAGCGCAGCGTCGTTGTTATAGCGACGTTTGTGGCGTTGTTCGCCGTATTGGGCGCGCTGGACGCCACCGGCGCCGCTATGACGGTGCGGAAATTCCATACCGCCCCCGTCGCGAATCCGGAGCTGTTTTTCGCGTCCACACGCCAATAATAAAGCGTATCGTTCAGCATTGTGGCTGGAGCATAGGCCGCGCCCGTCTGGTTGCGGATGAAGGGCGGCGGATTCGTTATCCCAAAATAAACGTCGTGCGACGTGGCGGCGGTCCCGGACGTCCAGGAGAGCGTCTGCGTCGTCGGGACGTTGAGCGCGCCAGTGGCCGGATTCGGCGCGCTCGCGGCGGTCGGCGACTGCGGAATCGGCCCCTGCATCAGCTGTTGGAGAGCCACCAGCGACAGAGTAAGATTGAAAACCATGACTTCATCTACAGCGCCCTTGAAGACGCGCCCCGCCGCATAACTGTCGCTGCCGATGCGCGCCGAACCGTCGAACGCCTCGACGTCGTGCGTCAGCGCGTGGGACGCGGAGGTAAGCCGAGTCCCATCATAGAGATAAAGCGTGGCCTTGGCCGGATCGAGCGCCAGCGCCGTGAAGCACCAGGTCTGATCCGGAATTGTCAATCCGGTGCTCCACTGCCAGGCGTTGGAATCATTGTTCCACATATAGCGCAGTTCGTTGGTCCCGCCGACGAATGTGCCCGCCACCGTCGAGCCCGAGCGCGAATAAAATATGCCGGCGCTGCCCGGCACGGTTCCATTGCGTTTGACCCAGGAGATGATGGTGACGTGATTGCTGTTGAGGTTCAGCGGCGACGGGATGTCCACGTAGTCGTTCGTTCCGTCCAGGTTGAGCGCGCGGCCGAATTTGCCTGACGCCGCCCACGTCGGACCGTTTTTTAGCGTGCCAGGATGATTGTTTCCGGAAGAATCGGCGGCAGTGGTTCCCGATCCATCATCGAGTTTCCAGTATCCCATGGGCGCGGCGGTTTGGAACGCCCAAATCTCGCCCTTGTTGATGACGCCGCCGGTGGTGATTTCATCAATGCGCCAATAGTAGCTGACGCCGAAGCCGAGCATTCCGGGATTGTAGGTTTTTGTGGTTCGCTGGCCTTTGTATTCAGCCGAGGCGGTGGTCGCGTTGGTGACGGCGGCGCGGTCCATGCCGAAATAAACCTGATGCGCCGAGGCGCCGTATCCGGCGTCCCAGCTTAATTGCTTGTCGGGCGCGACGTTCGAGGCGCCATTGAGCGGACTTGGATTGCGGGCGAAGACGCCCAGATAGACATTGTTGATCTCGGCGGCGCTAAGCGCGTAGTTGAAAATCCGCACATCGTCCAGCAGGCCCTTGAAGCGGCGCGCGCTGTCATTGTTGTCATACCCGAGCTGGAAGTCGCTGTTGAAGGCGCCCGCCGCGTGACTGATGCTGTTCGTCGCCGAGCTCATCGCGGTTCCGTTGTGCAGGTAAATCGTCGCCGCGTTCGATTTGACCGTCAGCGCCGCAAAGGACCATTTCGCATTCGGAACCGTCAGACCGGAATTCCAGTTGTAGGCGTTCGAGGAATTCATCCAGTTGTATTTCAGCACATTGGAGGCGCCGAAATTGAAGCCATTGACCGACTGCGCCCGTTCGAAAACAATGCCCGCCCACTGCGGCTGTGTCCCATTGCGGTTGATCCAGCAGGTGATCGTGATTTCGCTCGCGTCCAGCCCAAGGCCGGGGACGTCAACCTGATCGTCCGAGCCATCGAAAGTCAGCGCGCCATTGTATTTGCCCGCCGTGGACCAGACAGCCGATCCCGCCACGGTTCCGTTATGCCCGTAGCCGCTGCTGTCGCGCGCCGTCGTGCCGCTGGCGTCGTCCAACTTCCAGTGACCCACTTCCTCGCGCGACTTGACCACCAGGCGAAACGGCCGCTGCCGCGAAACCTTGGCGCCCGTGTCCGTGAAGGTCAGCGTCGCCATATAGACGCCTTCCATGAGATTGTTGGCGCGCGTGTTGATTGTGGCTGTCAGCGTAATGGAAGTGTTCGCCGCCAGCGTTCCGGCGGTAGTCGCCAAGTCGAGCCACGCCGCCGTGTTGGATGCGGTCCAGGCCAAAGAGGCCGTCTTCGAGGTGTTCGTCAGCGTGAAAGTGATCTTATTGGGCGCGAACGTTCCGCCCATAAAGCCGCTGGCGTTGGCGCCGGCGGTGGGCGCAACCTGGAAATCGCCCAGATCGCCGAAGGAGAAAGTCATCGTCGCGCCGATCGCGCTGACCGTATGGATCAACAACCCCGAATCCGATCCATCCCACCAGGCTGACGAGGGCGCTGTGACAGAGCCCAAAGTCTTGTAGGAGCCTGAGTCAAAGAGGTCCGTCGAATCCCCGCCATTCGTATTTTTTTCGAGGTCGTTGCGTCCATCGCCCTGTTCGAGCGACACCAGATAATGCGAAGAGGGGGTATTCTGGTAGTTGCTGTTGCTGCCGTTGGTGTCAATGTGCCAGATCGCCAGTCCCTCGTCGGGCAGGCCCGAGTCGCGTCCGTTTTTCCGAAGATTCGAGATCAGGAAGTACTCGTTCGTTTTGCCAGTGCGCGGATACTTGTAATAGGAATTGCCGTTGTAAACGATCGGTAGATTCGCCGTCGGTGCGGCAAGATTCGTGGTGGTCGCCCATCCCGCCAGGACTTTCAGATAAGCACAGGGCTGGACGGGATTCGTGCCGCCGCTATAGCACATCAGGCAATAGCCGCCAACGCCGTTGGACTTGTAGTTATAATCATACAGGTCCGGGAAGCCGCAGATCATGTGGCCGTTTTCGTGGCAGAAGGTGCCGAGTTCGAGCGATGAGCCGATGCTGCTCATCTGATAAGGCCAGATCGTGACGCCGTCGCGCGCCCATCCGAGCCAGCCCATGTGCGGCCAGAGCCCGGTGGCCCAGGGCGTGTCGGGATCGCCCGCGTAAAAAAAATTCACCGCGTCCACCGTGCCGTCGCTGTTCGCATCATAGGCGGCGAAGTTGAACCCTTTGGCGTCCAAATCCTCGAGCGCATCGAGCATCAAGTCGCGCGCCAGGTTGTTCTGGTTATAATAAACCTTCGTCTGCTTGGCGCGGTAGTAAGCGACGGAAACGTAGTTGGTGTAGGTCAGCTTGGCGCCCGACACATCGTAGAAATAATCGCGGACCGAGCCATTGTTGCTGTAGCCGTTATAGCCAACCTTGTTGCAGTAGTCCTGGATTGAGTTTGAGCTGATCGTCGCCACGTCGTCGGAGAAATCAATGAGGATCACGATGCCGCGGATTGCGCCGGTGACGGCGCCGAGGGGCGGTGTGGCCAGAGGCTCGTTCATTGCGGTCGCGGAAAGTTGATCCGCATAAAGCAGCCCAGTCGCAGGCGCCCGCAGTGGACGCGGCGCCGCCGCCAGAGGGCGCAGGATTTCATCGCGCGCCGCGTTTGCTTTGCGCCGCACGGAAGCATTCGCGATGCGGAGATGCTGAGGCGGCGTTGCGACGGCTTGAGCCTGAAAATTTGCCGTCTGAAAGCCCGCCGCCGTTGCGCGAACGCCCGTGGACTCGAGTTCTTCGCCATTCGCCGAAAGGCGCGCATAGCAAATCCAGCCGCTGGCCGGATCGGGCGTCAGCGTATAGCCATCCAGCGATTCGACGACGCGATAATATTCATCACCCCATACGCGGACGGAAATCTTCGTTCCATCGGGCTGGCGGGCTTGGAAGATTTGGCCCCAAACCGGCGCCGCAGACGCCTCGGAACAAAATCCCATCAGCGTCGCCGCAATCCACGCCATCCCCAGACAATAGTTAATTTGTCTTCTCACGGTTTCATCTCAATTAATGCGGACAGGCAGAGCGCCAGCTTTTGGAGTGGGTTTGCTTGCTGCCGCTTTTGCTGCGCTGATCTGATTGATAATCGAAGCAAAAGCGGCAGCAAGCAACCGC
>JAPLSP010000684.1 GCA_026398575.1 Candidatus Sumerlaeota bacterium | reverse complement strand
TTGGCGTAGCTAAAGCGGCAGCAAGCAACCGCACTCCAAAAGCTGGCGCCGCTCTTATCCGCATAAATCTACTCCGCCTGTGCAAGAATTTGCGGTAAATTTATGAGATCGTAATTTCGAATATGAGTGCTAAGACCTTACAGCACCGGCTCGAATATGGGGCCGTCTATCTTTTGGGGCGCCTGATGCGTAGGGCGCCTCGCTCGATGGCGCGCGGCATCGGCGCCGCCTTGGGATGGCTCGCCGGCGTTGTGTTCCGGTTGCGGCGGCGCGTGGTGGACGAGAACCTCGCGATCGCATTCGCCGACAAGCCGCAAAGCGAGCGGGACCGCATCGCCCGCGGGGCCTACGTCCATTTCGGCAAAATGGCCGTTGAACTCATCCGGCTTTGGAGAAAGCCGATCGGGCAATGGCCGCCCTTCATCGAGTCCATCGAAGGAACGGACAACCTCAAGGACCTTGTCGCCCGCGAACCGCACACAGCGGTGCTCGTCACAGGCCATCTGGGAATATGGGAGATTCTGGCGCCGGTCTTGACCCGCCAGGGATTCCGGATCAGCATGGTCGCCAAGCCGATCCACAATCCCTATATCGAGGCGATGTTCCGCGAAATTCGGGGAGATTGGGGGGAAGTGATCCTGACGGACGACTCGATGAAAAAAATAGTCCGTCTCATCAAAGAAAAGTGGGTCCTGGGGCTGGCGGCGGACCAGGACGCCCGGAAAGCAGGGATATTCATTCCTTTCTTTGGCAGGCCCGCCTCCACCGCCGCCGGACCGGCGTTTTTCGCCATTCGATTCGGCCTGCGGCTCCTGCCGACGTTTGCGATCTATACGCCCAAGGGAACGATCAAGATCATCATGGAGGCGCCGCTCCCGGTTCCGGAGGGACTGACGCAGGAGGAAGCGATCAAGGAATTGACACGGCTTCATACGCTCCGTTTGGAAGAGCGCATTCGCGAAACGCCGGAGCAATATTGGTGGTTCCACCGGCGATGGAAAACTGCTCCGGACTAGGCGCCTGTCGGAGAATCGGACGTCCAAAGCCGGCGCTAAAAACGCGTAACAGGCGGTCAAGCTACCAGGATAGCGCCGGTTCTGCATCAAGACTGCGATCCTGATGCTTTTGGGAATGGTTCAGAATTGCAGGGCTAAAGTGAGGCAGCAGGCATTTCAAAAGGTCAATTTCTCTTCGCTCCAAGACGCCGTCTTTATTCAAGTCCAGCAGATTAAAGAGGACAGGAGCGATGGATTGAGTGACCTTGAGTGTTTCATTATTTTTATCCGGTTTTCCTTCGGCGGATATTTTTCCAAAACGGGTCAGGATTCGCAGGAATATATCTTTGGTGATTTTTTCATCCGGCAATGCGCCGTCTTCGCCGGCGCCAAGGTCCGCCAGGTTCACAGAGCTCGTGGAATCTTTGGGAGCTTCAGAAATTGACGTGATTGGCATATTTTTGACGCTCCATTTCCATGTCTCTCGGATAAAACAGGCAAAATTTGCCTAATCCCGCGAATCATATATTTTACAAAGCAGGATACAGGCCAGAATCATGATCATCCGTTCCGCTCAATTTGCCATTAGCTGTGAAAAAACAGCCGAATTCCCCGATGACAGCCTTCCCCAGATCGCGTTTTCGGGGCGGTCGAACGTCGGGAAATCCAGTCTGATCAATATTCTGGTTCAAATTAATCGGCTGGCGTTTACCAGCCGGACGCCCGGGAGAACGCAAAGACTCAACTTTTTTTTAATAAATGGCGCCTTTTACTTTGTGGATTTGCCTGGTTACGGCTACGCCAAGGTGCCGGCGGAAACGCATAAGAAATGGCAGCCAATGATAGAATCCTATCTCGAGAGCGCGACGCAACTGCGCGGCGTCATCCCCTTGCTGGACGCGCGCCATGATCCGTCGGACCTTGATTTGCAGATGCTGCGCTATCTGGCAGGCCAGGCCATCCCTTTTCGAGTGGTGGCGACGAAGATAGACAAGCTGAGCAGAAATGAACGCGCGCGCAAGCTGGCCGCGCTGAATCAAATCACGGCGCCCTGGATGAATGAGAAAGCAATCGCATTCTCAGCCGTGACGCGCGAAGGGCGGGAGCCTCTCCTCGAAGCGATTGAAACCATGCTTGTCGCCGAAGCGCCGGAGCGCCTCGACGCAGCCGAATGAAGGCGCTTATTACCAGCCAGAGAGATTTGAAATTTGCACGAGATCAGAATTCCCCCGGAAATTATTGGCCGGGTAGTTCCGCCGCTGCCGCGTTAAGGTCGCTGTTGAAGCGGCTGGCAGGCAGAATCATTGAGGGCAGAATCATAATGATTCTGCCCTCAATGATTCTGCCTGTATTTATGCGCGTTTGCTCGACAATTGAAAGACCGCCACGTCCGCGCGTCTACACGCTCTCGACGCTTTCGACTTCCGGACAGATGGCTTTGAGACGGCGTTCAACCCCCATTTTCAGGGTCATCTTTGCGCCCGGACAGCCGGCGCAGGCGCCTTTGAGCCGCACATTGACGACCTTGCCGTGCATCCCAACAAATTCAATATCACCGCCATCCCCTTGGATCAAAGGGCGTATTCGCTCGATTTCCTGCTTGACCGCTGTTTCGATTGCCACATCCGCTGTCGGGGTGTCCGCCATACTGTGAGTCCTTTCAAGGCGCTACTTCGAGTTTGATTTCATTGGCAAATGGGCCCTTGAACAAAGGCGTGGTCCCAGGCCGGACAAAGGCGCGGCCATTAATGTATGTGAGGCTGAACGGGCTGGAAGGGCCTTTCGTGCTGAATAGCTTGATCTCGCCCAATCGCGTCGCCGTGATGGAAGAGGACAGCGTGTTGGTGCTCAGCGCGGCGCCCGCATAAAAGTCGCCGAAGATGCCGCAATCGCCATGAATGCTGTTGATGTTAACGATCGGCGACGGCGCTTCGCTGGGCATGGTGGCCGCCGAAACCACCGTCAACGTGGTGGCCGGATTCGAAACAAAGCCGCCCAGATAGCGCGGGCTGCGATCCGGCAGGCGATACTTGGCCAATCCGGCGAAGATGTCGAGCAGCTGGCCGGCGCCCAGGATTCGCTGGGCGGCGATGTTGCCGCCAGCGGCTTTAATGCTCATCTGTCCCGCGGCCGAATACACCAAACCAGGCTGGATATCGGCGCTAAAAGCTGAAACGGCCGAGAACCGCCCAAAGATCCACTTGCGGCTCGTCATAAATGTCTGCGAACGCGTTTGAAGGACGCTGGCTTTCCCCGCCCGATTGAAGTCCATGCATGACAGGGGCTGAAAAACGCCTCCCTTCACCGATAACGATTTGAATTCATTCGCGGCAAAGAGATCGGTGGTTTGGTCGAATCCCATCGCCGCATAGCTCATAAAGGCGCCCGTGCCGCGAATCTGGTTTTTCTTCGTGCTGACGGTGATCTTGGCCGTTTGATACGGCGCAACGAAGGAGCGCAGCCATCCGCCCGTGATGTTCACATCGGCCGACACGGGAATATAGGTAAATGGCAGCGACGAGTTGCCGAAGATATTGATGAACGTATAGCTCGGCTTCTTGATGGCCTTGGTGTTGGTAGGATACGCGGCCATCAAATCCGGCCACGTGGAATTCGGGTTCGGACTCATCCGAATCTTCCCGATTTCGGCGGCGCGAATGTCCGCCACGGCGACGCCCACCGCCGTCAGCGATTTCAACTGCAGGCATTCGAGACGCCCGATCGGCCCCTGCGTGAAGACCTGCTTGAAGGAGCCGTCCGTGCGCACGATCGAAAGCGTGCGGCCGCTCACCACATTTTTCTTCTTCACAATGCTCAACGTGCTGGAGAAATAAAATCCTCCCCGATCCACGAAAATCCCCGATGAGGTTACGCTGAGATCGCCAACCCCGTTGAAGCGAACCACATAGTCCTGGGTTTCGACGGTTTTCGCCAGCCCTTTGACGACCATGGGACTGACCGTCGCCAATGGCCCGTCGTTATTCATCGCCCAGGCTTCAAGCGCATAGCGTGTGACGAAATCATAGCCGAGCCACGCATAACCAGCCTGGCCCCACTTGGTTCCCCACGCATTGATGACGCGGAAGGCGCCGCGCTGGGATGAAAGCTCATAATAGCGCCGGTCATCATACTTCACGACGCAGACGGCGTGATAGCCGCGATGGGAGTCAATCGTATCGCGCCGGTTATAGGTGTTGGTTTTGTGGTCCAGCGCGATGAAGGAATCGAAGACCGGGATGCCGAGCACAACGTAGCCGCCTTGGTCCAATATGCTCTTGATCTTATTGAGGTCGTTGTTGAAGCGGCTGGCAAAGCGTCCCAGCCGGTCCAGGCTCGGCTGATGCTGGAAGAGCGAATAATAGCCCGTGATTTTGTACTGGGACGCATCCTGGTAAACCCGCGGGGTCAGCGGCGAGTTGGCCCGCGGATAAAGCGCCATCGTGCACCCGCCGGTTCCGCGCAGCATTTCCGCGGCATTGCTGAAGAAATTGCTGGCGCCATGATCCTGCAGGAAGTAGGGACTGATCTGCTGCGACGCATTGCCGGGGATCGAAGTCCACCCCCTTACCTTGCCTTCTTGCGCCGTCATCATGTAGTACCCCGCCGCCCATGCAATGCCGGGACCGTATCCTTCTTTGAAGTACTTCTCGCCATACTGAATCCCCATATCGGCAACGAGCGGCATCCCGGGCGCCGGAGGCTCCGTGATAACAGGCGTTGGCTGGGGCGTCGGCGGGAAGGTGGCGCGCGGCGTCGCTCCGGGTGTTATCGTCGGAAAGGGCGTCGCGCTGGGCGTCGCTCCGGGAGTGATGGACGGCGTCGGGCTCTGCGTCGCTTTGGGAGTGATGGAAGGCGTCGGGAACGGCGACGGAGTAGGCGAAGGGCTGGGCGTGGGTTTGGGCGTAAGGGATGGCGTCGGGCTGGGCGTCGGTCCCGGCGTTGGCGAAGCCATATCGGAGATGTTGATGGTTAAATTATTGGGAGTCGAAACATAATACGGCGTGTCGGTCAACGTGATCACCACGGATCGCAGGCCGGTGAAGGTCAAGTCTTGAATGGGCGTTACATCTATGAGGACCGTGTCCTGATTGGCCGCAATCGTAATGGGAGAAGGGGGAATCGTCACATAATCCGAACCGGGAATTGCGGCGCCGGAAATAGTATATAGGATATCGAGTGGATAAGTATAGTCTCCATCGCTCGGGACACGCTGAATCATGAATTGTTGAGGTGTTAAAGGATATTCAAAAGCAGTGGGACCCCCCGCCCAGGTTAGAAGCACCGTATTCCGTTGCGCATATACAGAAGGAAGCATCAGTAACAGCATTGCCACGCCGTATGCCGCACAGAGCCCCCCTCTTAGTCTCATCCGAATTCGCATCGCATTTCCTCCTTGATTGCCCGGCATTGGAGCGGGAACGGGAACTGGGATTGCATCAATTAGACGCGCCTGATTGCCTTTAAGTTCGATGCGCTTGACCCCTCTTGGCTCAAGAGCGGCCCACAGGGACTGAAAACTCCCACAGCGCGGGCAAAATTTTCAAGCCCGCTCGTGAAAAATAAATACTTAAATGGCCCAACGTCAAGGCAAAAAGGAAAAAAATCACACATCGGCAGAAAGCCAATGACGCCTGGCGGCGAATATCGGAACAAGAAGTAGCAACATGCCAATATCCCGCAGGATCAACCCCAGCCCGACCTTGCTGCTGGCGCCGGCGAAACAGCCGCATTCGATGTCTATCCCGCGCGCCAGAGCCGAGACGATCGCAACCAAAAACAGCAGGATCAATCCGCCGATCACAGCGCCGGACGGACGCAGCCAAATTCCAAGCAATAAACAGACGCCGGCGACAACTTCAATCATGGGCATCATAACGGTAAACAAAGGAACCGCAAAATCCGGCAGTATCAGGTAGCCTCGAACCGCCATGAGATAAACTTGCGGAGCCTATACCTTGGGCAATCCCGCTTAATTAAATATCGCCCCAAGGATCGCGCGACAAGCCAGCGCAAGACTCGGATGTCCCAGGAATTTATCGGAGAACAGCGTTTTCAAAACGCCGCCGCCTGGATGGAGATCGCAGCCCGCTTCAGTCATGGGCCACCTCCAATCCCGCCTCCTCCCATCCCGGGAATCCCGGCGTGAAGACGCCGACTTTATCGGGAGCATATCCGTAGAGCCGCAATTGCTCGGCCACCGTGACGCTGGCCCCGCATTCGGGATCGGCGCAATAGACAATGATATTGGCGTCGCGCGGGATCGCCTTCAGCTGCGCCGGACGGCCCTCGCGAAACACTTCGATCGGCACATTGATCGCGCCGGGAATATGCGCCTTGCCGAACTCTTCGGGCGGCCGCGCGTCAATGATAACGGACGCAGCGGCGCCCTGAATCGGCTGCTGCGCCAGCAACGAAGCGCCCTGCATGATGTCCAGGGTGATTTGCTTGGACCCGAGCGGCTGGCCTTTCGGGGGCGGGTAGTCGCCGGCCAGAATCATCGGCCTCAAAGGAATCCCGCGGGGCGAAAGGGCGTTGACCATCAGCGCCAAGCCGGCGCTCATCGCCACGATGACAACGGCCCGAATCGCGATCTTTGTTAATTCACGGCGCATAATTCAATCATAATTCTGTTTTCAAATTTCAAATCTCAAATTTCAAATCTCAAATCTCAAATCTCAAATCTCAAATCTCAAATCTCAAATCTCAAATCTTCTCGGTTAGGATTACATAAGCGATTCCAACGCCGCAAGCCTCAAACCGCTAAAAAAAACAATGGCCCCGCTCGGGACCGTCCAGTTATTATCAATGTTTCTCGCGAAAGGAGAACAGGATCATGAGCCGCAACCCAAGGGGCGCGAACACTCGAGTTTATTCCTTCGAGGCAATGATGACGTTAGTGGCGGTCCTGCTGGCGCCGCTGTGGATCGTTTCCTGCCAGACTTCGTCCATGAAGGAAGAGGCGAAGCAAACTTCCGCGACGGCCGGAAAAGCGGCCCTGGGCATGGACGCGCCGCCCTTGACGATTTGCGGATGGGCCAAAGGCGGCAAGGAAGATATCCTCAAAGTCAAAGGCCCCAAAGTTTACGTCATTGAATTTTGGGCCACCTGGTGTCCGCCCTGCCGGCAGAGCATTCCCCATCTGACTGCGCTGCAGAAGAAATACAAAGACAAAGGCGTCGTAGTCATCGGCGTATCGAATGAGGATTACAAGACCGTCGCCGAGTTCGTGAAAAAAATGGGCGATCAGATGGACTACCTGGTCGCCGTGGACCAGCCTGCCGAAGGCAAGGAGCTCACCCCCACATTCAAGGCGTACATGGAAGCCTTTGGCGTTCGCGGGATTCCTCACGCCTTTATTCTCAACCAGGAAAAAAAGATCATCTGGCATTGCCATCCGCTGGCGGGGCTCGAGAGCATTCTCGATAAAGTGCTCGCCGGCGATTTCGATCTCGAGGACGCCCGGGAGATGATGAACGATCAAAAGGCGCAGGTGGAGAGAATGAACGCGCTGCGCGAATTGTGCGGCAAATATCTTACGCTGATCGTGAGCGCGGATTCGGATGAGGCCCAGGCGAAAAAAGCCGGCGAGCAGCTCCTGAAAGCAGGGGCGAAGGAACCTGAAATCCTCAACAACATCGCCTGGGTCATCTTGACGGAAGAGAAGATCAAGAAGCACGACAAGGACCTGGCGCTGCGAATGGCCAAAGCCGCGCTGAAGGCCGTCAAAGGCGACGCCCCGCATATCCTTGACACCTACGCCCGCGCCCTATGCGATACCGGCCAACTGGACAAAGCCATCCAGTATCAAAAGCAAGCCGTGGATACCTGCAAGAACAATCCTGAGATGCGCGAGCGCCTGAAGAAAACCCTGGCGGACTACGAAGCCAAAGCCAAAACAAAATAACGCGCCTAACAGTAGGTCCCGGACGCTGGACGGGACAAAAGGATTTTCGGGCAGCCCCCGCGTATCACTCGCCGAACGGGACTAAAAGATTTCCACCGCCCGCCGCGTATCACTCACCGGACAGGACGTAAGAATTTTCGGCCAGCCGCCGCGTATCTCTCGCTGGACGGGAAAAAGGCATTCTTCATTTCCGCCCGGATATTGCCATCCGCGGAAGCTAGTTTAGCCGGGCTTTAGCCGGCTCTTCATTGCCCCCGGCTTTAGCCGGCGGGACTGAGCAGCAATTTCTTTTTGAGCGCGCTTCAGCGCGGCTTCTCGCCCTGCTTTAGCGAAAACCTGTGGCAATTTAATCATCGCTAAAGCGCTTCGAGAAGCCGTTGAATCTCACGCCAGACGGTTTGAAAAACGGCCTCTTCCGACTGAGAGGCGTCTATGAGGCGCCAGTATGGAAAAATCATTTTCTGATATATCGCGCGGACGCGGCGCAGATAATCCAGCTTCTCGTATTGATTCGGCTCTTCGCCGCGATGATGCGTAATGCGCTCGAGCGCCAGCTCAGGCGCGAGATCGAAATAAAGCGCCAGCGCCGGAGCGGGCGCAATGGCTTCATTGTCGCTCCGGATTTTTTCCACGTCCAACCCGAGCGCGCCCTGATACGCCATCGTCGAAAAATAATAACGGTCGAGCAGCACTACCTCTCCGCGCCCCAGCGCGGGATGAATATTCCGCTGCACGTCATCCATCCGGTCCCGCAGATAGAGCTCGCATTCCTCTTCCCTCGAAATGGTGTCACGGCCTGCCGCGAAGAGTGCGCGCAGCCGCGCTCCGTATATTCCGTCGGTCGGCTCGCGCAGCAAGACATGCGCAATCCCCTCGCGCCCGAGCGCTTCATCCACGCGCCGCGCCTGCGTGCTTTTGCCGCTGCCATCAATCCCCTCAAAAACAATCAATCGCCCGCCGCTGGTGCGGGGTTGCGAGTTCCGAGTTCCGAGTTCCGAGTTCATAGTTCCGAGTTCCGAGTTCATAGTTCCGAGTTCCGAGTTCATAGTTCCGAGTTCATAGTTCCGAGTTCTTAGTTCGGAGTTAAGGGTTTAGAGTTCGAAGTTTATATTTCATGGTTCAGAGTTTCGAATT
>JAPLSP010000531.1 GCA_026398575.1 Candidatus Sumerlaeota bacterium | reverse complement strand
GCCGTCCCGCTCCGTCGGACGGCCTTGGCGCGCGATGGCCGTCCGACGGAGCGGGACGGCCTACCCTGCGGCGCCAAAATGCCATACCCCCCAGAGGAAGGCTTGACGCGAACGGAAGGCGTATGCGAGCATAAATGTTGGCGCGCATTTGCATGAAATAACGACTCATTACAATCGCCAGACCACTCATCACGATCACTGGAAAAACAACTATGAATTGGCAGGACGCATCCATACTTATCACGGGCGGCACTGGCTCCTTCGGAAAAAAGTGTGTCGAAATTCTCTTGAAGCGTTTCAATCCGCGCCGGCTGGTGGTTTTCAGCCGCGACGAACAAAAACACGTGGACATGGCGCGCAACCTTTTCCCCGAAAGCCAGTATCCGCAGATGCGTTATTTCGTGGGCGACGTGCGCGATCTGCCGCGTCTGAAGCGCGCCCTGCAAGGCGTCGAATACGTCATTCACGCCGCCGCGATGAAGCACGTGGACGTGGCCGAATACAACCCGCAGGAATGCATTCGCACCAATATCGGCGGCGCGGAGAACGTCATCAACGCCTGCATTGACTGCGGCGTCAAGAAGGTGGTCGCGCTTTCGACCGACAAGGCCGCCAATCCGATCAACCTCTATGGCGCGACCAAGCTGTGCTCGGACAAATTGTTCGTCGCCGCGAATTCATTGGGCGGACTGGATGGAACCCGCTTCGCCGTCGTTCGCTATGGCAACGTGGTCGGATCGAAGGGATCGGTGATTCCGTTCTTCATCCGCGAACGCGCCAAAGGCGTTCTACCCATCACCGACGCGCGCATGACGCGTTTCTGGATCACGTTGGAAGAAGGCGTGAATCTGGTTCTCAAGGCCTTTGACATCATGACGGGGGGCGAAATCTTTGTGCCCAAGATTCCCAGCATGAACATCATGGACCTGGCCAGGGCCGTAGCGCCCACATGCGAGACGCGCGTGACCGGCATCCGCCCCGGCGAAAAACTGCATGAATGCATGATCCCCGTGGATGAGGCGCGGCAGACGCTGGAATTCGAGGATTATTACATCATCGAACCGGCGTTCCATTGGTGGACGCAATCCGACGCGCTCCAGCAGATGAACGGACAGCGCCTGCCCGATGAGTTCGCATATACGAGCGACACCAACAAGCAGTGGCTGACCATCGAGCAATTGCGCGAGATGATCCGGCCCTTCGAAGACGGGCTGACGCTCTAAATACTTGTATTCGGAATTACGATCTCATGAATCTATCGGTAATTCTTATGCAGGGGAATAGCTTCATGCGGATAGGAGCGGCGCCAGCTTTTGGAGTATAAGAGCGGAGATTCTCGCTTCGCTGCGAACTCCCGCTTGCCGCATAACTCCAAAAGCTGGCGCCGCTTCTGAGCGCATTGCTTTCGTCCTTTAGGCAAAAATACATCACTGCATTTGTGACTCAAGGCGCCAAGGATAAGAATTTGAGTTTCTCCATGATTCCATACGGGCGACATCTGATTGAAGAGGATGACATCGCCGCGGTGGCCGAGGTTCTGCGCGGCGGATGGCTGACGCAGGGGCCGAAGGTGGCCGAGTTCGAGCAGTCCGTGGCCAAACGCTGCGGCGCGCGCCACGCGGTGGCCTGCAACTCGGGGACGGCAGCGCTTCATCTGGCCATTCTCGCGGCGCAGATAGGACCCGGCGATGAAATCGTCGCCCCGGCGATCACGTTCCTCGCCACCGCCAATTGCGGCGCCTACGCGGGCGCCACGCCTCGCTTCACTGACGTGAATTTCGACTCCGTCCTGATGACACCGTCGCTGCTCGAATCCGTCTTGTCGGATCGCACGCGCGCCGTCCTACCGGTTCACTTCGCAGGCCTGACCTGCGATATGCCCGCGCTCTCGCAGCTTATCCGCCGCTGCTGCCCGCAGGCGGTCATCATCGAAGACGCCTGCCATGCGCTTGGCGGCGCGCACGCGGATGGGACGCCCGTGGGCACGCTGAAGTGGGCCGACATGGCGATGTTCAGTTTCCATCCCGTCAAGCACGTCGCCACCGGCGAAGGCGGCATGATCCTCACGGACCGCGACGATCTGGCCGAGCGCCTGCGCATCTTCCGCAATCACGGTATGACGAAGGATGCGGCGCGCCTGAGCAATCCGGATGAAGGTCCGTGGTATTATGAAATGCAGGAGTTGGGATTCAATTATCGCATCCCGGACATGAACTGCGCGCTGGGCTTGTCGCAGATGGGCAAGCTGGATCGCTTCATCAAGCGCCGCCGGGAGATCGCGGCGATGTATTTCGAGCAGTTATCCGATTTACGGCATATTTCGCTGCCGCCCGCCGAGGCGTTGAAGCGCTCGGCCTGGCATATTTTCTGTCTGCATATTGATTACGCGGCATTGGGCAAATCGCGCAAACAAGTGGGCGCCCAATTGACGGCCGCCGGCGTCGGGACGCAGGTGCACTACTATCCAGTGCCGCTTCAACCTTGGTATCGCAAGCACTATGGATTCAAGGAAGGAGATTTCCCTGAAGCGGAGAAGCATTACGAGCAGGCGCTGACTATTCCTTTATTTCCAGGCATGAGCGACGCAGACGTGGCTCATGTCGTGAAAGCAATCAAAGGCCTTTACTGATCATGAGCGCAAACGCATCCAAAATCGCCCTGGGAACCGTCCAGCTGGGTATGCAGTATGGGATCGCCAATAAGATTGGCAAGCCGCGAAAAGAAAACGCATTCGCGATTCTCAAAGCGGCTTTGGATCACGGCGTAACCCACATAGACACCGCGCGCGCTTATGGCGACAGCGAGGCGGTGATCGGCGAATTTTTGAAGATGGACGGCAGAGACGCGCGGATCGTTACCAAGCTGCCTGAACTGGGCGAAGCATTGACAAAAGCGGCGGTCCTCGAACACTTCGAAGAATCATTGAGGCAATTGGGGCGCAAGAGCGTTTACTGCTACATGGTCCATGCCGCAAGCGACGCGATCCGCGACAGGCAGGGGATTTTGAAGGAAGTGTTCGGGGATCTGAAGGCGCGCGGGCTCATCGAAAAGGCGGGCCTCTCTGTTTATGAGGAAGCGGAGATCTGGGCCGCTCGCGAAAGATTCCAGTTCGATTTGCTTCAGGCGCCGGTGAGCGTTTTCGATCAGCGATTGATTCAATCGAAAGCGCTGGAGCGCCTGAAGGGGCAAGGCATTGAGATCCATGCCCGGTCTATTTTTTTACAGGGGCTCGTTTTTCTGACGCCGTCCCAATATCCGCGCAAGCTAAAAGAGATGGCGCCCTACCGCATCAAACTGGAAGTGGCGGCGTTTCGGATGAATATGACTGCGCGCGAGATTGCATTGCTTTTTGTCGCCGGTCTTCCATTCATGGATAAGGTTGTCTTGGGGGCGGAGAGCGCCAGCCAGGTGCTGGAAAATGCCATCACGATGGAGCAATTGCCTGTTTTTACGCGCATGAGTTCCCCAGGCAGCTTCGCGGATCTGGCAGTAAATGATCCCATGCTGATCAATCCAGGAGAGTGGTCCTGATATGGCCAAAACACCCGATGCATTGTCGCTGTTCCGTCTGGATAAAAAAGTGGCGCTGATAACCGGCGGCTACGGCCATTTGGGAGTCGGCATGACGCAAAGCCTCGCGGAAGCGGGCGCAATCGCGGTCGTCTGCGGCAGGAGCGAGGCCAAATTCAAAAAAGTATTCGGCGCCAAAACCAAACCGCCCGTTTATTTCCAGGAGATGGATGTTTCCTCCACGCAGAGCGTGCAATCCGGATTGGCGGCGATCCATAAGACTTGGCGACGGATTGATATTTTGATCAACAACGCCTTCTATGCCGCATCCAACGCGCCCGAAAAGATGACGGACGCCGAATGGCGGCTGGGCGTGGAGGGAACGCTGGACTCGGTATTCCGCTGCATCCGCGAAGCGATCGCGTTTATGAAGCCTCCTCGCGGACGCGGCGGAAGCATCATCAATGTGTCTTCGATGTATGGCATGGTCTCGCCCAACTTCGAGGTTTATCGGGACAATCCCGACTATGTCAATCCGCCCAACTACGGCGCCGCAAAAGCCGGCGTCATCCAGCTGACCCGCTACTTTGCGATCTACCTTGCCAAGAAGGGAATCCGGGTCAATTGCATCAGCCCCGGCGCATTCCCTTCGAGCGACGTCCAGAAGCAGACCGGCTTCATACGCAATCTGGAAGAGAAAATCCCGCTGGGACGGATTGGCCGCCGGGATGAACTGAAAGGCGCGGCGCTGTTTCTGGCTTCGGAGGCTTCGAGCTACATGACGGGACAGAATATTGTGGTGGATGGCGGATGGACGGCATGGTGACGCAAAGCCGCAAATATGTGAAAATTGCCATCATAGGCGATTCCCTCGGCCTGCCGCGCCCCGCTTACAAGGGCAGCCAGCCGGTGGAATACGAAAGCACTTACGTTTGCATATTGCGCAATCGTCTCCCGTCCTTGTCCGGCGATGGCGGCCTGGACCCGCATATCATCGCCGATCACGTTCGCGGGCGCGTCATGCCCGAAGCGGCGGCGATGCATGAAAAAATTTTGTTTTACAGACCCCACGTCGAGATCGTCCACGTGGGAGTCGTGGATTGCGCCCCGCGTATTTTTTCGAAGCGACAACAGGCCATCGTGGACTGCATCCGTCCCGGCTTCGTGAAGCGCGCGATCATTCGCTTCGCGCATAATCACCGGACGGCAATTATCCGCAGGTTCCCCAACAAGGTTTACGTCACGCTCGATCAATACCGGCAGGCCGCGCAGGCCATCGCCCAATCCTGCAAGACGGAGGCCATCCCGCTGGCATTCGTGACCACCGCGCCCGCGAACGCGGCTCTCGCCAGCCGTTCTCCCGGTCTGAACGACAATATCGTCCGCTATAACGCGGCGCTGAAAAGCATTTGCGAATCCAGTGGCGCCCATTATATTGATCTTCATTCGGAAGCCAATAATGAAGTGGAGAAATATATTCTGGAAGACGGTCATCACCTGAGTTCCGAAGGACATGCCATTCTGGCGCGAATGATTGAAGACTGGATTGCCGGACTGCTGCCACAAATCAAGTCGTGAAAAAAGGGAAAGAGAGACGCAATGAGTTTTCTGCCGCCCAATGAAGTGTATGTGATCGCCGAAATGGCCAACTCTCACGAAGGCCGGCTCGATACGGCGCTGGCGATTTGCGAGGCCGCGGCGCACGCGGGCGCCCATGCGATCAAAGCACAGGTCTTTACCGCGGATGAAGTGGCCGTGCCTTCGAATCCCAATTACGATCTGTATAAGCGGCTGGAGATGAGCGCCGAACAATGGGCGGAATTCATCGCCCTGGCGCGCAAGCGGTCGCTGATGGTATTCTGCGATGTCGAAGGCTTCGCGAGCGCCGATATGATGAACGCTCTCAACGTGGACGGATTCAAGGTCCACGCCTCCGATACGAAGAACCGGCCGCTGCTGAAGAAGATGGCGGGATTTGGAAAGCCCGTCTTTTTATCCACGGGCGGCTCGACGTGGATGGAGATCGCGGAGAGCATCGAGTTTCTTAACAGCAGCGGCGCCGCCGAGATCATCCTGATGCACGGCATTCAGAATTATCCGACCCGCCTCTCGGATTCCTCGTTGCGGCGGCTGCATTTCCTGCGCGAGCGCTTCGGGTTGCCGCTCGGATACGCGCCGCACGTGGATGGGGCGTCGCCCTGGGCCATTGAATTGCCGCTGCTGGCCGCTGCCGCCGGCGCGCAGGCGCTGGAGATTCACGTCACCATGGACCGCTCGGTCAAGGGTTTGGATTATTACTCGGCGCTCGAGCCAAAGGAATTCGCGCAGTTGACGCAGCG
>JAPLSP010000692.1 GCA_026398575.1 Candidatus Sumerlaeota bacterium | reverse complement strand
CGCAGCCGGTAGTCCTTGCCCGTGAAAGAAAACGCGCCCCAGCCTCCCAAGCCCACCGTCACATTTTCGATGGTCCAGTTGTTGGAGTTGCTGTGGCCGAGGATCACGGCGACGGCCGCCGTCCCCGCCACCATGCAGTTGCGCATAGTAACATCGTCAGTCTCCTCGGTCATGATGCCCTGTCCGCCCCAAAGCAGGACGTTGTCTTCGATCGTGAGGCGATGCACGCCGCGATAAGTCTGAAAATTGTCCGGATGGCTCAAGAGCAGATGGTGGTGAAAATAATTGCGCCGCACTGTGACATCAAAAGTTTCCGGCTCGCCGTTGGGCTTGCCGGTGACATTGCCCGCGATATCTATGCCGTCCACCATGTTGTAGGCGATCTCATTATTCTGAACCAGCGTCTTTCGGCTTGAAGTGACGCCCACGCCATAGCCATTAGCCAGAACAATGTTATTGAGTATCTGGCAGTTGTCCGTGCGGCGCAGGGCCAGGCCATTTCTCCGGTTGTTGTGAATGAGGCAACGCGAAATGACAACATTCGAAACGCCCGTGACTGCGACCCCCACGCCGGCGGATCCGCAAATTTCAAGCCCCTCGATGCGGATGTTCGATACCGGCCCGGCGGAGTAGGCGCCGACGAATATAAGCCCACGCTCCCCCACCAGCCGGCATTGGACGCGTTCGAGATCGGCGGGCGCCTTCGGGCGGAAGTACAGCCGCGTCTGCGTCTTTCCGATCCTCTCAAAAGCCCATTGCCCCGGCGCCACGATCAGGCTGGGATGATTGACCAACTGGTAGCGATCCGTCTTGCCTTGAAGCGTTGCGAAACTGCGCGAGTTCTCGACGCTGATGGCGCGGGCGCCGAGGTCGAGCGTCTTGACGGGGATGGTGGAAAAATAATTACCGGCGGCGACATAAAGAAACGCCATGACTGATTTGGGGGCGGCGGCAACTTCTTTCATCGCGGCGGAATCGAGCGCAGCGGAATCCTTAAACATGAGGGTGTCTTTGTTCGGCTCCCTCAAATTGCGCATCGCCAGGTCGCGGCCAGGCCAGCGCGAGACGGGTTGCGACGCCAGACCGACAAACAAATCGCTGACCGAGCCATCCACCATACTGGTATAGAGGCCGCCGCCTTCCTCCTTCCAATCCTTGACGCGGACAAAGCCGGAAAGCACCACTCGCTCGCCCGGAGCCGCGCGCAGGATCGTCGGCGTATCGCTCGTTCCCGAGACGGCCAACGAAACCGATTCGCAATAGACGCCTTTGCGAATGGTGATCGTGTCGCCCGATCGCGCGGCTTTGATGGCGGCTGCAATCGTCTGAAAAGGCTTCTCCGCGCTGCCGCTGACGTTGGCGCCAGCCGCGCTTGGCGCCGTGGAGGATGTGGCCGCTGCATCCACCAATATCTCCCGCGCACTCCCCATCGCCGCCAGGCAGATAACCAACAGCATTGCGATCCCGAAAGTAGTAGCCGTCGTTCGATTGATGTTCATAGAGAAACTCGATTCAGCTGATATCTTCATGCCCTTGTCCCTCACGAGATGAGCTGTTGGATTGAGCGATCCGCTGCGATGGGCAAAAATCGAGCGCAGTTTGGCGCCGCGCATGGCAAGCGTCCAGCGCAAATATTCCAACGCCTTGCTGCTTTGACTCGCAAATCCGCCGACGCATTTATGCTGAATGGATGACTGCAATGCAGTCAGAAGCGGCGCCAGCATTTGGAGTGCGGTTGCTTGCTGCCGCTTTTGCCAACGCCAATCTTCTTGATCATGGTAGCAAAAGCGGCAGCGAGCAACCGCACTCCAAATGCTGGCGCTTCTCCCATCCGCATTAATCTTCATTCCCTTGCTTGAATGATTGCGACGAATTCCGAAGTAATATATGCGAGCGTTGGCGACGTGATTGCTCATTCCCTTTATGCTGTATCTTTCCGGTCTTTCAGCGCGGGGAATTCGTTGCGCCACGATGTGACCTCTTCGGGATGGATATCGGCCAGCAACAATTCTTCGCCTTCGCCCGCCTGTGCAAGAACTTCGCCGCGGGGAGATACAACCAGGGACGCGCCGAAATAGGAATGCGAGGGCGATGCGCCCGTGCGATTGACGCCGATGACGTAGGCTTGGTTCTCGATCGCGCGCGCTTTGAGCAGCGTCAACCAGTGGTCTTTGCGGGGATTCGGCCAGTTGGCCGGAATCACGAACAAATCGGCGCCGCAGGCGACAGCGGCGCGGAACATCTCCGGGAAACGAAGATCATAACAGATAAAAAGCCCCATCGCGAATTTGCCAACCCGGAAAATCGGCGCCTCATCTCCGCTTGAATAAGCAATGTGCTCGCCGCCATAAGTAAAGACATGGTTCTTGTGATAAACCCCCATAAGCCGCCCCTCCGCCCCCCACACGCCTGAAGTGTTGAACGCCCTGGGAGCGCAGGCGTCCTCGCCTGCATGATTGGCGATCCTATCCGCCGCCTCTTTGCATACGGCAGCGTTCTCGCCTGTTTCATAAAACACGCAGTCTGCCATCTCTTTGCGGACGGAGGCGTCCCCGCCGGCCTGGCAGGTGATAATGCGCGGCGCCATTTTGCGGGCGGGGACGCCCGCGCTCCCAGCGGTGATATAAGTCCCAATCAACATGACGCCATTCGACGCGGCTATCTCGCTCAGCGCGCGGGGCGTGGCGCCGTTGGCGGATTCCGCGAACCGAGAAGCGTTCAGCGTTACGCCGGTGGAAAACAACTCAGGCAGGCACACCAGCTCGGCGCCGGATTGGGCCGCCTGCGCCACGAGAGAACGCGCTTTCGCCAAATTGGCTTCCGGCGCCTCCCAGGCAATATCCATCTGCACGCAGGCGATTTTCATCCTGCTTCCGCCGCATGATCGGGATCGAAGCGGGGGTCTCTCGCCTCCGCGTTGGCCGGCGCCGCGGGCTGGGGATGTTCATTGCGGCCATATAACTCCGTCAGATAGCGCAGCGCGCCGGCCTTGCCGGGATTGAGATGATCCGGCGTCACGCGCCATTTCCAGTTGCCTTCAGCCGCGCCGGGCACATTCATGCGCGCTTCGCCGCCAAAGCCCAGCACGTCCTGCAACGGAATGATGGCCATGCGCGCGCGCGACATATAAGCCGTGCGCGTCAGGTCCAGATGGATGTTGGCGCCGTCGCACCACAAATAACGGCGCGCCTTGTCCTTGACCGCCTCATCCGCGCCGCGATACCAGCCCAGCGTGGTGTCGTTGTCATGCGTTCCCGTATAGACGACGCTGTTGGCTTCGATATTGTGCAGCAGATAGGGATTGCGAGCGTCGTCGCCGAAGGCGAACTGGAGAATTTTCATGCCCGGGAGTCCGAACTGCTCGCGAAGCGCGTGCACCTTGGGCGTGATGATCCCCAGGTCTTCGGCGATCAGCGGCAGCGACCCCAGCGCATCGCGCAGTTTCAAAAAGAAATCGGCGCCCGGTCCTTTGACCCAGCGGCCATTGAGCGCGTTCGGCGCCTCGGCGCGCACCTCCCAGTAGGCCTCAAACCCCCGGAAGTGGTCAATCCGGACGATGTCCACCAGTTCCAAAACGGCTTTCATGCGCGCGATCCACCATGCATAGCCGTCTTTCCGCATCTCCTTCCAGCGAAAGATCGGATTGCCCCAGCGCTGGCCGCTGGGGCTGAAGTAGTCGGGAGGCACGCCTGAAACGACGGTCGGTTCGCCGTCGTCCTTCAGGAAAAACAAATGAGGATTTGCCCAGACATCGGCGCTATCCTGCGCCACGAAGATCGGCACGTCGCCGATCAGGCGGATTTGGCGTTCGTTCGCGAAGCGCCGCAACGAGGCCCATTGGCGGAAGAAAAGAAACTGAATCACTTTGCAGGCGGCGATTTGCGCGGCATGGCGCTGGCGCGCTTCCTTCATCGCCGCCGGCTCGCGCCGCGCCAGCGACGCCGGCCATTGCGTCCAGGCGACGCCGCCATGAGATTGTTTCAGCGTCACATAAAGCGCATAATCATCCAGCCAGCCCCGGTTCCTTTCGCAAAAGGCATCGAACTCGCTTTTGAGGCCGGCGTTCGCGCGCTCGGGAAAGCGCTGCCCCACCCGCATCAGGAAAGCCATCTTGGCCGGTGTGACGTTGACATAATCCACATGATCGGCCGGGAACGCAGGAAATGCGTCAATCTCCGAGGCGTCCGCCAGTCCGTCGTCCGCGAGCGGCTCCAGCCCGATCAGCAGGGGATTCCCGGCAAACGCCGACAGCGACGCATAAGGGCTGTCGCCATATCCGGTCGGCCCCAGCGGACACAGCTGCCAGAGCGATTGCGCGCCCTCGATGAGGAACTTCACAAATTCATAGGCGGGACGCCCGATGTCGCCAATGCCGCTGCGTCCCGGCAGAGACGTGGGATGCAACAGAATACCGGCTTGCCGGCAGGATTTGCTTTCTTGAGCCATGGAGAAGCCCCCTTCGGAGTTTTCGGTTTTCGGTTCACTTTGCGCAATTTTGTTTCACAGTTCTGGTAGTCCTTGCCGTCCCTTGGGTCCCTTCGGTCCCTTAGGTCCTTGCCCCCCACCCTCAACCATCGCGCAACACGCTAACTGCAAAAGAGCATACGAAGTCCACTTCAGAGGGCGCAACTGCGAAATGCGAAATGCGCCATTCAGGAGAGCCAAGTTCCAAGGAAAATCAGCTTGCTGAAGGGAGGCGTAGCTCACTAGAGTCCAGTTGATCAATATGAAAATAGTGCTCTGAAGCCTGATGTAAATGCGGAGATGATGTCATGCTGCTAAACTATGTTCAAGCCGCCATGCGTGATGCGCAATATGAGATCTTGCCGGATGACGGCATGTATTATGGGGAAATTCCCGCCTGTAATGGCGTATACGCCCACGCCAAGACCCTTGAAAAGTGCCGCGAGGAGCTTCAGGAAGTACTTGAAGAATGGATTCTTTTCCGCGTCTCCCGCAACATGAAGCTTCCGGTAATCAGTGGCCAAAAATTAGCCATCAGGAAAGCGGCATAATGCCTCCCTTTGGTCCCATCAAGCGCAAAGATTTAATACGCGGCCTGCTTCAATGCGGCTTTACCGGTCCATTCTCCGGCGGCAAACATCAGTTCATGATGAAAGACGCCATTTCAATTCGCATTCCAAATCCGCACACAGCCGATATTGGAGTAAATCTGCTTGCACGAATTCTTAAGCAAGCTGGGATAAGCCGGCAGAAGTGGGAGAGCATTTAATCATCGCTCATCCCGAAAGAACATCTTCATCTAAAATGCATGGTTCGGGATAAAGCGCCTCCTCATCCGCGCTCAGCGCCCAGCGGATGGCTCTGGCCGTGCGCCGGCCCAGACCGGAGACTTGCCTCAATTCCTTCTCGTCCGCGCGGCAGACGGCCTCGACGCTCCCGAATGCGGCCAGCAGTTTTTCGGCGCGGCCGGGGCCAACGCCGGGCAAGCCCTGGAGGATATGCAACTGAAGCTTGCTCTTGCCGCGCGGACGATAGCCTTTGCGATGGAGGGCGCCGGAGATGACCTCGCGAATCTGGCGCGCGGCGTAGATCATCAACTGCGCAGTTTCTTCCGGCGACTGCGAACGCAGCAGCGGCAACCCGTAAATCAGCGCCAGCGTGACGAGCGCTCCCTGGATCGCCTCGCGGCGCATTTCGCTCTGCGCCAGATCGCGGCTGGTTCCTTCGAGGATCACGGCGCCGCGAATGGGGGCGCGCGCAAGCCGCTTCGCCTGTCGGAACAGGCGGCCATCTTTGATGGATTCGGCCAGATCCACGAGGGACTTGCGCTCGATGAGCAGGCGCCCATCCACCTCGTAATCCCCCACCTTCAGACGCTTTTTAGTGAGACCAACTTCCGGCATTCGCGCCAACGCCGCCAGCGCCGGCGTCCCGGTTTCGCGGTCGTCATATACAATATGAATCGAATGCGGCGCCGACGGCGGTTGGGATGACAAAGCGGATTCCGTAGAGAGAAACATATTTCGCCCTTTCAGGAATGGAATGGAAACATATCAGAGCTTGAGCGCTTATTAACAGAATGATGAAAAACAGAATGATAAAAAATGGGATCATGAACATCGGAAGAATGAAAACTGAATAATTCTGTTTTTTATCATACTCTTTTTCATCATTCTGTTTTTCATCATTCTGTTTTTCATCATTCTGTTTTGCATCATTCTGTTTTGCATTATTCTGTTTTGTATGACCGAAAAATGCGCAAAGGATGGCCAAACACCAGAGACGCCGAAGGCGTCAAAGAGCATAGCCTGGGGCAGCGCCCCAGGACAAGATATTCCTGTATAGTCCTTCGCCCTGAAGGGGCGCAACACGCAAATCGGGATGGCAAAGAAGAAGATGTATTTACGACAAACGCGCAGCGGCATGCCTTTCGCAAAACGTTTAGTTTTTTTGCTCGCATTGCGCGAACTAATTTGGTCAAACTGCGTCTGAATTTTGATGGAGAATTCGCAGATTATTGCCATTTATAAATCGGGAGGAAAATGCACGATGTTTCATCTCTCCAGCAATCGCCGCCGGTTCCTGCATTTCGGCGTGGCGCTTTGCGTCATCGCATTGATAATGAGCGCAGGATTTGGATTGTTGACGGCGCTCTCCATCCCCGCTCAGGAAGCGAATGAATCCATGGCGAACACGCGCAAGAAAGCGGAGAAGCTGAACAAAGACGGCAACCACAAGGAAGCGTTCGAGGTTTATAAGAAACTGCTGCTTGATCCTCAAAATGGCGGCGCTCTATGCGGCAATGATCTGGCAATGGTGAATTCCTGCCTGCTGTCGCTCAATCGCGCCGGCGAGATTGACGCCCTGCGCGAAGAGGCCATCAAGATTCACAAGGATGACTGGCGGTTCCTGATGGCGGCCGCGCAGAGCTATCGCGACATCGAACACAATGGCTTCATCATCGCCGGCGAATTCCAACGCGGGCAGCATCGCGGCGGCGGACGCCCGGCCAACGCCTTCGAGCGCGATCGCATTCGCGGCCTGCAACTGATGCTCCAGGGAATGCCGCTTGCCATCGAAGCCGCCAAAAAGGAAGCCGCGCGCTCGGAAGCAAGCCAGTTCTTCGAGGAATTCGCGCGCGATTTCCTGATGGGGCGGTTCGGGCAAACCGATTCGTGGCGGCTGCAATCGCTCACCGATATCGCGACGCTTCCGGACTACGAGGAAGGCAATTACTATAACTGGTACTATCGCGGGTCCGAGACGCGCGGCGCGCCCGTGGACGCGAACGGCGATCCCATTTTTTATCGCATCCCCAAGTCTTTTGAATCCGCGCAATCCGACGGCGAGCGTTGGCGCTGGATGTTGATGCAGGCGATGGAGATGAGCCCCGGAAGCGCCACGCGCATCCGATATGAATTCGCTTCCTTTTTGTCGCAGCAGTTCGGCGTTCAGACCATGGCGAGTTACAGCTATTTTTGGGGACGCCAGACCGACGACACTTCCAAAGACGAAAGCGGAACCTACGCCCTGCACACGCTGAAAGACAGCGAGACCATCGCGCGCCTGGCCGCGGGCATCAAGCGCTTCAAGCTCCCCGATGAGTTCAATTTCATTTCCATTTTTACGGACATCGCAAAGACGGACAAGAACTACTATGGCCGCGAATCGCTGAAACGGCTGGCTGAAAATTACGAAAACCGCCGCCAATATCCGCGTGCCGCCGAATACTGGAAAGAACTCATGACGCGCATCGGCAATTCGGACAAGAACGAATACAAGCAGGCCGAAAACCGCTTCAAGCAAATTACCAACGCGTGGGGCGAATTCGAAATGATACAGACGCAGCCGGCCGGCGAGGCGGCCGCCCTTGACTATCGCTTCCGCAACGGAAAGAAAGTGGAATTCGAAGCGTTCGAAATCAAAGTCAACGCGCTGCTGGTGGACGTAAAGAATTTCATCCGCACCAAGCCCCGAATGCTGGATTGGCAGAAGATCAATATCCAGGACATCGGCCAGCGCCTGGTTTATAATAACGAAGATAAGTATATCGGCGCCAAAGTGGATTCGTGGTCGCTGCCAGTTGAACCCCGCCTCAATCACTTCGACAAGCGCGTCACGGTCAAAACCCCTCTGAAAAAAGCCGGCGCCTATCTGGTCGTCGCCAAAATGGAGGACGGCAATGTCAGCCGCATCATCCTGTGGCTCAACGACACCGTCATCGTCAAGAAGCAGATGGACAAGAAGGCATGGCTGTTCGTGGCCGACGCGCGCACGGGCGCGCCGGTGGCGAAGGCCAACGTCGAGTTCTTCGGATACAAGCAGGAGTATCTCAAGAACAACGACTACCGGATTGACATCGCCCAATTTGCCGACTCCACCGACGGCGACGGGCAGGTTTTTCCCGATCCCAAAGACGCGCCGAACAGCTATCAATGGATCATCACCGCGACGAATGATGACGGACGCTTCGCCTATCTCGGCTTTACCGGCATCTGGCGCGCCACTTGGTACGACAACGAATATAACGCAACCAAAGTTTTCACGATCACGGACCGCCCGGTCTATCGCCCCGGCCAAAAAGTCAAATTCAAGTTCTGGGTGCGACATGCCAAGTACGACGAGGAGGACAGTTCGTCCTTCGCCAATCAATCCTTCGCCATCGAAATCCGGAATCCCAAGAACGACAAGATTCTCGAGAAGCGATTCACGGCGGACGCGTATGGCGGCTTCGATGGCGAGATCGAACTGGCCAAGGACGCCACGCTGGGTGTTTATCATCTCTTCATCCCCAGCATTGGCGGCGGCGGCAATTTCCGCGTCGAGGAATACAAGAAGCCGGAATTCGAAGTGAACGTCGAGGCGCCCACGGAGCCGGTGATGCTCGGCGAAAAAATCACCGCCACGATCAAAGGCAAGTACTACTTCGGCGAGCCCGTCAAAAAAGCGAAGGTCAAATACAAGGTCATGCGCAGCAGCCACTCGGCTTACTGGTATCCGATCGGCTTATGGGATTGGTTCTATGGCTCGGGCTACTGGTGGTATGCTTATGATTATGTCTGGTATCCGGGCTGGACGAAGTGGGGCTGCTTCCGCCCGATTCCGTGGTGGTGGAGCCGTCCGTCGCCGCAGCCGGAAGTCGTCCTGGAGAACGAAGTCCCGATCGGCGCAGACGGCACAGTGAAGGTCGAGATAGACACCGCGCTCGCCAAACTGATTCACGGCGATCAGGATCATCGCTACGAGATCACCGCCGAAGTGACGGATGAGTCGCGCCGCACGATCACGGGCACGGGGCAGGTGCTGGTGGCGCGCCAGCCGTTCAAGGTTTATGCCTGGGTCAATCGCGGACACTATCGCGTGGGCGACACCATCGAAGCGAACTTCAGGGCGCAAACGCTCGATAACAAGCCGGTTCAAGGAAGAGGCGATCTCAATCTCTACAAGATCGCTTACGACAAGGACATGAAGCCTGTCGAAAAATCCGTCCAGGATTGGCGGCTCGACACGAACGTCGAAGGCATGTCCAGCGTCCAGATTGACGCCAAGACCGCAGGGCAATATCGCCTGGCGTATAAAGTCAGGGATTCGAAGAAGCACGAAATCGAAGGCGGCTACGTCTTCACCGTCACGGGCGATGGCGACGATGGATCGAACTACCGCTTCAACGCCGTCGAGCTCGTGACCGACAAGCGCGAATATGCTCCCGGCGATAAAGTCAAACTCCGGATCAACACCGAGCAAAAGAATTCGACCGTCCTGCTTTTCATCCGTCCGGCCAATGGCGTCTATCTGCTTCCCAAGGTGCTGCGCCTGAAAGGCAAGAGCACGGTCGAGGAGATCGAGATCAGCAAAAAGGACATGCCGAATTTCTTCGTGGAGGCGCTGACCATCGCCGGCAATCGCGTTCACAGCGAGACGCGCGAAGTCATTGTTCCTCCCGAATCGCGAATCCTGAAGATGGAAGTGGAAACCGCCAAGCAGGAATACAAGCCTGGGGATAAAGCAAAGATTGGCGTGCGCTTGCTGGGGACGGACGGCAAGCCGTTCATCGGTTCGACGGTGATGACGGTTTATGACAAGGCGCTCGAATATATTTCCGGCGGCTCGAACGTGCCGGAGATCAAGGAATTCTTCTGGAAGTGGCGCCGCCATCACTACACGCAAACCGAATCGAACATCGAGCGATGGTTTGGCAACCTGCTGAAGAAGAATGAAATCGCGATGAGCGCGCTGGGTATATTCGGCGCGTCGGTCGCCACGGAAGTAACGGATGAATTGAATGGAAGATTTGGCCTTGGCGGCGGCAGGGCGGGAGGAGCGCGCTTGCGAGAGGCAAATGGAATAGAACTGAGCAAGTCAATGGCATACAGCAGAGGGGCTTTGGCCATGGATGCCATGCCAATGGCTTCCGCCGCGATGCCCGCTCCTCCTGGCGCGTCTATGATGACGGCAAAACGCAAAGATGCAGGCGATAAGGAAGAGAAACCATCAGCGGGTGAAGGGCCTGGCGAAGGCGGCGCCGAGGTGACGCCGATGATCCGCTCGAAGTTCGCCGACGCTGCGTTCTGGGCCGCCGCGCTCACGACGGACAAGGACGGCAAGGCCGAGATCGAAATGACGATGCCCGACAATCTGACGGGCTGGAAGGTCAAGGCATGGGCGATGGGACATGGCACGAAGGTCGCCCAGGCCGAGACGGTCATCACGACAAAGAAGAACCTGATGCTGCGCCAGCAGGCGCCGCGATTCTTTGTCGAGAAGGACGAAGTTGTCCTCTCTGCCAACGTCCACAACTACCTGAAGAGCAAAAAGACCGTGCGCGTTGTCCTCGAACTCGACGGCGGATGCATCGAGCCGATGGACAAGAACAAAATCGTCCAGAAAATCAGCGTGGCTGCCGATGGCGAGGAACGCGTTGATTGGCGCGTCAAGGTGGTCAAAGAGGGCGAGGCGGTCGTGCGCATGAAGGCGCTGACCGACGAAGAGTCCGACGCGATGGAACAGAAGTTCCCTGTCTATGTACACGGCATGGACAAGATGGTTTCGTTCAGCGGCTACATCCGCCCGGACAAGGAACGCGGCACGCTCACGCTCGAAGTCCCCAAGGACCGCCGCGTGGATGAATCGCGGCTCGAAATCCGCTACTCGCCGACGCTGGCCGCCGCGATGGTGGACGCGCTGCCGTATCTGGCGGACTATCCCTATGGCTGCACGGAGCAAACGCTCAGCCGCTTCCTGCCGACGGTCATCACGCAAAACGTCCTGAAGCGGATGAACCTGAATCTGAAAGACATCAAGGAGAAGCGCTCGAACCTGAACGCGCAGGAAATCGGCGACGACAAGGCGCGCGCGGAACAATGGAAACGCTATCGCAACAGCGACGGCTCATACAAGAACCCCGTCTTCGACGAAGAAGAAGTCGCGCGGATGGTCAAGGAAGGCGTCAAGTCGCTGACCGAGATGCAGCTGAGCGACGGCGGTTGGGGATGGTTCAGCGGATACGCCGAACATTCGTGGCCGCACACAACCGCCTACGTCGTTCACGGCTTGCAGATCGCGCGTGAGAACGATGTTGCGCTTGTGCCGGGCGTCCTCGAACGCGGCGTCGAATGGCTGAAAAATTATCAGGACCGCGAACTGCAAAAACTTAAAAACTGGGAAGCGAGCAAAGACAAGGAAAAGAAGATCGAACCCTATAAGGTGCGCGCCGACGATCTCGACGCGTTCGTTTATATGACACTCGCCGACGCCGGCAAGGAAAACGCCGAGATGCGCGAATTCATTTATCGCGACCGCAATGACCTCGCCGTTTATTCCAAGGCGATGTTCGGCATGGCGCTGCACAAACAAAACCACGTCGAACAGCGCGACATGATCATGCGCAACATCGAGCAGTTCCTGCAGAAGGACGACGAGAACCAGACCGCCTACTTGAATCTCGGCAACAACGGCTACTGGTGGTACTGGTACGGCAGCGAATACGAGGCGCATGCCTACTACCTGAAACTGCTTGCTCGCACCGGCGACGTCAAAGACTGGAAGGCGCCGTATCTGGTCAAATACCTGCTCAACAACCGCAAGCACGCGACCTACTGGAAATGCACGCGCGACACGGCGATTGTCGTCGAGGCGTTCGCCGACTACATCAAGGCCAGCGGCGAAGACAAGCCGGACCTGACGGTTGAAATCATCGTGGACGGCAAGAAACAGAAGGAAGTGAAAATTAATTCCGAGAACCTTTTCACCTATGACAACAAATTCGTGATGTTCGGCGACGCCGTCGAGACCGGCAAACACGTCGTCGAGTTGCGCAAGCAGGGCACAGGCCCGCTCTACTTCAACGCCTACCTGAGCTACTTCAGCCTCGAAGACTTCATCACGAAGGCGGGTCTGGAGGTGAAAGTCGAGCGCCAGGTCTATAAGCTCAAAGAAGTGGACAAGAAGATCAAGGTCGCCAGCTCGCGCGGACAGGCCGTGGATCAGAAGGTCGAGAAGTACGAACGCATCCTAATCAAGAGCGACGACACGCTCAAGAGCGGCGACCTGATGGAAATCGAACTCGTCATCGAGAGCAAGAACGACTACGAGTACCTTGTGTTTGAGGACATGAAAGCCGCCGGCTGCGAGCCCGTCGAGGTGCGCAGCGGCTACACCGGCAACGACATGGGCGCCTACGTCGAATACCGCGACAACCGCGTCGCATTCTTCGTCCGTTCCCTGGCGCGCGGCAAACACAGCGTATCATACCGCATCCGCGCCGAAATCCCCGGCCGCTTCAGCGCGCTGCCGTCACGCGGCTTCGCCATGTACGCTCCCGAACTGCGCGGCAATTCGGATGAGATCAAGTTGAGGATTGAGGATAAGTAAAAGACAGCCAAAGATATGACGCAGCGGCAGAGGAGAAAAGAGACTCTATAGTAATCCCGAAAGAGTCATAGGATAATCATGCCAAGGTCTTGTTAGGCTCTCATCTTCGATCCATGATTATCTGCGTCCACTCTTCGAGGGAACCTCGTTTGGTGGTTGTGCGCAATTGCTTGACGAAATTGCTCGCTTGGTCTAGCGAGCAATCGCGAAGAAATTTCACCGCTGCTCGCACTGCATCTTCTCGCCGTTTGTATCCCGTAGGCGGAACACAAACCCCTAGCCGCGCAATCTCTTCGGAAACATCATGTAGATTGGGATAGCAATCTTTGTCTGCCAACCGCACGCGCGCAATCTCAACTAGTTCCCTTAAATGAGCCTCACTCTTATTTATCTGCTGATTGGTGGAATACGGTGCAAATTCCTGATGAAACTTGGCGGTAACGTGAGGAATCATTCTAGCTTTTTCCGCAAATTCCGGATTCGCCAAAAGTTTCGAGAGTTGCTCCAATTCTCTAATACCGTACTTGCGCACTAGATAGAGGAGATCATTCAATAGAGCCAAGGTTTTATTATTCATAAGCCAATCACCCTCGCAAACTCGGCGGCAAATACAAATATCTTTGTCTTTTTATTCTCCCGGGCATTTGAGGTCCATATCAATGGTTTGCCTTCTCGAGCGCCTTTAGGGAAAGATCTCGAAAATGGAACTTCAGATGTGAAAACACGCCATTTAAAATTTTCGGCCACAGCCCATACTTCTTTTTTCGAAAGCGCCTCTTCTGGTAGATAATCGCTGGCATGATTAAATACGATACCTATAACTGAGGTCTTCCTGCTTTCTGGTTCATTATTATGGTCCTCAATTGACTTAGCAAGGAGCGGCAGACCTATCGTTGATAAAAACTCAGGTTTGACTGGAACAAAGACATTAGGAGCGGCATGATAAGCAGCAGACGTTAACATTGACTCTGTTGGCGCGCAGTCAATCAAGATAAGATCATACTGATTTTCGACACGGTCAAGAAAACTGTCCAACAGTTTCTCTTTCCCGGCTGGCTGCTTCAAAGACCAAGCCAATTCCAAACGCGAAGGCAAAAGATCCAACCGAGCGCCTGAGTTACTCGAGCTGTCAACGCTTACGATAGCATCTTCCGGCTTTACCGATACGGGTTCCTCATGACCAGGCATTCTGCTGCGTTCTTCAAAAATGTTCCAAATCGTTGGGCGATTTTTAGTAACTACTTCGTCTCTGTATTTTGATGATCCAAGCAGGTACTGGCTGGCATTAAACTGAGGATCTAAATCTACCACTAAAATCTTCCTCTTGAGAGGCCAACCTCCTGACAAATACAAGTGCCAGGCTAGATTGACAGTTATTGTTGATTTGCCGACGCCGCCTTTCATATTTATGATTGCCACACGTTTAGCCATTTTATCCTCCTATATTATGTTTCCCATGCAGAAAGTACCGGCAATTATCGCTTTTCCAAAGATGCAAATAGTCGAGAATCAAAACGCTGGATTTTCCGCTTCATGGACTAGCCGAATCAATAGAATCTTTTGCGCAGTCTTTTTTACTGCTCACTCCATCACCTCCAAAAGAATTTGCTGGAATGACTTCGGAGTGAAGGGGACATATCCTGCCTTTCCTCCTATTCCTACTGCATACCATTTCCCTTTACGCAAGATGACTGTGCGAGCTGATTTTTCTCCTCGAATGTCAATACGCCCTTCCGCGCCGACAATAACCGCCCCTTTGGGATAAAAAACGACTCTCTGTTTCCCGATGAGAATGGCCAGAGACTCCACTTTATATTCGCCAAAATAATCTTCCTGTATAGTGAGCGAACTAACCAAATAGCTCAGCAACTTTTTCTTCTCCAACCCCGAAAGCCACTTCTTGATATTGGCGTAAAACTGATCTATTTCTTCGAGCCACGTCTGCTTTTTCGCTTCCCAATTAACTGGATGCGATTTGCGCCCCCCGCTTGATTTCGCCTTTTGCTGGAGGAACGATTGAAGAGCTGTCGAAGCGGACATTTTCCGGCCTCTTTCCTAAAAAGATTGCGGCACTTAACTGCTATCAAATTCAGTCAGAGATTAATGCGCTTTGTTTGCACAAGCAAGCCTTAAAGCATAATTTGTGTTTGACAACACCGTCACACTCACCGCAAGAATCTTCACACACATATTTTGAAGATAAGGAGTGAGACCTATGGATCAGATCGGAATGCGGATGCAAGGGATGGCGCTGGCATTGACGCTGGCGGGGATGATGGTTGTGGCGGGCGCTGAGGAGAAGCAGAAGATTGCGGGATGGGAGGCGGTGAATAATTGCCAGTTGTCCGTCAAGGATGGCAACTTGATCGCCAAATGCACGGGCGAGGATCCCCAGATCAACTGTACGGAGATTCCGGCGGCCAAGGGCGCCATCGTTGTCACGATCATGGCCAAAGCCGCCGTGGAAGGCGGGCAGATTTATTGGGCGTCGAGCGACGTCCCCGAGATGAGCGAAGACACGCGCGTGGATTTGGGTCTCGAAACCGACCAGAAAATCCGCGAATACAAGGTCACCGTCCCCGTCAAGGGAGAGTTGAAGTCCTTGCGCATAGATCCCGGCGACGGCGAAGGCACGGTGGAAATCGCCTCCATCCAGTTTGCCAAGGAAGATGGCACGGTCATCAAGAAATGGACGTTCGGCGACAAAAAGGCTGACAAGAAGGACGGGGACAAGAAGGACGGAGACAAGAAGGACGGAGACAAGAAGAAAGAGAAATAGACAGGCAGTAATTTCAAAAATTTGCGTGGCTTCCCAATACTGAGCAAGCGTATAAACACAGGCAGAATCATTGAGGGCAGAATCATTATGATTCTGCCCTCAATGATTCTGCCTGTAAACTGCTGCAAAACTAACCGGAAATATTTGGAACCAAGTTGGAATCATGTTTCTTTGGAAGGAACTGCGCTTTATTCCTTCTTTGCCTTCTCCACTCGCGAAGCCAAATCCTGGCGCATGAGTTCGACGAAGGTTTCGAATTTCTTCACATTCCCAGGATGCGCGCCCATGAGCGATTCATGCGCGCCGAGGATCATTCTGGCTTTTTCGATCTGGCCGGGCTGGGGAATTTCCTCCAGCGTCAATTCCGTTTGCGGCGCCGGATCGTTGGATATCCGCAACTGATCCAAAATGCCCAGTTCCAGAAAAAGCTGGATGATCTTCGCCGGCGGCGAACACAGGATGAGCTGATCGCGATGCTGGTGAAACATCCCGAGCAGCGTGCTGTCGAGCGATTGGCAATCCTTCAGATCCACAAAAATCTGATCCGCGCCCCGCTCCTCGGCCTCCCGAATCAGCGTCCTCAGGACCGGCGCCTGCTCCCATGTCAGGCGTCCCGCCAGGCGAATCACGCATCCATTGGTAACCCAGCCCGAGGCGATATAAGCCGCGCCCTGCGGCGTTCCGGCGCGGAAGGCCCCCACGTCCACGATCTTCACGCATTTTTGTTCTTTCGCGCCTGCCGCCGCTTCGCGCTCGGAGCAGCGTCCGATGATGACGAAGGTGGCGTCGTCGCTGGGCGCGGCGCCCTGCTGGTGATTGAGCATGATCTGCTCGAGCCGCTCGCCGATGACGTTGGCCGGGACGTCGCCGCATTGCGCCGCGGCCAGCGCCAGCCGCTGCGCGGATAATTCGTCGCCCGAGGCATTGCGCGCTTCGGACAAGCCGTCGGAATATATGAGGAGAAAATCGCCTTTGTTCAAAGAGATGCGGACGGTCTCGTATCGCGGCGCGCGATCCAAACCCAGCGCCGGCCCTTCGACCGGCACATGATGCGGATGGCCGTTGGCGTGGCAGAGGATCGGCTTGGGATGCCCCGCGCTGCCGTAAACGATTTCTCCTGCCGCCGCGTTGACCACCGCATAGCCCATCGTGACGTGCAGCGGATCGTCCAAGGTCTCCTGCATCAAAGCGCGATTGATGAATGCGAGCGCGGTTTCCGGCGCCTCGAAGATCTTGTTTTCCGGGTGTAGCATCCGTTCGGCGTGAATCAGTCCGCGCACGATCACCGTGACCATCGCCGCGCGCACGCCGTGGCCGGCCACGTCGGCCAGCAGCACCGCCGACAGCCCCTCGCCGAGCGGAATAAAATCGAAAAAGTCGCCGCCGAGTTTTTCGCAAGGACAATAATAGCCGTAGCATTCGATGCCCTTCACGCGCGGGAAATCGGAAGGAAGAAGGCTCTGTTGCATGCGCTGCGCCTGCCGAAGGTCGGCCTTGAGCTCCTCTTCCTGCTTCATGAGTTTTTCATACGCCTGGTTCAGATTCTTCAGGTGCGTTTCCAGTTTGACATTCTGCGTCTGAAGATTTACCATGAGACTGTTGCGTTCGCGGATCAGCCGTGCGCGCGAACCGGCGCGCTCGATGGCAAGCGAAAAAACATCCAAATCGCGGATCGGCTTCTCGATATAGTCATAAACGCCTTCCTTGATCGCGGCGATGGAGTCCCGGGCGGTTCCCATGCCCGTCAGGATGACCGAAACCATATCGGGCCGCAGTTCCTTGGCGCGGCGGATCAGTTCGAGGCCATTCATCACCGGCATATAGAGATCGGTGATCATGACGTCAAAGTCCTTGGCTTCGAGCAAAGCCACCGCTTCGAAGCCGCTGCGCGCCAGATCGAAAATGTCGCCGCGACGCTGAAAAAGCGATCGAAGGAATTGAAGGACGGTATCTTCGTCATCCACTCCCAATACCCGCAATTTGCCTTTCGATGCGTTCATTTTCAATTTGTCCCTGTTTTCATTTGACGCAAAAACAATGAATACTATAAGCCCAAATTTGGACTGATTCAATCCTAATATTTACAGCTATTTTTCCGGCGCTGCTTGCTCAGGGCGATTTTGATTGAGATTCGACAGTCGAAAGATTATAATTCGTTCGCGTGTTTTTATTGTGCCTTATTTCGCTTTCGAGCCTGAGCTGCTGCCAATGCCGCATTCCCGCCTTATTCAATGTCTGGAGCAGCTGGCGGAGAGTCCTTCTCTGGCTCGCGGCCAGGCGGCGGAAATAGATCCGGACCCCCGCCTTGGCGCCGCGTTCAACCGCGTGGCCCAAAAGATCAACGCGCTTTCAGCCGCGCTTCGATGCGCCACAGCCGAAGCGCATCAAGCGCAGGAAGCGCTGGTTCGCGAGGCGGAAAAACAGAAAGAAGCCGCAAGCCAGCTCCTGGCGGCCAACGACGCCCTGGCCGTCTCGCTCGAGGCGCAGACCCGCATGGCGTTCGAGCTGTCGCAAGCCAACGAAGCCGCCCAGCAGGCGCTTCAGGCCAAAGGCCTGTTCCTGGCCAGCATGAGCCATGAAATCCGAACGCCCATGAACGGCGTGATCGGGATGTCGTCGCTGCTGAGCGATACTCCGCTGACCGAAGAACAGCGCGAATATTGCGACGCGATCCGCCAAAGCGCCGATGCCCTGCTGATCATTATCAACGACATCCTCGACTTCAGCAAACTGGAAGCGGGCAAGATGCGCCTGGAGACCATCAACTTCGATCTGCGGACCACCGTCGAATCCGCCGTCGAGCTGCTGGGCCCGAAGGCGGCGGAAAAAGTATTGGAGCTGGCATGCCTGATCCACAGCGGCGTTCCTTCGCTCTTGTGCGGCGATCCGGGGCGCCTGCGGCAGATATTGATCAACCTGCTGAACAACGCATTGAAGTTCACACATAAAGGCGAAGTGATCCTGAGCGTGATGCTGGAAGATGAAAAAAACGGCGCAGCGGTCATCTGTTTCGAAGTGCGCGATACGGGCATTGGCATTCCGGCCGACCGCCAAAAACATCTCTTTGAAAGATTCTCGCAGACCGAACTCTCCACGGCGCGCAAATATGGCGGCACCGGGCTGGGACTGGCGATTTCCAAGCAATTGGCCGAACTGATGGGCGGCGCGATCGGCGTCAAAAGCCGGGAAGGCGAAGGCAGCGCTTTTTGGTTCACGGCATCTTTCGCAAAGCAACCGGAAGGCGCCACGCCGCCGCACCTGGCCAGATGCAATGCCAACGGCGCCTGCATCCTGATCGTGGACGACAACGCCTCGGCCCGGCAAATTCTGAGGCATTCGCTCGAATCCTGGGGATGCCGCTGCCAGGAAGCCACCGGCGCAAAGGAAGCGTGGGAGCGCCTGGAGGCCGCCCTGGGCGAAACAATGTCAATCCAGGCCGCGATCATTGATTTGCGCATGCCGGACACGGACGGCCTGCAGCTGGCGCGCGAAATTCGCCACAGCGTTCACGCGGACCTGGCGCGGCTGCCCTTGATCGCGATGACGGGCGTCTCGGCGCGCGGCGACGCGGCCGCTGCCGAGGAAGCCGGCTATCAGGCGTATCTGCCAAAGCCCATCAAGGTGGCCAAGCTGCGCGATTGTTTGATGGCCGTTCTCGGCCGGGCCAGGCGCGCAAACGAGCCGGCGCGCGCGCGATCCAGCGAGCCGATCATCACCCAGCATACGCTGGCCGAAAGCCAGCCCCACGCGCGCATCCTGCTGGCCGAGGATTCGCCCATCAACCAGAAACTGGTCTGCCGCATCCTGGAGAAATCCTGCATGCGCTGCGACATAGCCGAAAACGGACGCCAGGCTGTTGAAGCCCTCAAAAAGCGCCATTATGATCTGGTCCTGATGGACTGCCAGATGCCGGAGATGGACGGCTTCGAGGCCACCGCGATCATCCGCAATCCCGACGGCGGCACGCTCTACCCCGATATCCCCATCATCGCTTTGACCGCCAACGCCATGAAGGGCGATCAGGATCATTGCCTGAGCGCCGGCATGAACGATTATCTTTCAAAGCCCTTCGACAAAGACAAGCTGCTGGAGCGGATCATCGGTTTGCTCCCGACTCATTTTTAAATTCCTCTGCTGGCGCCATACGAGTACGCGCATGAGCCGTTTTCAAACATGGACGCCCGCATTCGCAGCAATGCTGCTTTTTTGTCCCGGCTTGGCGCGATGCGGCAAGACGGACACGCAGCCGACCAGCGCCGCGCAGAGCGCGCCCTCCAAAGGGCCGATCCTGATCGCGAATGTGCCGCACATCAAACAATCGCCGGATTTTTGCGGCGAAGCGTGCATCGCGATGTGGCTGCAAAAAAGCGGATTGCCGGTTTCGCAGGATGACGTGTTCGCCGCCTCCAGCCTGAACCCCGCGCTGGGGCGCGGAATGTTCACGCGCGAAATGGGGCCAGCCCTCCGCCATTACGGCATCGAACCCGGCGCCGTTTGGTATCCAATTCCGGCGGCGCAGGCCTATGGCGCGACGGATGTTCAATGGAAGGAAATGCTCAAGGACTTGTGCAAAGGAATCCCTTCCATCGTCTGCATGCGCTTTGATGAAGGCATCGCGGCGAGCGAGCACTTCCGGCTGATCCTGGGTTACGACGCTTTGGACGACGAAGTGATTTATCACGAGCCCGCGGAAGAAAACGGCGCTTATCGCCACATGAAGCGCTGGACATTTTATAAGATCTGGCCGCTGAAATACAAACAGGATGAATGGCTGCTGGTTCGCATGCGCCTGACGGCGCCGAGTGGGCCGAATTCCACTTCCCTCGCGTCCACCACGTCCACCGCGTCCACAGCAACAGCCGCCGATACCGCTACTTCCTCGCCGCACCGCTTCACCCCCGCGCAGATCGCCCAGCATGTCCGGGATTTGAAGCCCCGCATCCCCAAAGGCTTCAATCTTGTCGTCCAGGCGCCCTTTGTGGTGATCGGCGACGAATCGCCCCAGGCGGTAAAGGACCATGCCATGTACACGGTCAAATGGTTCGTGGATCAAATGCGCAATCTCTACTTCGAAGACGATCCCCCGGCGATCTACGACGTGTGGCTGATGAAGGACAAGGAGAGCTATTACAAAATCTCGCAGGACATTTTCCAGGAGGAGCCGACGACGCCGTTCGGTTATTGCTCGGACGCGAACCATGCGCTGGTCATGAACATCGGAACCGGCGGCGGAACGCTCTGCCATGAAATCGTCCACGCCTTCATCGCGTCGAATTTTCCCGAATGTCCCGCGTGGTTCAACGAAGGCATGGGCTCGCTCTATGAGCAAGGCGCCGAACGCAACGGAGTGGCGACGGGATTGCCCAACTGGCGCCTGCCCAGTCTGCAAGGCCACATTAGCCGCGGCTTCCTGCCGTCCTTCAAAACGCTCTGCACAACCACGCGCGATGAGTTCTACAAGCGCGAAAAGAACAAGGGCGACAACTACGCCCAGGCGCGCTACTTATGCCTCTTTCTTCAGGAGAAGGGATGGCTCAACAAGTACTACCACGAATTCCACAAGAACGTGAAGACCGACCCGAGCGGATATGACACGCTCCAAAAAATCCTGGGCGAGAAAGACATGGACGCCTGGCAGAAGCAGTGGGAGAAGTGGGTGATGAAGCTACATTATCCGTAATCTTTGCGGGAGATCTATTATTTAGCGATATGCTTCGCGCCGATGAGCGATTTTGATAACAAGGACAATTAAAATGGCGTCTTTTATCTCATACAAAATTCGGTAGTCGCTTGCTCTAATACGATAAATGTTTTCCCGGCCCGATAATTTTTCAACTCCATGAGGCCTGGGGTCGTTTGCCAAGGATAATATGTGCGCATTTATCTTCTTCCTGATATCCGATGGAAGATGCTTTAGGTCACGAATAGCAGAGGGCCTTAATCGTATGCAATATACCACTAGAGGCCTAGTTCCTTTCGCACTTGCTCATACGGCACGTCTTCCCCAGGCTCAGCCATTGATTCATCAATCGCTTTGATATCTTCAGCATCCTCCATTGCTTGAAGCCGCTCTAAATCATCAATGGAGATAATCGCCCCAATATTTTTTTCGCGCCGACGCACAATGATCCGTTCGTGACCCCTTACGACGCGATCGAATAGCCTGGTCTGCATGCGCCGCAAATCCACTGTAGAAACAAAAGTCATGGCGCAATCTCTTCCTTTCGCAAAAGTAAGCAAATGTTCACCGCAGTTGGCGGGCGCGGTCAAGAGGCGTTTTTGCCCTGGAGGACGATCAGGAAGGTTTTGACGAGAATCTTGAAATCCAGCCACAGCGACCAGCGGTCAATGTATTCCAGGTCCGCCTGCATCCATTGATCCCAACTCAGGCGGTCTCTGCCGCGCACGGCCCAGAGGCATGTGATTCCGGGCTTCATCGAAAGGCGGCGGCGCTGCGATCGGATGTAGCGGGCGACTTCCTCGGGCAGCGGCGGACGCGGACCGACGAGGCTCATGTCGCCCCGCAACACGTTCCATAGCTGTGGCAATTCGTCGAGACTGTATTTGCGCAGCCGGCGCCCCACTCGCGTGACGCGCGGATCGTTTGCCATCTTGAAGCGCGGGCCATCCACCTCGCTGCGCGCGCGCAGAGATTCGAGTTCTTCCTCGGCGCCCGGACGCATGGTACGGAATTTATAGAGAATGAATTCGCGGCCATTGCGCCCCACGCGGCGCTGGCGAAACAAAACGGGCGCCCCGGCGGGGCCATCGCGCCGGATGATCAGGGCGATCACAAGCATCGGCAGGCTCAAGAACAGGAGCGCCAGCGCTGAGGCTGCGCGGTCGAACGCCCACTTCACAAGCAGCGCGCCGTTGACCTCCTGAACGGCGTCATAGGTGACGACGGGAATGTCTTCAAAGGTATCGAGCGAGGCGCCCCGGACTCCGCGCATGAAGAAATTAAGCGACAGCCGCGTTCGCACGCCCATCGTCTCGCATTCGCGCAAGCACGGCGACAGATCATCGAGCGGCGTTTTGCCAGGGACAAAAATAACCTCATCCACGACGTGCTTTTCGAGATAAGCGGCCAGGCTTGCGATGGAAGCGACGACGGGATGCCCCTGGATGCGCTCGCCCACGGACAGGCTATCGTGATCGCTGACCAGGCCTTCGATGCGAATACCCCAAAAGGGATGCGTCATCAGGTCGGCAATAAAGCGGCGCAGGTTATCGCCGCTCCCGACGAGCAAAACATTGCGGGCTGCGCGCCCCCGCTGGCGCCGCCAGCGGAACCATGCATAAGCGGCTTCGACGCGCGCCCAGACCACTGCCGTCGCGATCATGGGAAATAGCAGCATCTGCCCGCGGCTGTCGCGGATCATGGCGCCGCTATAGGGGTCTTTTTGAGGCGCGCTGAAGAAAAAGCGGATCAGGATCAGGACGCCGGCGGCCTCGATGGCGCCCAGGATCAGCGAGCGCGCCATCGCGCCGCGGTCGAACAGGCGTTCGAGCCGGTACGCTCCGTTGGCGTGCCACATCAGCAGCGCCAACGGCGGAAACAAAATCGCCAGCGGCAGATAATAGCGCATGGTGGAAGGGACAATCCATCCATGCGTCACCGGAACCAGCAGATAATTCCGGATGGCGTGCGCAAGGAAGAAGGCCGCCAGGCACAACAGCAGATCGGCCAACAGGCTCAGTTGCTGATAGAGACAGCGGGTTTCGCG
>JAPLSP010000400.1 GCA_026398575.1 Candidatus Sumerlaeota bacterium | reverse complement strand
CCTGCTTCAGCAGGCTCTTCTTTGCACCCGCCTTTAGGCGGGGTGAAGGCAAGGGAGCTTTTCACAAGCGCGCTTTAGCGCGGCTTCTCGACATGCTTCAGCAGCAAATCGCCCGGCCTTCGCTTTTTGCTGAAGCCAGTCGAGAAGCCGCGCTAAAGCGCGCTCTACGTTAGATGCAGCCTGCCGACACCCCTGCTAAAGCAGGGTGCAAAGAAGAGCCGGCTGAAGCCGGCTAATTCGACTGCTATTTTTCCTTATTAGCTATTGTCATTTCATTTTGGGCAGCAATATCGGCGCCTATAGTAAAATCCTGGCCGTCAAACCTGCATGAGCTCATTCTGCGCGCCAGCCGCAGGCAATACAACAGCGGCAGCGAGCCGAATACGCCGAAAGAGCAGTCTATCAATCGCCAATAAAACGGGATTCCCCGCAAGGCGCCGCAAATCATCGCCAGCGGAATCACCCCCGCGCAAACGCCAAGTCCGATATACAGGACCCAGTTGTTGCGGATTGGATTCATGAATGGACCGATAAAAAACAGGGCGATGGCCAGATGTCCGAAGGCAAGCCAATCCGTGCCATAAGCGATCCAGGGAAAACGCGAATGCATCTCGCGAAGTCCGTTTCTCACGGTAAGAATCCAAAAAGCAAGACCGGTGTGTCCGTCAGGTCCCGCCGCGGCGCCGACTCCCAGCAGGCCCGCAAGTGTCTCCAATTCATGGAGCAGCGGAAAGGCCGTCAATCCGCTCAGGATCAGCCCAACGATAAATATCGTCAGCGAACAGCGATATCGAAAGATGAGTTGGCATTCCGGAATCGAAGGCATAATTTCTGCCGCCTTTATGCTGATATTCGCAGACACGTTGGCATAACTTTATCTCCAATATTTACGCGAGAAAGAGAAGAACCATGCGGATCGGAGGGGCGCCAGCTTTTGGAGTGCGGTTTCTTGCTGCCGCATTTGCTACGCTAATCTAATAGAATATCGAAGCTAAAGCGGCAGCAAGCAACCGCACTCCAAATGCTGGCGCTGCTCCTGAGCGCATTGCTCTCGTCCCTTCGGCAAAAATATGTCACTGAACTTATGACTCAGAGCGCTCAGAATGAGATGAACTCCCTCTATAGCTCGTTACAGCGCCGCTTCGAATTCATAACTGCCGCCGCGTATCTCAAAAATCGCCCGTCCCGCTTCGACGCGCAGAAATTTCACGAACGGCACATCGGCGGCGGGTTTGCCGCTTTCGGTGACGCGTTTGGGATCCGAAACTGGCGTATGAAGCTCAGCCACGGTATTCGCAGGGATCGTCACTTTCGCATGCCACGCGTTTTTGCCAGGGAGGGTGATTTCGAGATGGATTGCTCCGCGGATGGTGGGTGTGACGATGGCGGCGCGTTCGAGGCCATCCGTCTGTGGACAGATGCGAATACGCGCGAATCCCGGCTCGAGTGGCTCGATGCCCATCAGCAGACGCGGAATGACGTTGGCGGGCGCCGCGCCCCAGGCGTGATTCCAGTCCTGATTCGGTTTGAATTTGTTGTCCCAAGCCTCGAGGCTGATGGTGCTGCCGACCTTGATCATGTGCGCCCAGCTGCGGTCGTTTGTCGCGGTCAGCAGCGAGAAAGCATAGTCGCCTTCGCCCGCGCCATACAGGCCATCCATCAGATACTGCGAGCCATAGACGCTGCACGCCATGCCGCGCGTTTTGATAAAGGCTGTGACGCTCGCGACCTTCTCCGGCGGGACAAGCCCAAAGGCCAGAGGAAACATATTCGCATGAAGCGAACTGTGTTTGCTGCCTTCGCCGTCAATATAACGCCCGGAGGCGGCGTCGAAAAGTTTTTCATTGAACGTCTTCTTTGCCCGCTCGGCCTGCTGCGCCCATTGTTTCGCCTCGTCCTTTTTGCCAAGCGTCTCGGCGATCCGCGCCATGAGAAACAGCGTCCGGCAATAGAAGGCGTTGACTACCGTGTTCACCGGCTTCATTTCATATCCGTCGCGCTCTGCCAACGGCCAGTCTGTAACTGCGCGCAATTCAGCGTTGAAGTGGAGCGACTCCCGGAACGCGGGCGTCATCCGCGCCTTGTCCTCCACAATCAGGCCGTCTTCGCGCGCCAATCCCTTCAGCGTTTTTGTCCCCAGGTCGTTATAATACTTCACCAGCATCTCGGCGTTGCCCGTGTACATATAATCCGCCCACGCGATCAACAGCGTATGCTGATGCCATTCCATCGGCCACGTGGGATGCCCCATGAGGAACTCGAACGAATAGCGCGCCAGCGAAAAGTCGCGATCCACGCCATAGTGGCACAGTTGATTGATGTAGGCGTCGCCTTCGTAAGGGATTCGCTCGCGGTCGCCGTCAATATAAACCCCAAGCACGCTGGTGGCCTTGATGCTGTATTTGCATAAATCCCAGACGTCATTGAGAACCTTGTTGGAAGATTCAAACCGCGATGCGGCGTCGTTGAAGCGGTAATGGACCGTTACCTGGCGGATTTTCGATGCGTCCAGTTCGCCGGGAACGCCCGTCAGTTCGCAATAGCGGAACGGCATCACCTCGCCGACGCCTTCCGGCATAAGAACCGCTGCGCCGCTGGTGTTGCGCTTATCAGGCGTGATCGCGACGGTATAAGTCTGCGCGCCGGCTTTGAGCGGCAAGGTCATGCAGCGATAGCGCTGCGTTCCGCTGGGCTTGCGTTGAATCGTGTCGGCGCCGGCGAGGATTTCGCCCAGGTGAACTTCAAGCGTTCCGCCGGCGGCAGGGCTTGTGAGCGCGACTTTTACCGTCCCAAAAGCCGCTTTGCCGAAATCAATGAAGTAGTGTCCCGGCGCCTTTTTCGCGATGCGCGCCGGCGCCACTTCTGTATTCACCAACGGATAGCGGTTGGAGAAATCCGAGTTCGTCGTCGAGGGCGCCGTCTGCCTGGCTTTATCCAGATTGCCCGTCCGGAATTCCTGGACTTGCGACCAGGGACTGGCTGCGCCGGCGGCGTCCCAGGTTTTGACTTTCCAAAAATAGGACGCGTTCGGCGCCAGGTCTTTGCCGGCATATTCCACATTGATGGATTGCAGCGATGCGACTTTGCCTGAATCCCATAGGTCGCCGGCGTCCTTCGCGGCGTTCTCTCGGCTGGACGCCACCAATATCTGCCAGGCCGATTGCGTCGCGCCGCGCCGGCTGTCGTTGACGATCCATCCGAACTCAGGCCGGCTGTCGGTGATCACGGTCAATTCCGGCTGGTCCAGCAATTCGCACATAAGGCCCGCGGGCGCTTCCGGTCCTTCCGCCGCCGAGGCGCCCTGCGCGGCCATAAACAGTGTCATCCCCATCAGCAAAAAATAAGCAGATGAACTCATCTTGATCTCCTCCAGAAAACGGATTCATGCGGACAGGGACGGCGCCAGCTTTTGGAGTATAAGAGCGGAGATTCTCGC
>JAPLSP010000164.1 GCA_026398575.1 Candidatus Sumerlaeota bacterium | reverse complement strand
AATTGGTTGAACTGCGCCTGCGTGACTTCGAAGCGGCCCATGTAGAATGGCTTCTCGATCTTGACGCGCGCGACGGGCGCCTCATCGTCGCATCCGCCGGCATCGCCCAGGTTGAATTCGCCCGACGGAATGCGCGCCAGTTCCATCATCTGCCCGCCGCCCAGGTCAACCTTCAGGCTTTCCTCGGCTTTGCCCTGTCCGACTGGTCCGACCGGTCCGACGCGTCCGACAACAATCGCCGCCAACACCGCTTCCGTTTTGGCGGGCTTGGGCTTCTCAGCGGGCGCCACAAACTGGATTGGGTCATGCTTGGTTTCGGGAATCGTCTCCGGGTCTTCGGGGCGGTTGGCGTAGCATTTGCGCATCTCGAGCCGGCGCTGCCGGTAGTCGTTTGCGATGGCGTGATGCTCGGTCCAGGTGCCATGGTCTGGCACATTAAGGTCCATCCAGGTATAGAGGCGATCCCAGGCCTCGCCGTCGAGCTTAACACCGTGATGCCCCTTGCGCAGCATCTGAAACAGCTCGCTTGTGTCGGCGTGATATTCGCAAGGCTGCTGGATGTGATAGTCGTTTTCCGGGCCGGGCCGGCGCACAAACGGATGCAGCGCCAGATAAGGCAGCGTGAAGCCGCCCCAGCCGGTCTTGTCTTTCGCGGCAAAATTCGGCTTCACCAATGCAGTGGACATTGTGGACCAAGGACCCGTCATCGCCATGCCGTTTTGCGCGCCCTGGCCGTCATGGCATCCCACGCAATATTTTTCCAAAACCGGCTGCACTTCGCGCTTGAAGCTAAAGCCGCGCGCTGGGCCGTACCAGGGCGTAATGTCAACCAGGTCCTTGCGCGAAGCGATGGTCTGCTTGGCCGGCGAGCCGCTGTTGGACGATTCGTGGCAGCCGACGCACGAAAGCGATTCGCCTGGCATGGCCACAAACCAGCTGCGCATGACCTGGATGGCCCGCCCTTCCGAATCCAGAGGCTGCACGGCGACGGGGATATTGGAGGGGACCTTGAAAAACGCCGAGCCGTCTTCATATACCGGAACCGTTCCATGAATGCGGTGCACGTCCCAAGGCCCCTGGACGCCCACGTTGACGTGTCCGCCCATCTTGGGGTAGGCGAAGTGATATTCATAGACGCGCAGATTCTTGACCGCGCCGCGCGGCACACCCTGCAAGCCCGGCCCTTGATAAATATCCGTCATATACACCGACGCCCAGTCCTGATTCAGTTTGACGCGGTCGGGGACCACCGGCGGCTTGACCGTCCTATGCAGCGGGATCGGCTCAAACAGCGCCTGGCCTTTCATATCCGCCAGCAACAGCATATTGTCGAACACGTCCACCAGATAGACACCCCACGGCGATTGCGGATTCGGCTGGCTGGAAACGAGGAAGTATTTCCCGCTCAGCGGATAGGGATGCAGGAACTTGGGCCAGGAGCCGTCCACCAGCGTGTCGCGGATGATCGGTTCGACTTTTTTTCCATAGCCTGGGATGCGCTGCACAACGCCGTTGGACTCCGTGCGCCCTTTTTCCGGATCGAAGATGATAAGTTCGCCCATGCGCGCGACGCCATGATGGCCCGAGACAATGCCCACGAATTGCGTCGGATGATCGGGGATGGCCTTGGCGTAGAACAGCGAGTTGGGCCAGAAGGAGTTCGAGCCATAGTAGGCCATCTGGTTCGTGCCGTCCGGGTTCATGCTGAACATCAGCCGCGAGAAGTAATGCGAGATGTCGGCGTATTCCCATCGCGTGTACATCACGCGGCCATTGTTGAGCATCGTCGGATACCAGTTGTGATCCTGGTCGAAGCACAGCTGCCGGATGCTCTTTCCTTCGGAGTCCATCGTATAGAGATTGGCCACCCAGTCCGCGCCGCCCACGCACGGCACGCCATGGAAGACGCGGTTCGAATCGAAGATGATCTTGCCGCTGGGCAGATAACAGCCATAGTAGTTATCCACATCCGGGTCGTCGCCGCCGGTAATCTGCCGCAGTCCCGTCCCGTCGCCCTTGAGTTCCCAAACCTGCCAGCGGTTCTGGTCGTCCGTCATCGAGATCAACATGCGATCCGCGTCCCAATGCACGTTCACATCGCCGACGTATCGTCCCGTTGGAGGCGTAAAGAGCGTTGCCGTCTTCCCATTGGGGCGCGCGGGCGACAGCGTCATCAGCTCGTTGTCATAGCCGGTGCGCGGCAGCGAGCAGTTGCCCTGCCAGTTTTGCGCCAGACCCAGCTGGTTCGTCTTGCGACGGATGAACATGAGCTTGTCGAAGTCAAGCAATGGATTCGATAGGAGGGCTTCTTCCCTGAGGATTTGCAGTTTTTCGCATAGCGCCATCAGCGCCGGATCTTTTTTGTTTCCTTTTTGATTGGCCGGCAGACTTGTCAGCTCTTTCTCGATCTCGTCCAACTGCTTCAGGAATTGCGCGCCTTTTGTGTACTTGTCCGGAAACGTCTTGCTCAGATCCTCAATCGCCAGCCGCAAGGATGTGGTATCCATGGTCCCCAACTGGTCCTGCAGCGCCCGGCGCTTGCTGCGCTCTGGGAGCGCCTGTTCATACGCTGCCAGCCAGCGCGGATCGCCGGTCGGGGACTTGCTTTGTTTCAAGCCGTCAAATTCCTGCTGGAGGTTTTGTCCCTTGCCGCCCAGATCATCGAGCGATTTCTGGATCATCTTTTGTTCCATGTCCGCGGCGCCAGCCTGGCCGAACCATGACAGATATCCGCCATTCGGGAAATCGTCTCTCATCCACTGCGCCGCAAGCGGAAAATCCTTTTCGATCTGCTGCCAGACCGCCGACACGGACTGTTCGCCGGCGGAGAAATAAAAACCGTGGCCGCCGCTGATGTTGTATATCTTCATCAGCAATTGGTTTTCGCCCGCCTTCAGGTCCAGCGTCGCGCGATCCTGATCGGCTTCGGCGCCGCGCGGAACGTCCTTCGAGAGGATTTTCTGTCCGTTGAGCCAGACCTCGATGCCATCGTCGCTGCCGAAGCCGGCGTTGAGTTTGCGCGGTTCGGACGCTGTGATCGTGCGGAAAAGATATGTGGCGCAGCGGTCGAACCCGTTGAGATTATGGACCTGTCCGTCCACCATTTCGGTGTTCACCTTCCAAAGCGGCTGCCCTTTGGCGTCCTTGCCGTTCAGTTCTACTCCTTTCTCGGGAAAAAATGAGTCGGTGAATTTCGGCGCCTTTTGCGGTTCGGCCGCATACCAGGGAGTCATCTGCAGCGAATTCTGCTTCTTCCATTCAGCAACCTTTTCGCGCGTGGCAATCATCGTTTCAGGCCAGGATGCTTTCTTGATATAAAGGCCATCCGCCCCAGCCCCGCTCGAAATTTGCGCTGCGCCCCAAAACCCCAGGACCGCCAAAAGCGCATAACCGCATCCACGCATCGCGTCAAATTTTTTCATTTTTTCTCCTCGAAGGC
>JAPLSP010000198.1 GCA_026398575.1 Candidatus Sumerlaeota bacterium | reverse complement strand
GTCTTTCCGTCAAGGGAAAAATGCAATCCATTCGTCACTATTTTGAAAATTATGAAGAGACACCTATTGAGAATATTGAACTTAGGACCGATTAGGGGCTGAAATTTCGTCAAAATAAGTAGCGCGATGTCAAAGTTGGGTAGCAGCGCCGCCATACCGCTAATCTCGGAGCAAAGCGTCATTTTTGCCGATAATGGCTCCTGACCTGGCATTGCTACGGGAGCATAGCAAATCATCTTGGGCATCAGTTGCATGGTCTCCAGAGACTTGGCTGCGCGGATAAGCTTTCCCCAGTCTTTTTCGCATCCCATGCAAAGCGCCAGGTGAGTCGGCTCGATCGCATTGATCGCTTCCGAAATGCTATCGCCCCATAGATCGCAGGCCGTAGCGTTATGAGCCTGCAAGCCCAGCCATGCCAGCAGCGATTCGGCCAATTGCGCAAACCCTGCGGAACTTTCATTTCCAATGATCAGGACCGAACCTTCCATCTGTGCCTTATTTGCTTCATATTGATCCGGTAATTTTCCCAGCAAGAGGATCAGGCGATTCAGCTGGGCGCGAGCCAGCAGGGGCGAAGATGATTTCGCACAAATATCCAACATGCCTTTTTCAAGGAAGCGCAGCGCTTCAGGATAAACAGCAAACAGACTGCGCATTTCGCTGATTATGAGGTCTTCTTGGCTCGATCTGCTTCTGCTGACCACTCGCAACAGCATCTTTTGAAGCGCTAGTACGCCCATGTGACGGTTCTTGAGATAGCCAATGGCCTTCTCGCGCTCCGGAAAGATGGGAAAGATTTTGTCCATGCAGAAGGAAGAGAAGGCGCGGCCAACAAGGCTTCCGTCCGGGACCGCAATGGCTACGACGCCGTTTATGTTTTCGACGATTTTCTTCCAGATGATCAGAACGCCGAATCCGGAGCTGTCGATAGATTTCAGATTTTCGAAGTCAAGCACCACGCGCGGGCACGCAACATCGTCCAAGGTCTTGAGATTGGCCCCGAACTCCTGCGATTGCATGCCCATTGTCAAGGACCCCTTCATCTCATAGATAATGCAATTTTCCAATGTACGGCGACTATAATCAAACATTCGCTTCCTCCATCAGGCGTTCCTGGTGTGCGTTTTTTGTGCGCTTATTTGGTGAATGTTGCATTATCCGTGACGGCTTGTCAAGAGACGGTTATGGCAGCACCCTGCCAGGTGGAATAGGACGACGGCAGAGGATGAAACGGACGCGGTGGAAAGGGCGCAGGATGGGGCTGGAACAGGCGGCAAGTTTTTCCGGGTCATGGTGGCGCAATCGCCGATCTCCGACAAACAATTGACGCCTCTATCCGTTTTTCCGACGTTTGGCTTTGAAACCCATCGTCTCCACTGAAACATGCCGCTATTTTTCAAACTCACCTAAATCAATATTTTACCGTCATATAGAGTCATTTTCTCGCCATTCAGCGCCGGCAAACAAACAATTTTCCAACCTTCCAAATTCTGGCATTAGATTTGATTGTAAAATGCCCGGAATGGGAGAGAACCATGATTGACGGCATCTTCGGGCGGAACTTGGGCTTGATCGAAAAGGCGCTGGATATTCGCATGCAGCGCCAGCAGCTTCTTAGCTCCGACGTGGCGAATATAGATACGCCTGGTTTTCGCGCGTTGGACGTGGACTTCAAGGAATCGCTCCAACGCCTGATCAGTTCCGAAGAGGCCGCGCAAGCGGAAGGCGCCGAGCTAACCCTTGCGGACAATAATGCGTTGCAGGATGAAATGGGAAAGCCCGGGCTCAAAGTAGTCGGCGTGGATGGAATGCTGATCGGTCCCGATTCGAATTCAGCGAATATGGAATTGCTGATGGGCAAGATTCAGGAAAACGCCATGCTGTATAAAGTGGCGGCGCAAATTGTGTCGGGGCGGTTCCAAAAGCTTAATAGTGTGCTGGATGAAATGGCCAAATAGGAGAGAGTTCCGAGTTCCGCGTTCCGAGTTCCGCGTTCCGAGTTCCGAGTTCCGAGTTTTGCGTTCTGAGATTTGAGATTTGAGATAATAATAACAAGCCGCGGGCATGCAGACTAAACCTAACAAATTGCGATAGAGTGGGAAGAAATGAGGGGCGATTATGGACAGTTTGCTTCCGATTGACATCAGCGCTTCGGCGCTTTCGACCAACCGCCTGCGGTTGGGGCTGATTTCCAGCAATCTTGCGAATCAGCAAACCACGCGCACGCCCGAAGGCGGACCTTATCGCCGTCAGGATCTGGTCGTCGCGGCCAAGCCTCTTGGCGAGTTTCAAAAAGCTCTGGAAAACGAGCTCGCGGAAAATGGCGCGGCGCCTCATTCCGAATCGGCTCTCTTCGCGGCGCATTTGCGCGGCGTGGCGCCCCTCCAGGTCGTCCAGGATCAACGCGAACCGCTGGTGATTCATGCGCCGTGGCATCCGGATGCGGACAAGGACGGCAACGTGAAGATGCCCAACATCAGCGTCATCGAGGAAATGGTGGACATGATCAACGTCACAAGGGCTTATGAGGCGAACGTCACTGTAATCAAAACGACAAAAAGCATGGTGGATCAGGCGCTGGAGATCGGGCGCACATAATAAGGAGCGGTAAACCATGAGCATAGACATAAGAATCCAGGATGTTCCGGCGCGTTCCCTGCTTGCGCCCATCCAACCGCGCAGTGAGTTGGAGATTCCGGCGGAGGCGGGCAAAAGCATCCCTCCGGCTCAAGGCCCCTCCTTTGGCGATGTTCTGAAGGACTCGATCAACGAGGTTACGCGCTTGCAGCAAGAAGCCGAAAAGGCGCAGACCGACTTGATCACCGGACAAAACCGCGACGTGCATGGAACGATGATCGCCATGCAAAAAGCCGGTGTGTCTTTCAAGCTCATGATGGAAGTGCGCAGCAAGATCGTGGACGCCTATAAAGAAGTCATGAGAATGCAGGTCTAAAGACGCACAATGTCCAATGTCCAACGTCCAATGTCCAATATCCAAGTGATTAACAACCAATGAGCAACAACCAACAATCATATTCCAGTATTCATAAGGAGTTCATAGAGCACATGAATGGGCAGAATGTGTTGGCGCCTTGGAAGGCTGAGTTTGCACCGGGAATTGTTTGTTTTGTGTTGGAAATTGGAAATTGAGCATTGGACATTGGACATTGAACATTGATCAAGGAGAGGGACGATGGCTGGACCGCTCGACATTGGCAAGCAATTGCAGGGCTGGTTCTCCGCGCAATCGGTCACCCGCCGTTTTATGACCGTGGCCGTGCTGGTCGCCTCGTGCATCGGCATCGCGGCATTTGTGATTCGCGTCAAGACGGGCAATTTGGATCTGTTGTATGGCCGGTTGTCGGAAGAAGACGCCGGGACGATTGTCGAACGGTTGAAAGCGCGCAATATCGAGTATCAAATTCGCGAGGGCGGACAGATCTACGTTCCCAGTACGGTGAAATATGAGTTGCGCGCCGAGTTGGCCGCCGAGGGGCTTCCGTATAATGGAGGCGGCGTGGGCTTCGAGATATTCGACAAATCCCAGATCGGCATGACAAGCTATCATCAGCGGATCAATTTTCAGCGCGCGCTGCGGGGCGAACTCGGCCGCACGATCTCCTCGTTGTCGGTGGTCCGCTCGGCCCGGGTCACGATTCAGAATCCCGAACCCTCGCCTTTCATCGAGGAAGAACAGAAGCCTTCGGCCACCGTTGTCGTGGACCTGAAGAATGGCCAGACGCTGACCGGCCAGCAAGTGCGCGGCATCGCATACATCGTGTCCGCCGCCGTCACGGGCTTGACGATGGAGAGTGTCAAGGTTGTCAATGGCCGCGGCGAATTGCTTTCGCCGGGCGACACTGGCAAATTGGGCGATGAAACCACGCAACAACTCGTTTATCAACGCAACCATGAGCGCAAGATTGGCGCCGACGTCGAGGCGTTGCTCGAACCTTGGTTTGGCCGCGGACACGTCAAGGCCCAGGTTGGCGCGACCTTCGATTTCACGCAGACGGAAACCACTTCCGAGGAATACGAGGAAGACAACAAAACATTGACGAATGAACGGCATACCGGCAATCGCGCCGAAGGTCTGGCGCCGTCGCCGCGCGGCGTTCCCGGAACGACTTCCAATGTTCCCGGCGCATTAACGAGCGCGGATGCCGACAACGTCAAGAAAGCAGGCGCCGCCGCTGCCGCCGCCGAGCCGGATGGCGGCCTGTACTCCCTTACCCGAACCTACGTTCCTGGCAGACGGGTCGTCAGGAAAAAAACTCCGATTGCGTCGCTGACGAATTTGCAGGTGGCTGTATTTGTTGACAAGAACTACGACGCCAAAACGGAACCGGACAAGGATGGCAAAACACCTCCGCCGCCCACTCCCAAATCCGATGTGGAAATTGAAAAAGAGAAAAAGATGGTTGAGGAAGCCGTCAAGAAGGCGATCGGTTTCAAGGATGAGCGGAATGATTCGGTCGAGGTCAGTTTTGTTCCTTTCCAGAAAAACATGGTTCCGGTAACCGAGGACGAAACTTATAAACCCGTGGCTACGTGGATACTGCAAATCGAAAACTTGACAAAGCCGTTCATTATACCCGGGGTGATGATTCTTTCCGTCTTCTTGCTCATCTTTATGGTTGTCCGTCCTTTCTTGAAACATTTGGACCGCCAGCTGGCCCTGACGCGACCCGCCCAGACTCGCCTGCGGTCGGTGGCGGATTTGGAAGCGGGGCTTGACGGCGCCCAAGGCGGGGCTTTAGAGTTGCCAGAAGGCAGTTCAATCGAGGACGCTATTTCTCATCTTAGAAAGCGCGGCAAAGACAACATCACAGACCAAGTGATGGAAATTTCCAAGAGCGATCCGGACAAGACGGCGAAAATGATCAAGTCGTGGCTGGAATCGTGAAGCCCATTTTGGGGGATATCATCTGATCTAGAATCGGTGGGATTATGGCGCAGGAAGGAAATACTTCTGAAGTCGTCGCCGCCCGAAAAGCGCAGCTGACGGGCGCGGACAAGGCGGCTATTCTGTTGCTGTCGCTGGATGAGAGCGTAGCGGCGGAAATCCTCAAACGCCTGGACACGAACGACGTCCAGCGCCTGACGCAAAAGGCTGCGCGCCTGCGCAATATCGCGCCCGAAGACGTCCGCAACATTCAGCGCGAATTCACCGAGTCAATTTTCCAACAGATGCCCGTCATCTCCAGCCAGAGCAAGGACGCGATGATCTCCCTGATATACAAGGCTTTTCCCAAGAACGTGGCCGACGGCATTTCCGAATACCTTGAAAAAGGAGCCGAATCCTTCGAGGGGCTGGAAACGCTCAAATGGCTCGACGCCTCCTCCATCGCTTCCTTTATCCGCAACGAATATCCCCAGACGCAAGCCATTATCCTGGCGCATCTGGAGCCCCGGCACGCCAGCGAAGTGCTGTCGCAACTGCCTGAGAAATCGCGCGCCGAGGTGATCACGCGTCTGGCTACCCTGGACCGCATCAACCCAACCATCCTTCACGAGCTGGATGAGGTCATCAAGGTCGAGATGCTGGCTTCCGGCGCCACTCAGAGTTCGCAAATGGGCGGGGTGACCAAGGCCGCCGAAATCATGAACTTCATTGACAAAGCCAGCGAGGCGGCCATCTTCTCGCAGATCGAGGAAACCGACGCGTCGCTGGTTGAGAGTATTCGAGAACTGATGTTCGTCTTCGAAGACCTGGTCAGTATTGACGACCGCGGCATGCAGCAGATCATGAAGGAAGTCAGCAACGATGTGCTGACTCTCGCCCTGAAAACGGCCAGCGAAGAGTTGAAGACCAAGATGTTCCGCAATATCTCGCAGCGCGCCGCGCAGATGATCACGGAGGAGCTGGAGGTTATGGGGCCTGTCAAGCTGAGCGACGTCGAGCGCGCACAACAAGAGATCGTCAAGATCGCGCGGCGCCTCGAGGAAGAAGGCAAAATCGTCCTGTCCACCGGTGGAAGCGAAGCGTTTGTATAAAGTCCAACATTCAATATCCAATATCCAATATCCAATATCCAATATCCAAGTATTCAAAAGACAATTATCCAATATCCAATATCCAATTTGAAATTTGAAATTAATAATCTAAACTCTGACCCCTGACCCCTGAAAATGGACATTGATGAATGGCTTCTTCTGGCGGACATGCGATTGCAGTTGAAGGGTTTGGGCGGATAGGCTCGCTGAGCTCAGGCAATGGCATCATGCCCGCCGGCGCGACGGATCATTCGGCAGAGGGGCATCGCCTTGTCCTCATCAATGAGGACAGCGGCCAGGCAGAAGCCCTCGCCAGTCATTTGTCCAAGCCGGCGCCCTTGTCCGGCCTTGAACTGGCGCGCCATGAAGCTCAACGCATCCTGGAAGAGGCGCGGCGCCAGGCGGAAGTCGTCGCCGAAGAAGCCTATCATCAAGGCTTTGAGCAAGGCGAACGAGCCGGCGCGCTCCTTGGGCAGCAAAAGTTGGAGCCCATCGTCAAGACGCTGGATTCGCTGGTTCAGGAGATCATAGGGATCCGCATGCAAATCGTCCGGCAGATGGAGGGCGAACTCGTCCGCGTGGCGATGGCCATTGCCACGCGCATTCTGCATAAAGAGCTGTCGCAGCATCCCGAAGCGGTGGTCAGCGTCGCGCGCGAAGCCCTCAAACGCACCGTTACCGGCGGACGCATCGTCTTGCGTCTTCATCCGCTGGATATAGAATATCTTCAGCAGTCCGGAAGCATACTTCCTGAATTTGCCCGCCATAGCGAGGAAATCACCCTGAAGCCCGACTATGCCGTCCTGCGCGGCGGCGTCATCGCTGAGACGGAATCAGGCCAGATTGACGCGAGCATTGAAACACAGCTGGCGATCCTTTGGAATGCCCTGGTTCCCGGCGAAGCCGAGGAATCGCAAGAGCCGCTGGGGGATGCTGGCGCGGGCGCCACGCCGAATTGATTGCCAGACACAACCTAAATCATAATGCAAATTAAAAAAATGAGAAATGCAAAATGACAACCCATCCCGGCGCCAGCATTACGCAGCCCTGCATCCTATGCCTGCCGCGCGCGGCCTCATTTTCAATTTCTCATTTCTCATTTTACATTTTACATTGATAACAGCGCCATAAGCTGGCTGACACCACATCCCAAAAGATCTACGCAAAATGCGGAGAACATTTAATTTAAGACTCTAAAGCTTGAACTCCAAACGGGATCAAAATGCAAATTTCCTTCCCCGCAGATGCGATCCTCCGCCAGATTTCCGCCACGGATACCATTCAAGTGGCGGGCAAGGTCACGCAGGTCGTGGGAACAGTCATCGAGGGGCATTGCCCCGATGCTTCCATCGGGCGATTGTGCGATATTTTTTCACCGCATCGCCAGGCGCCGGTCCAGGCCGAGATTGTCGGCTTCCGCGAAAACCTGGCGATCCTGATGCCCTTGGGCGATATGCGCGGCATTCATCCGGGAAGCAAAATCATCTCGATCCGCAGCGCGCCGACCATTCGCGTCGGGCCCCAGCTGCTGGGCCGCGTGCTGGACGCCAAGGGATTGCCGCTGGACGGCGGGCCCATTCCGGGTTTTGAGATGGAGTGGCCGTTGTATGGCGATCCGATCAATCCCATTGATCGCCGCCGTATCAGTGAGCCGATTGACCTTGGCGTGCGCTGTATCAACGGATTGCTGACTTGCGGGATTGGACAGCGCATGGGCATCTTTTCCGGATCGGGCGTTGGCAAGAGCGTTTTGCTGGGAATGATGGCCCGATACACCTCGGCCGACGTCAACGTCATCGGACTGATCGGCGAACGCGGACGCGAGGTCAAGGAGTTCATCGAGCGCGACCTCGGGTCTGAGGGACTGGCCCGTTCCGTGGTGATCGCCGCTACTTCTGACGTGTCCCCGTTGCTGCGCACGCGCGGGGCTTTTGTGGCCACGGCCATCGCCGACTACTTTCGCGAGCAGGGGAAAAATGTTTTGCTGATGATGGATTCGGTCACCCGGTTCTGCATGGCGCAGCGTGAGGTGGGTTTGGCCGTCGGCGAGCCGCCCACCACCAAGGGATATACGCCGTCGGTGCTGGCTCTGCTGCCGCGTCTGCTCGAACAAGCCGGCATGAGAAGCGGTCCGGGCAGCGTCACGGGCATATACAATGTTTTGGTTGAAGGCGACGATCTGACCGATCCGGTGGCCGACGCCTGCCGCTCGATCCTGGACGGCCATATCACGCTTTCGCGCGCCTTGGCGGATCGCAACCACTTCCCCGCGGTGGACATATTGGCCAGCAAAAGCCGCCTGATGAGGGAGATTGTTCCGCGCGAACACACAGACATGGCCGGCCGCATCCAGCGTTTGATGGCGATCTATCGCGAGTCTGAGACGCTGATCAATATCGGCGCCTATTCGAAAGGGACGAATGCGGAGATTGACGAAGCCATCGCCATTATGCCGATGGTCAATAAATTCTTGCGGCAGGAAATTGAGGACAAGTCGGATTTATCCAGCAGCGTTCAGAGTCTGGCGCAACTGTGCGCCTCATGCGAGGCGTATCAGCGCAGCCGCGCGCAGACAGCCGGAGAGCGGCTGCCGGCGACGGCGGGCTGATGAAATGTCCAATGTCCAACAGGGAATTTCCAATGTCCAACAGGGAATTTCCAATGTCCAGCAGGGAATGTCCAATGTCCAACAGGGAATGTCCAATTTCCAACAGGGAATGTCCAATTTCCAACTTTTGCCAGTGGATGACCAATGTCGAATGGGGAGGTTTCATTTTCGCTTGAAGAGGAAATGATCATGGATCCTTCAAAAGACAAAAAGCAATTTGATCTGGAAGAGAGGCTCATTTCCTTTGCGCTTAGAATCATGGATGTGGTCGAAGCGTTGCCGCACACGATAGTGGGCAGGCATATTGCCGAGCAGCTATTGAGGTCCGGAACATCGCCGGCGCCGAATTATGCCGAGGCACAAGGCGCTGAATCGCGAAGGGATTTTATCCACAAAATGCGAATAGCCTTAAAAGAGCTTCGAGAATCAGGCGTATGGCTCAAGATGATTTCCAGAAAACCGCTCATAGAGCCTTCCACCAAAATGGAACCGATTATAAAAGAGTGCAATGAGCTGATCGCCATATTTTTCAAAAGCATTGAAACAGCACGCAGTAAAGATAAGGCAAATTAGCATTTCATAATGCGTATTGGCAGATTGTTTTTGGGGTTTTCGGCCTTCTTTGTTGGAAATTGGAAATTCCCTGTTGGACATTGGACATTCCCTGTTCGACATTGGACATTCACTGTTGGACATTGGACATTCCCTGTTGGACATTGGACATTTAGCATGTTTCGTTTTTCCTTACATCCTGTGCTTGTCGTTCGCAAGCAGGCGGAGGATTTGGCGCAGCGCGAGCTGGCTGCGGCGATGAAGGAATTGGCGCGCATTCAGGAACGCATTCAAGGACTCGAAAACGCCTTGGCGCTGGCAGGGCGCGACCGGCGGCAGATGATGGAAACACGTTTCATGCCGGCGCGACAGGAGCTTTATGCGGCTTATGCGCGCGACGTGCAAAGGCTGAATATGCCGCTTATGCAAGGAAGGAAAACGCCGACGAGCGCAAACGCAACGACGATATTGCTGTATTTCAATTTGCCCAGCATAAGGCAGAAAGAGCGCTGACGCAAAGAACCTAATGCAAAATGAAAAATGAGAAATGTAAAATGACAACCCATCCCGGCGCCAGCATTACGAAGACTTGCATCCTATGCCTGCCGCACACGGTCTCATTTTCAATTACTCATTTCTCATTTTAGATTTTACATTAATGACAATGCCAGCGGCAAAAATTTCCGACTTCCAGGAGGCACGATCCGGCAATGAATCCTTTATCCTCTCTCACGGCAGCGCATCCTCTCACGCTCCAAATATTGATATTATTCGCCTTAGTCACAGGGCCGCTGGTTCAGGCTTTCGCCGCTGAAAATGGCGCAAAACCTGCGATCCCTTCTGCTGACGTGCTGGGCAAGGCAATATCTACCTCTACGGCGGAGACTACGAAACGCATCCAGAAAGATTCGAATGCGGACTTTCCGAATCTCATGGAGTCTATCCGCCGCAAGGAAAAGGAGTTGGGAGAGCGCGAGCAGCGGGTGCGGGAGGCTGAACAGCGCAACAGTGCGGCATTGGCGATCTTGGAGGAAAAGCGCCGTGAGTTTGATGAGGCGCGCAAGAAACTCGAGGATGCCTACGCGCTGGCCGACAAGAATCGCCTGAAAAGAATCAAAGCGTTGTCGCCGGCTTATGAAGGCATGAAACCTGAAAACGCCGCCACTGCAATGGCCGGGCTGGACACCAAACAAGCCTTGACGCTGCTCGAAGTCATGGACACCAAAAAGGTGGCCAAGATATTGGACTCCTTGGTGACCGTGGACAAGGAAAAAGCGATTGCGCTGACGAAGGAACTTCAAGCCATCGCTCCCAAGCCCGCGGGGACTAGCGCCTCCTCCTCCCAACCTTCCAAGTAGAATACGCCCCATCCCGGCATGATCCCCCAGCAGGGAATCTTTAGCCGATGGCGTCGCCTTCTTCATTATCTCTGCTTTCGAATCTGTCAGGCGTCCAGCCAACCGGCGCGACCCGGCGCAACGTCCTTGTTGCCGGCTCGGAAGACTCCGCTCTGGGCGCCGGCGCCGTCCAGTTTGAGTCCGCGATGAATGTGTCGCAGGGTGGAGTGCGTTCGACGATCTTGGGCGGATCGGTTCAATCCGCCGCGTCTGGTCAATGCCCTTCCAACCCGGCGAATGCGGAAACGGGCGGCCATGATGCCTCTTTATCGTTGGAGCCGCCCATAAGCGGTTTTCTTGCCGCGATTGCTTATGCCCTTCAGCGTAACACATACGGAGAGCCTTCTGCCGAGGGCCTGCCGCAAGGCCAGCCTTGCGGCAAAGAAGGCAAGACGCCATCGGCGGGCGACACTGTCGCAGGAAAGAAAGAAAAAAGCCGTCAGACGCCGGAGTCTTCAGGCTTGCTCGCGGCAGGGGCTATGGGTTTGTCTGCGTCAGGGGCTATAAATCTGCTTGCTCCTGAAGTCTTCAATACGCTGGCGCAGGCGGGTTCGTCGCTTGCAGCTGAGAAAGCGAGTGTGCCGCTAACGGCGCAAGCGGGCATATCGTTTGCGATGGCGCAAGCCGGTACGTCGCTTGCATCGGCGCAAGCGGGTGTTTCGCTTGCATCGGCGCAAGCGGGTGTTTCGCTTGCATCGGCGCAAGCGGGTGTGTCGCAAACATCCAAGCAAGTGGCCATGTCACTTGCATCGGCGCAATCGAGTATATCGCTTGCGTCTGCGCAAGCAGTTGCGCCGCTTGCCTCTGCGCAGGCAGTTGCGCCGCTTGCCAAAGATGGAGAAAATGCTAAATCAAAAGGTAACGGCCAGCAAAGCGGTGGCGCAGAAGCGGCGGGCGCGATGCAGCCAAAAGCCGAAGGTGGAAGTCAGAGAAGTCTTGGCCCGACTGCGCTGGCGGTTCTTAGGATTGCGGGGGAAAATGCTTCGTTTGCGGCGGAAGGACAAATCCAGGTAACACCCACGAGTGCGCAATTGGCGGCGGCACTCGCCAGCAGAGATGCTGGCGGTCCCAGTTCTGCGGCACTCGCCAGCAGAGATGCTGGCGGTCCCAGTTCTGCGTCACTCGCCAGCAGAGATGCTGGCGGTCCCAGTGCAGCGGCGCCTATGCCTGCCTCTGTGTATGGGGCTGTTCTTGAGCCTGGATTCAGGTCTGCAATTGCGCCGGCGTCCGCGCCTGCTGCTGCGTCTGTGCCCAAAGCGGTTCTTGCGCCTGGTTTTGCGTCGGTGATAACTCCGGCTTCTGAGACGGTTTCTGCGCCTGTATTTGCGCCTTCAACGAGTTCCGCGGTTATGGCGTCGGCGCCCGCTTCCATCCACTCGCCGGAACTGGCGGCAGCGATTGGATTCAAGCCCATGAACGGTGGCGATGCTTCTCTGAAGACGCAAAAGCAAGCGGAGAATAAGGCGCCCGTTTCGACCACACCTGTGGCGCCCGTTTCGACTACACCTGTGGCGCCCAATTCGACCACACCTGTGGCGCCCAATTCGACCACACCTGTGGCGCCCGTTTCGACCACACCTGTGGCGCCCGTTTCGACCACACCTGTGGCGCCCAATTCGACCACACCTGTGGCGCCCAATTCGACTACAGCTATGGCGCCTGTTTCGGCCATGCCTGTGGCGCCCGTTTCGACTGCAGCTGCTGCGCCTGTTTCGGCCATGCCTGTGGCGCCCGTTTCGACTACAGCTGTGGCGCCCGTTTCGACCACACCTGTGGCGCCTGATCCGGCCACACCTGCTGCCGCCAATGCGCCGCAGCCGAAAAACGCTGGAGCGCTTTCTTCAGCGGGCGTCGGTCTTCAGCCCCTCGCGGAACCGGCATGGAATCCGGCAATCGCCGGCGCGGACCGTCGCGCAGCGGAATCCGCAAATGCATCCCAATTTCAGACCCTTGCGCGGGAAACCGCTTTGCAGCCATCTCAAAACACTTCAATTGTTTCCGCGGACTTGGCGACGGTAGTGGACGCCGCGGCGCCGACTCTTGCGCCGGAAATGCGCCCGATGACAGGTCTGGCCTCCTTGAGAGAGTCCGGTTCGCTGACGAATTCGAATGAGGCGCATTCCGATCTCGAATTGCGGCCGACGCCGTCAACTGCAAGCAACCGGGTGGCAATGCCGGATACGACCGCCACGGCTGAATCCATTGTCTTGAGCGCTGCGCCTGGTTCGGGCGCCGTTGAAGGCGCATCCGAGCGCTTGAATCCTAAACCGCCGGAGCCGCTTGTCTCGCAGATCGTTGAGCAAACCCGGCGGACTCTGGCTGTTTATCCCGAGCGCCGGGCTGCCACATTCCAGATTTCGCCGCCGGAGCTGGGCAAGGTCACGGTGGAGATCGTCATGAAAGGCGACAACACCGCGCAGGCTGTCATCCAGGCGCATACGGCGCGGGGACACGAAGCTCTGATGCGCAACGCGCCGCAATTGTCAGCGGAATTCGAGCGCCAGGGCTTGCCGCAGCCGCAAGTCAGCTTCGCGGGTTCTTACTCCCACACGAATGCCAATCCGCATCAGCAATCGAATCAATCGGCCTATATGGCTTTTGATGACCGGCAGATGCTCTGGTCCCAGCGCGGGCAAACAGACGCGCGCGAGACGGGCAGTGAACATCCATCCGGCGCCTTGCGCCTGGGCGCCGAGCCGCCGGGGCTTGGCGCATGGCGCCGCTCCAGCGGACGAATCAACCTAACGGCATGAAAGACGATGCAGAGCCGTCAAGAAGGATAATGACTATGAATGCCAGCGCCATTGCAAGCATCAACAGCGCCAGTGTGACCGCCGCCCAAAGCTCCAAGACGTCTGGAACCACCATGGGTAAAGATGAATTTATGAAGCTCTTGGTGGCGCAGCTGACCAATCAGGATCCCCTGAGTCCCGCCGATCCCAAGGATTTCGCCGCGCAGCTGGCCCAGTTCTCGTCGCTGGAACAGCAGATGAACATGAATGCGACGCTTAGCAACCTTGCCGCGCTGGAATCCTCGATCAACAGCGCGCAGGCGGCTTCTTTCATCGGCAAGGAGATCACGGCGCTCGGCAAGAGCGTTTCATTGAAAAATGGCCAGGGGGCGGCGATTCACTACGAACTGGCGGGCGACGCCCGGACGGTCCGCATTCAGATCAGCGACGCCTCGGGCAAAACGGTCCGAACGATCGAAGCGGGCGCCAAATCAAGCGGCGATCAGCAAACCGCCTGGGACGGCAAGGATGACGCGGGCGCCACGGCGCCCAACGGCGTCTATACCTTCAGCATCACCGCCAAAGATTCACAGGATAAGGCCGTAGATGTCAGCACCTTTAGTTCCGGCATCGTGGACGGCATCACTTTTGACCAGGGCATCACGTATCTGAACGTTGGCGGGCAAATGGTCCAGCTGGGCGACGTGATGGAGATCCATAATCCGGGCAGCGCGAGCGCATCGCTGGGGGCTTCGCCCAAGTTTCTCTCCTCGCCCGCGAAAACATCCAGCGCCAATTCACAGGCGAAAACCACCCGCTCGACCTCTCTCACGGATCTGATCAAACGCCAGCTTGCGGGAGGGCGGTAATATCACTTGGAGTCAATTGAAATTAATATAGAGCCAGAGAGATACCAAAAAGAAGGAGAAAGCAAATGGGCATCATCAGCGCAATGTACGCAGGCGTCACGGGGGTAAAGTCGTTCAGCACGGCGATTCAGGTCATTGGCAGCAACCTGGCCAACTCCAACACCGTGGGTTACAAAGCCGTGCGGGTTCAGTTCAGCGACCTGTTGAGCCAAAATCTGGCCGGTTCTCTCATGGGCGGCCAGGTCGGCCGCGGCGTGACGGTTGCAGGAACTTCCCGCGATTACTCGCAGGGGACATTTTCCTCAACCAGCGTCAATACCGACGTGGCAATCCAGGGCGCCGGGTGGTTCAAGATGACGGACGGGGGCCAGGATTACTATACCCGGGACGGCGCATTCCAGGTGGACAAAGACGGCTACTTGGTCGGCTCCACCGGCTACAAGGCGCTCGGCTTCCAGTACGACATCGTCGGCAATCCGACGACTCAAACCGGCGCCATCAATCTATCGAATCTAGTCAACAAGCCGAATGCGACGACCAAGGTTACTGTCGGCGCCAACCTGGATGCGGGCGCCACGACGCCGGCGACAGCGTGGGACGCGCAGAATCCGGCCACAACTTCTAACTTCTCCACTTCCATCCGGGTGTATGATTCGCTTGGCAAGGATCATGAAATCAGCGTCTTCTTCCGCAAGACGGGCGCAAACACCTGGAATTGGTACGGCTTGGCGGCAACGAGCGACGTGGATCCGTCGGCGGCGGGATACAATGCCGCCAACGCCTGGTATCAGGCAGCGAACGGCTCATTAAGCTTTACGAACGCGGGCGCGCTCGATACGGAAACGACCGCCGCCAACGCCTTCAATTTCGCAGGCGGCGCTTCGTTGAACCAGCAGATGGCTTTTGACTTTGGAACCAGCATCACCACGGACGGCGGCAAAGGCCTGGATGGAACCACCCAGTTTGCCTCGCCCAGCGTCGTTTCGTTCCAGAATCAAGACGGCTATGCGGCCGGCAATCTGGTTTCGGTCGCGATCAGCGCGGATGGCGTGATCCAGGGCGCCTTCTCGAATGGCCGGATGCGCAACGTCGCCCGCATCGGCCTGGCCTGCTTTACCGCCGAGCAGGGATTACGGTCCATGGGGAGCGGTCTGTTCCAGGAAACGCCCCAGTCCGGACAGCCGACTTTCCTGACGCCGGGCGCAGGGCCCGCCGGAACGTTGACGGCCAATGCGCTGGAGCAATCGAATGTGGACATCGCCAATGAATTTGTCCAGATGATCCAAAATCAGCGCGCTTACCAAGCCAATACCCGAACCATCACCGTCTCGGACCAGCTGCTCAGCGATACGGTCAATCTGATCCGGTGAGGGCATGCGGGCGCTCTTTTGGCTCTCTCTTTCCTTGGAAAACGGCCGCTAACCCGGCCGTTTTCTTTTTAGAGCGTATGCAAAAAGTGAGTGTTTCCCGCATAAAACGCCCAACCACCGGCGCTTTTATGCGGGAAACACCTCAGATGAATGCCTTTTCGCACACGCTCTGAGAGGTTTTTCTTTTGACTCGACTTGGCCCGTGGGGCCATACTGAAACCGCGAGATGCAATCACCACTCCGTTGTCCGTGCCAATGTCTCATTTTTGAAGGACTGAACCTAATGAATTTTTCCTGCCTCCGCGTCATGCTCCGCACCTCTCTCATCCGATATCTGGGGCTGGCGACCGCCGCTATGCTGCTGGCTGCGTGCATGGGTTGCTCCAAGAAAACGCCGGAACAAAAATTCGCGGAAATCCAGCGCTATCTGCAGAACGAGGACCCTTTCACGGCGATTCTCAAATGCCAGGACTTCCTCAAGGAACATCCCAATGCGCCCGAGGCCGATAGCGTCCGGTTTATTCTGGCCAAATGCAAATATCGGGAGAAGGATTTTGTGCAGACGCACAAGTACCTTCAAGAAGTTTATGAGCGAAACGGCATATATACTCCAACGGGCTTCAGCGCATACGTGGGCCGCATGAGCATCATGATGCAGGAGGGAAAAACCACCGAGGCGATCACCATGGGCAAGGCCAAGCTCAAGGACCTTGAATCCGTTTCGACTGCGACCGAGCCGCTCAAGAGCATGCGTTCGATTATCGCCGGATATGAGATCGCCACCGGCGCCAAGGATGAAGGGCGCGCGATTTTCAAGGACCTGATCGAAAAGACAACGGACACTCGTGAGGCCTTGCAATGGGCGTTTGAGATTTCCGCATCGTATCATAAGGACAACCAGACCACCCAGGCGATCGAATCTTACTGCTGGCTCCTGGACCGCTTTCCCAAACTGGAGAGCGACTTGCAGACCACCTCGACGTGGATTCCCGGCAATCTGGCGGGCAAGCCATTGCCGCCCAGCTTCAATCTCAAAAATCTAGCCTCGCAGCAACTGGTCCAATACCTGGAGGCCAATGTCCGCATGTACGCCAGCAAAAAGGATTTTGAAAACGCCATAAACATTTATCACCAGTATCTAAAGCGCTATCCCGATTCCATACTCAAGCGCCAGCTGTCCATCGGCACGGCATTTTACCTGAATGAACTGGGACGCAAGGCGGAGGCGGAAGCCAAATATCAAGAGGCCTTCAAGTCGCTGGACGAGGAAATTGCCAAGACTCCGGGCGCGCGCGACAAAGGCGATCTCGTTCTGGAGAAGTACCGGCTTTACATGCTCAAGAAGGATACCGAAAGCGCGATCAAGGTGTGCAAGGAGTATCTGGAGAAATACCCCGCCAGTGAAGCGCAGGGCAAGATGATTGACGTTATCTTGAAAACCTATGTTGAAAATAATGAATTCGACGCCGCCTTGGCCTACGCAACCGAAGTTCAAAGCAAATCCACGGACCAGAAGATCGCTGAAACCGCCCGGCAAAGAATTGAAGACATAAAAAAAATGAAAGTGCGCAAGGAGCAGCAGGACGCGCAGGCGAAAAAAGACGCCGCCACGTCCAAATCGCTCTCCGGCGGCCCCACCAGCGGTTCGCTTGCGCCAGGCGCTCCGCGCACGCCGGCGTCTTCGGACACGGCGGCGCCGAGGGGCAAATAACATAATGAAAAATGAGAAATGAGAAATGTAAAATGTAAAATGACAGCTCAACCGGCGCCTGCATTACGCGGCCCTGTATCATTTGCCAGCCGCGCGCAATCTCATTTTCAAATTCTCATTTCTCATTTTACATTGATAGCAATGCCATAATGTGCCCATGGCCGTATCCCAAAAGATCTGCGCAAAATGCCGAGAACATTTTGGGACAGAAAGGATGATCTCATCAGCATCAGCATCAGGAACAGCATTATTCGATCCCTTATCCTCCCTCTCCCGGTTTCGCTATGCGCAAACCTCTTCGACATCGCTGGCGGGCGATTTTGCTGTTAGCCCTTCTGGTTGGCGCGGCTCACAGCAAGCCGCCCTCCGATTCGCTTTTCTCCGTGCCCAGCGCGGCCCGGCTGGCCGCCGAGACCGGCCCGCGCGGATCTTCCCTCCCCGGCGCCCGATTGCCGGCGTCGGGCGGCGCGGGCGAGGCGCCATATCGCGGATTATGGGTGGACGCCTATCACGAAGGCTTCAAAACTCCCGAGCAAACCGCGGCTCTGGTCCAGCATGCGCGCAAATACAATCTCAACGCCCTTTTTGTCGAGGTTCGCAAAGCGGGTGACGCCTACTACCGCTCGCGCATCGAACCCATCGCTTCCGACGTCGCGCCGCGCTACGATCCGATGGCCCATCTCCTCGCGCTGTGCCATGATACTTCCAAAGGCCAATTGCGCATCGAAGTCCATGCCTGGCTGGTCGTTTATCGCTCGGCCATTGCAGGCGTAACGCTGCCGCCGTCCAACGTCTTGAAGCGCAATCCCCAATGGCAATGCCAGACGAACACAGGGCAAACGGTGGATGAACGCAATCTATACCTGGACCCGGGCGTTCCGGGCGTGATGGATCATATCGAAACGGTCGTGACGGACCTTGCGGGGCGCTATGAGGTGGACGGCGTGCATTTGGACTATATTCGCTACCCCGATCCGGAATGGGGCTACAATCCGATTTCGCTTCAACGCTTCCAGACGCTCTACCGGCGCAACGACCGCCCCGCCATTGACGATCCCGACTGGCGCCAGTTCCGGCGCGATCAGGTCACGGCCATGGTGCGCCGCCTGCACAACGCCGTCCGCAACACCCGTCCCAACGTCAAACTCACGGTCGCCGGGATCGCTTATGGATCGCCCACGCCGGATTTCAAGGATAGCGGACCCTATCGGCGCGTCTATCAGGATTGGGCCGGCTGGCTCAATGAGGGTTTGGTGGACGGCGTCTTTCTGATGAACTATAAGCGCGAACAGGACGCGACGCAACAGAATGGCTTCCGGGAATGGAACCGGATGGCCGCCCGCTGGGCCGCCGGCCGGCACGTCTGCATCGGGCAGGGATCGTTTCTGAATCCCGCGTCGCTGAATATCACGCAGATCGGCCAGGCGCTGTCGGTCCGCGGGCTGTCCGGCGTGGCGATCTATTCCTACGCGGCCCCCACGTCATCGGCCTCCGAAAAAACGGCTTTCTGGGAGAGTTTGCGCGCAGCCTTGTTCACGCAGCCTGCGCCCGCTCCGCGCGCGCTATGGATCGAATATCCCAGGAGCGGCGTCATCGCCGGCAAGGTGATCGAAAAAAAGGAGGACGACAGCACGCTGCCGATTGACGGCGCCTACGTCGCCATCAATGGCCCTGAAAAGCGCCTGCTCCGCGCGGACGCCGGCGGCTTTTTCCTGTTCCCCAATCTGCCGCCCGGACGCTATAGCATCCGCGCCACCCATCCTTCCGACCGCGCCCGCCGCCTGGACGCCATCGCCCTGGCAGCCCCCGGGCAGACTACCCCCTGCCGGTTGGAAGTGAAATAGCCGCCAATAATCAATATCCAATATCCAACATTCAATATCCAAGTGTCGAACAACCAATGCCTTATATCCAATATTCAATTTCCAATTGCCAGCGTTCATAATAACACCATTCAGCATTCAATAATAATTCCGCCTGCTCATTGCCAATCGCTGACGGCAAAGCTGCAAGGGCTCGCTATTAACACTTGGATATTGGATATTGACTGTTGGATATTGGATATTGGCTGTAATTTAACTCCGGCGCCATTGGAGCATAGAAGTCTCGTTCGCAAGAAGATTCGTGCATGAAAACAGGGGACAAACCTCTTGACATGCGGCCCACTCTTGCCCCATGACTCCGGTCATTATGGCTCGATTTGCGCGGGTGATACTTCCTGGCATTCCTTATCATGTTACCCATCGCGGCAACCGTCGCGAGCCGGTTTTCTTTAGCAACGATCAGCGCGAGGCGTATCAGGAAGCATTTGTGGCATGCGGTAAAGTATGTGGAGATGAATCCCGTCCGCGCCAGAATGTGCGCTCGCGCCGAGGA
>JAPLSP010000533.1 GCA_026398575.1 Candidatus Sumerlaeota bacterium | reverse complement strand
CTGTAATACACGCCGAGTATTTCATGAGGCTTGGCGCCTTATAAATCGGGATGCGCCCCCCGGCGCCAGCATTACGCAGCCCTGCATCCTATGCCTGACGCGCGCGATCTCATTTTCAATTTCTCATTTCTCATTTCTCATTTTACAATGAATGGAAGTATCAGCTCCACGCTTCTCTGGGCGCTGCCGCGGTTGGCCTCGACCGTCGCCAGCGCAAGCCGGCCAATGCGTTCGCGCCTGGCGGCGTCTTTCAGCAGTCCCACAAGCGCCGGCGCCAGCTCCCCGGCCGAAACCTGCAAGCCGCCGTGCTCGCCGTCCAGAATGCGCAACAGCTCCTTTTGCTTGTGCATGTGAGGTCCATAGATGACCGGAATGGCATGAGCGGCCGCCTCCAGAACATTATGCCCGCCGATGGACGCGAAAGATCCGCAAACGATTCCGACGGCGCCCAAGCCATAGATGCGCGCTAGCACACCCATCGCATCCAGGACGAGAACCTGGGGATCGGTCCGGTCCGGCGCCGAGGCGCGGGAGACGGTCAGGCCGTGGCGCTGAACAATCGCAACCGCTTCGCCGAAGCGTTCGGGATGGCGCGGCGCGAGGATCAGCGTCGCGTCGCCGCATTCCTGAAGAACCTGCTTCCATGCGCCCAGGACAATCTCTTCCTCGCCCGGATGTGTGCTGCCGGCCACGACAATGGTCCGCCCGGGCGAGAGCCGGTATTGCGCGCGGAAGGCTGCCTTGTCGGCCTCCGTCAACTCCGGAGCGGGCGAGTCGAACTTGCAATTGCCCGTCACGGCGATTTTAGGCCTGTCGCCGCACAGAGCGCGCATTCGCGCCGCGTCGGTTTCCGTCTGCACGGCGCAGGCGAGAATTTGGGAAAGCGGCTTGCGGAAGATGAAGCGAAAGCGGCGATACGACGGGAACGAACGGTCCGAGAGGCGCCCATTGAGCATGAATATTTTAGCGCCGCGCCGCCCGGCCAGCGTCAGCAGGTTGGGCCACAGTTCGGTTTCCATCATGATATAGACGTCCGGGCGATAGACATCGAGGAAGCGCCGGACGTTCCAGGAGAAGTCGAGGGGATAATTTTCGTGATTCGTGATTCGTGATTCGGGGCTTGGTACTTGGGACTCGGAACTCGGAACTCGGAACTCGGAACCTGCCGTTTGGGACTCGGAACTCGGAACTTGCGGCGTGGAACTCGGAACTCGGAACTCGGAACCCGGAACTGCCTTTGGCAGCCGCCGTCCCAACATGGCGGGCAAGCTTTCATGATACTTGCCATGAAAAAAATACTTGAAAAGAAAATAGCAAAAGCTCAGCGGCGAGGAGGCGTAGTAAAGGAAATCATAAAAGGTCATTGCACGCTCATTCCGCGAAAAATAACGATGCCATGCGTCTTATACCTTCTCCCACGCGCGAAATTCAAGCGAAGACATGGCAGGGCAAATTTTCAATCGAGGCGCTTGGCGTCCCTTTCGTCCCTTAGGTCCCTTAGGTCCCCCCCGCTCCCCTGGCATGCCCGCAATAATGCTTTTCGGGTGGTGATATCAGGATAGTTGGCCGCCAGTTTGCGGATGGCATCGGCGCTTGCCGGATCGGCGATGCATCCCAAGGCCTCTGCCGCCGCATATCGCGTGTCGGGCGCGTTGTCCAGGTCGCCAATCACTTTAAGCAATACCGGCGCCGCGCGGCGGTCTCCGATCCGCCCCAGCGCCCATGCAGCGGCGGCGCGATAGCACGGCGTCAGTTCGTTGTGCAAAAAGAGCACGCCCGGTTCGCATGGGTCCGGATAGCCTTTCGCGGCTTCCTTGGGGCATTGCTCCAACACCGCAATGAGCGAATCCACCGATTGCGGATCGCGCAGGTTACCCAATTCGCGCGCAAGGAAAAAGCAAACCCAATTTTTCACCGGCAGGCTTCGCGGCAGGCCGCCGCCGGCAAAAGCCCGCACAAAATTCTCAGCCGGTTTTGCGCGATAACGATCCAGTGCCGCACGGATGCGCGGCTCATATTTCCGGTCGCGGCAAACGAGCGACAGGATTTGCGCCGCGCGATTTTCCGGATCGGGCTTTCCGGCCCAGGCCGCATAGGTTTTGGAAATCGCATCCGCAATTTCTTTGGTCCGGGAAGTTTGCTGATCGCCAAGGAGCGAGAGGCAGGTTTCCGTCACCATCGCCTCGGCGCCGCTGCGGCGGATGACGCGGCCGACAAGCGCTTCACAATCGTCATTGCCCGGCATTAGCGCGCGATCCGGATCGGTCGGGACCGAGCGGATCAGATGCGGCAGAATGGCGCCGGCCCGTTTGGCGCCCATCGAGTCCAGCGCTTCGGCGATGAGGTAGTGCGCCGGCGAAGAGTGGCAGGCATAGAGCGCGCTGTGATCGCCATACCAGCCGACGTAATAAAAATAGTCCTTCAAGCCCGTCAGCGCCTTGATCAGCGCCTCTTCCGCATCCGGCGTTCCGATCCTCCCCAAAGCCTCAACCGCGGCCTCGGTCAGGAAGAGATTCGCCGTCTCGGGGTCGCTGTTGCGTCCGATCGCTTCGGCCAGCATCGGAATCGCCGTAGCGTCTTTCAGATATCCAAGGGAGCGCGTCGCGGCCTGAAGGGTTCGCGGATTGGCCGGCGAAGCCGCATTGAATTTGGCGCCGTCTCCGCGATGGGTTTTGCCCCATTCCGGATAGGGATTATTCTCCCGCTCACGGGTGACATATTTGCGCAATGCGGCGCGAGCGGCCTCGCCGCCAATGTGTCCCAGAGCCACGGCTGCGCGCCGCACGACGTCCCGGTCGGCGCTTTCCATCCGGCGGACAAGGTCTTGCTCGATAGCGTCCCAATTGGTTTGGCGAAACCATGCGCGCCATTTTTCCGCCTCTTTCAAATGTTGTTCCGATTCCGCAAAGGCATTGAATTCTTCGGAGTGTCCCGTCAGATTTTCCATCGCCACTGCCGCCGCCTGCGCCGCCAGCGGATCGGCATCGTCTAGCGCGGCCAGCAACGGCTTCATGGACTCTCGCGTGCCGCAGGCAGCCAACGCCATCGCGGCGGCCACGCGCGCTTCGCGATCTTCATCGCCGAGACGCTCGGCCAGCGCCGCCGCCGCCGCGCGGTCGCGAAAAATCGCAAGCCGCTGCGCCGCCGATATTTTCAGCCCTGAGTCGGCGCCTTTCAATTGCGCGCACAGCGCGCTCACTTCCTGGGCGCCGGTGGCGAGAGGATCAGCCGTCTCGCTGTGCCGGTTGAGCCCGTCCATTTCGCGGTACCGGTCAAACTGCATTTCCATCAGTCCGGTCACGGCGGCATTGTTGCCCCGGAAGCGGTGCGGCTGCCCCTGGCCCAGCAATCTCAGCGGCGGGACGCGGAAGGCCTGAGCCAGTTGCGTTCCCGCGCGCGGCGGCGCCGTTTGGCGCGGCTGATGACAGCCGATGCAGCCCCGGCTCTCGCCCGGACGCACATAGATCCACGACATTTCATTCAGCTCCGAGCGCCCTTCGGCGTCCACCGCCTGAAAGGAGATCGCACGGTCCGCCGGGACTTCGATGGAGAACGATCCATCCGGCGCCAGCGGAACGGTCCCAAGTTCCGTCACATCGTTGCCGGCGTGAACGATGTAGGCATGCGACGAGCGCATCGTGAGCCCTTTGCCCATCAATACGCGGATGGCGCGCACATTCGGCCATCCTGCCGCTGTATTCTTTGTAAAGCGCGCGTTTTGGCAGAAAAGAAAACCCGTCGCGTGGACATCGTCTTCCTTCGTGCGGTCCACTTTCTTCGCCAGGATCGGCGGCCGCGGCCGCGCGCCGAGGAACGACGGCGAATGCAGCGGCGCGCCCGTGGCGTCATGCAGGATCGTCACGCTGATCTGTTTGCCGTCCGGATCGAAAATGCCGATCTTTTCGTAACTGAGGTCCATCGCCACGCGCTGGTTTTTCTTGACTATTGCTTGATCGGGAGCCAATCGCGCAAGCGTGCAGATCAGCCTTCCATCCAGCAGGGCCGCAACGTCGCCCGCCTGAATGGAGAAGTTCCGCATATCCTTGGCCGCGCTTCCGGGGCGCCCCACGGTGATCCCCGGCGCCGAAACAAACGCCACGCGGCCGTCCGGCATCGGCGCGGGACTGCCGCAATAAAACGCTCGGAGCCGCCCGCCATACTCAGGGCCGTTGTCCAGCCCGAACTCGGTGTAGCCTTCCGTGCCGTCGGGATGAACCGCGTGCAACAGCGTTTCGACTTTGCCCCGGTCGAAGAAATTATCGGTTCGAATGAACAGAATCCGCCCGTCAGCCAACATCGCCGGCTCATTATCGAAGATGAAGGTGTGCGTCAGCGGATGGATGTCTTTGCCGTCGGCGTCCATCGCGAAGAGGGCGCGCGATGGCGGACAATGGTATTCCTCGAACGTTCCAATGCGAGTGGAGGTAAAGATGATCCGGCCATCCGGCGCCTCGGCGGGATCAATGTCATGAAAAGGCCCGTCCGTCAGCCGCTGGGGCTCGCCGCCTTCCGCGGACATTTTGTAAATGTGGAAGAACGGTTCGCCATCGCGCGCCATGGACATGTATATCCATCGCCCGTCGAAGGAAACATGCGGCGTCCCGATGGCGCCCTTGCCGGCGTCAAGCATCAAACGCGGCTTTGCATCCGGACGCGCCGGTTTCAGCGCGAATAATTTCCGCCCGATTTTAATCGGCGCCGGCAGATCGTGTTCGGGATATGAACGCGATTTGCGGGCGGTGAACATGGTGACGCCCAGGCTGTCGTGACTTGTTCCGCCTTTTTTTCCGCGATACAAGCTGCAATCGTCGCCCAAAAAAACAATTCCTTCCGGCCACTGGAAATCGGCGGGAGGCGTTGTCACCTCGACGATTGAACTGGGGCGTATCGTCTCTTGCTCGACGGGCGCCTGCCAATTCAGGGATGAATTCGCCGACGGATTGGCTTTCTCTATCTGAATTTTAGACAGATCGCGCGCGAACTTGCCCCAGGGAGCGGCGCCATACTCCCCCACGATGAAGGCTTTGCCCCACCCTTTGTCATCGAAGCCGGGCAGCTGCCAGTTTTTTTCTTCCTTCGAACTGCATTTCCAGTTGTCATCGGTCACCAGTGCAACTTGCCGCCCATCGCTGAGCGTGGCGATCAGCTTCATTATCAGCCCCGCCGGACCGGGCGCGGTATTGACCGCCTCGACAGCGATGACGTTTCGTCCCGGCGCAAGCAGGCCGGCCACATCATAGCGGCTGGGCTGGTTCCAGGCATTGGGGTTCGATCCCCGTTTGCCAACAAACTGGCCGTTGAGATAAAGCGCGAACAAATTATCGGCGGCGATGAACGCCTCGGCGGTCTTGATCTGCGAATTTTCGGGCAGCGTCATTACTACGCGGAAATAACACGCGCCGGCGTCAGGCGTCGGCGTCGCCTGCCCCGGATCGGGCCATTCCCAAATCCACTGCGCTCCTTCAAAACCGATTGGTTGTGATTGCGCATGAACTGCCAAGCTGAAAATCGCCGTGAATAGGATCGCAGGAATTCGTCTCATTATCGCTATTTCAGCTCCTCCATCCAGATATTGCGATACTCAACCGGATGGCCGTGGTCTTGCAGATAGAGGCCGCCTTCGGAAGCGATCTTGTTGAACGGCGCCGCGGTCGTCGGGCTTTTCAGTTCCACGTCTTCATTGATCTTCACGCCATTGTGCATCACAGAGATGCGCGCGGATTTGACGACTTTGTCGCCGTCCATCTCCGGGGCGCGGAAGGTGATGTCATACGTCTGCCACTGCAGCGGCGGCGCGCACATATTGACTCGGGGCGTCGAGACTTTATAGATGCCGCCGCACTCGTTATCTTTGCCTTCCAGGCCGTAGCTGTCGAGCACCTGCACTTCATAGCGCGCCTGCAGATAAACGCCGCTGTTGCCGCGATCCTGACCGCGCTTGGCGGGTTCGTAGGGAAGGCGGAATTCAACGTGGACTTTCCCGTCTTTGAATTTGCGCTTGGTGATGATTGAGCCTTTTCCCGGCACGCACTGCATGGCGCCGTCGCCGATCAGTTTCCATCCGCAAGACTGGCCGTTGTCGCGCTGCCAGTCTGTCTGCAAGTCTTTCGTATCCGGCCCCAACAATACGACGGCGCCCTGAGGAGGCTTGGCGCCGAGCGTCGGAGAGAGGCGAACGGTCTTTTTCATGGCGAACGTAAACGATTGCGCGCCTTCGATCTTGCCGCTGAACTCATCTTGCCTTATCGTCGCTTCGCCCGCCTTGCCGGTAAAAGAGATTTTTCCGTCGGCGAGTTTGCCATCCAGGACCGCAATGGGCGGAACCCGCACGTCAAATTCCGGCAGCAGATTCGCTTTGTAAGTATCCGCGCCGAGCGGAATGACTTGGGCGATGATTTTCTTGGTCGAGCCGTCGGCGGCCTTCTGCTCGCCTTGCCAGTCGCCCATAAAGGGATCAACCGACGCGTCTGCAGCAAACAGCGGCGCGGCGCCCAGGATCAGCAGCATACAGACAAATAATCGTGCATGCCTCATTGGAAGTCTCCTTGCCGTGAGATAAATGGCTTTGACGATACCGTGATGGTGGGTAGCTTAAACAGCGGCGGGAACGAATGCGAGGGCGAATTTCAGCCGGTGTTTTGGGCAGTAAAACAAACTGATGTGCTCTTATCATTGCACGGCATCTTGCAGTCTTTGCTTAAATGCGTTGTAGCTTGGCATATCAATGCCGAAAGGATTAATTCGTCCATCGCGGACCATGTCAGACAATTCCGTAAAGGAAGGCTTATATCCCAGCTCTTTCTCTACCAATCGCTTGGGTGATCTCGGGCTTTGCTCATGCGCTGGATAATTTTCCAAGGCCGCGCAATCCGGCAATTCAGCGACAATGGATTTATGCCGAGCTAGAAAATGAATGGAGATAAAACAAACTGATGAGAAATCCAATAAGGAGTAATTCAGATGCTGCTCAAGCAGTTTATCCGCTAGAACCGCCAGCGGACCCGGTTGAAATTTGCAGCATTTGCTGCAATCACATCGGCAAAGAGAATCAATAGAGTCATGAATGTTTTCGCATGTCCCAAGATCCGTTTTGCCTTCACCGCTCAAGATGAGCCTCATGTCTCATCTCCATTGTGTCGCGTCAAATAATCCGCAATGGCGGTAAGAAAAGTATCGAGATAAACTTCTCCTGGTCCCAAGAGCTGCAGCTTTTGCTTTGGTTCAGGAATTTGGAAGAAAGGCGTCGCGCGTGTGTGACCTTGCCGATTTCGATAAACAAAAACGACCGACTCTTTCGCCACCTCATCGGGAAGATAATTAAGCACCAGAGGACTATGTGTGGTAACAACGACTTGTTGCCGTGCGGCTAGAAGCATGCTAACAAGTTTTTGCGCAATCTCAGGATTAATTCCATTTTCAATTTCATCAAACAAAAGGAATTCATAATTTAAGTCCATTTGCATCAGCGAAAGAATCGCGGTTAAGCGCAGCAGGCCGTCATTAATATATCGGGCTGTGAAGGAATGCTTTTCGCCACCACACGGAATGCTTTCTTGATAAATCAGCTCTTTCCAGCCGAATCGCCGGGACTTGATCTTAACCTCCTTCAGGCACGGGTAAAACTGCGATAGTGTCTGGGTTAGCCGAGCTTGTTCCGCCGTCCCAATTTTTCCGATAAATGAAGAGAGCCGTTCGCCGCCGCCTCCAATTTCGTCTGATTTCTTACCTCTTTTGCGCAAGAGATTCGGCGCCAGCAATTCCATAGACTTGAGGTGAAGAAAAAAGTCCCTGACACATTTCAATTCGGGCGCCCTGCGCAACACGCTATCATGGAGACCGGACAGTATTGATCCTTCATACTTGAACGCCGTGCCGTTGCTTTGGAATGTATCCGAGAGAAAATGATATTGGTCTCTATCAACCTTTAGCAGCGCTTCGCCATCTATTCCCGAGAATAGTTCGCGGGAACACTGAAATGTTGTATGCCTTTAGCCGCCTGAAGTAGGTGATGAAAATAATTTTCATAAACCCGAAAATTTAACTATTGTGACGTGAGGCCTTTATGTAATGTCCGTCTCATGACGGAACAAATCACCGAGCACTACCTGCTGCAGCTGA
>JAPLSP010000135.1 GCA_026398575.1 Candidatus Sumerlaeota bacterium | reverse complement strand
AGGCCGCCCGACGGAGCGGGACGGCCTACTATTCGGCGCCAATCTGAACAGACCCTGCTTATTATTGACTGGCGAGGAAGATTTTATGCTTAGAGAGCAGCTGCTCCGCGAGGCACACTCGTGCACGCTTCGGACGTGATTATTCGCTTGCCTTGGATAGCCTCCTTTATTAAGGATTGTTTTTACCTTGAAGACGTTGTTCCCATTCATTCCTTGGAAAGCGCTTTCCCATGCCCAAATTCATCTTTACGACTGGCGGCGTGGTTTCCTCGCTCGGCAAAGGCATCGCCTCGGCGGCGATCGGAACTCTCCTCAAGGCGCGCGGACTGCGCGTGGCCATGCAAAAATGCGATCCCTATATCAACGTGGATCCCGGCACGATGAGCCCCTTCCAGCACGGCGAAGTTTTCGTGACCGACGACGGCGCGGAGACGGACCTGGATTTGGGGCACTATGAGCGCTTCACCGAGATCACGACGAACTCCGACAGCAACATCACCACCGGCAAGGTTTATCATTCCGTCATCACGAAGGAACGGCGCGGCGACTTCCTGGGCGCGACGGTGCAGGTGATTCCGCATATCACCGACGAAATCAAGTCGCGCATCTATCGCCTGGCCGAGCGCGCCTTGGCCGACGTCGTCATCGTCGAGATCGGCGGCACGGTCGGCGACATCGAAAGCCTGCCCTTCCTCGAGGCCGTCCGCCAAATCCCCACGGACGTCGGGCGGGAGAACGTCTTGTATCTGCATCTGGCGCTGATGCCCTACCTGCGCGCGGCGGACGAAATGAAAACCAAGCCCATCCAGCACAGCGTGCGCTCGATGCGCGAAATCGGCATCCAGCCCGATATCGTAATGTGCCGGTGCGAGCGGCTCTTCGAGGACAGTTTGAAAAAGAAAATCGCCCTTTTCTGCAATGTCGCGCAGGAAGACGTTTTCCATGCCGTGGATTGCTCGGAAATCCTGGAAGTTCCCCTGATGTTCGAGGAGCAGGACTTGGGCAACTACATCATGCGCAAGCTGAACCTGAAGCCCGCCGGGCCCAATACGCTGCACAAATGGCGGACCATGGTGCATAATATTCTGTCGCTGAAGGACATCGTCCGGATCGGCATCGTCGGGAAATATCTGAATCTCAACGACGCTTATAAAAGCATCTTCGAGGCGCTGCGGCATGGCGGCTTCGGGAACAAGGTCAAGGTGGAATTGAAAAAAATAGACTCTGAAAAAGTCACCAACGCCAACGTCCGGCACGTCATGGAAGACGTGGACGGCATTCTGATTCCCGGCGGATTCGGCGTGCGCGGCATCGAGGGCAAGATCGCCGCCGCGAACTATGCGCGCATCAACAAGATGCCTTTCTTTGGGATCTGCCTCGGTATGCAGTGCGCGCTGATCGAATTCGCCCGCAATGTTTGCGGCTTGAAAAAGGCCAACAGCTCGGAATTCGATAATTCAACCCCCTATCCGGTGATTGACCTGCTCGCCACCCAGCAGTCCATTTCCAATCTCGGCGGGACGATGCGCCTGGGGGCCTACCTCTGCCGTTTGACGCCCGGCACGAAGGCGCGCGCGGCATACGGCACGGATCAGATCAGCGAGCGCCACCGCCATCGCTATGAAGTCAATAACAAATTCCGCCGCCCGATCGAAGAGAAGGGTCTGGTGATCGCGGGGCAGACGCTGGACGGCGCGCTGGTCGAGATGATCGAAGTTCCGCATCATCCGTGGTTCGTCGGCTGCCAGTTCCATCCCGAATTCAAATCCCGGCCCGCCGATCCGCATCCCCTGTTCCGCGACTTCATCGCGGCGGCCAAGGCGCATAAAGCGCATCACAAGCCTGCCAAGGCCAAAGGCAAGAGCCAAAAGCAATCATCGCGCGCGCGGAAATAGCGACATGGCCTCTCTCAAGCCCTATCCCCTGCTCTGCCGGCCGCTCTATCAGCCCAAAATCTGGGGTGGCAGGCGCCTGGAAACGCTCTTCGGCAAGGACCTTCCCAGCGGCGAAAAAATCGGCGAATCGTGGGAAACCGCCGATTTGCCCGAAGGCGTCTCGACCATCGCCAATGGGCCGCTCGTTGGACGTCCGCTGGCCGACGCGCTGGCGCAGTGGAACGGCGCTCTCATCGGAAGCGCCTGGCGTCCGCCGCCCGCGCGCTTCCCGTTGCTGGTCAAGCTGGTGGATGCCGAAGACGATCTGAGCATCCAAGTTCATCCCAGCAACGAGGATTGCCGCGGATTGCCGCCGGGCTGCCATGGGAAAGACGAATCCTGGATCATCCTTGACGCCGAACCCGGCGGATGCGTTCTGCATGGATTCAATCCGGGAGTCACCTTCGAGGATTTCAAGTTGCGGCTCAAAGAAGGAAGCCTCAACGCCTGTCTGCGGGCTGTGCCCGTCAGGAAGGGCGACGCCTTGCGGGTGGCGCCGGGAACCGTTCATGCCCTTTGCCGCGGCGTTGTGGTCCTGGAGATTCAGCAGCCTTCCGACACGACTTTTCGAATATATGATTACGGGCGGTTGGGCGCGGATGGTAAGCCGCGCCTGCTGCATCTTCAAGAGGCCGAGAAGGTGATGCGCTTTGACGCCGTCTCCTCCTTGCTTCAACCGCGCGCGCATATTTTTCCCTGGGGACGGCATGAAATCATTGTGGATTGCCCGGCCTACCGCATCGAGCGTTTCGACGTGCGCGGTATGACGCCGTGGACGGTGAATCCGCAATCGTTTCAGGCGATGTTTGTCGCGCAAGGCAAAGCGCGATTGACCGGCGCGGGGGAGACCCTGGAATTGCAAGCCGGCGATACCGTCGTTCTTCCCGCCGCCATTGGCCGCGTGACATTGACCTGTCCGGAGCGCGCGCAAATCATCCTCGCCGGAGCGAGCGGGGCGCCATTGATGTCTTCGGCGGCGCTGTGAATTGGGCGCAACTAGGATTGACATTGCTGCGCGGGGCGCTGCACAATCCCGGCTCTTTGCAGCAATCAAATCTGTATCTTACGGGCGATGACCCGGGAAAGGAGCGGCGACATGAGCGCGGCGACAGCGACATCAACAGCGACGTCAACAACGGCGTCAACAGCGGCGGAGCATTCCACCCAAACCCCCACCAGGAGGCCGGCGATCGCTCGCGCTGTTGCCGAAATGCCTCCTTCCGGGATCCGGCAGTTTTTTGATTTGGTCTTGACGATGGAGGACGTCGTCTCGCTCGGCGTCGGCGAGCCGGATTTCGTCACTCCCTGGCGCACTCGCGAGGCGGGCATCTATTCCATCGAGCGCGGGCATACCGCCTATACGTCCAATCATGGCATGTTGAGCCTGCGGCGGGAGATCAGCGCCTATCTTGAACGCCGCTACGGCGTGATTTATCAGCCGGAAAAAGAAATCGTGATCACCGTCGGCGTCAGCCAGGGGCTTGATCTGACCATGCGCGCGTTGCTCGATCCCGGCGACGAAGCCCTCGTCATCCAGCCCTGCTATGTGTCCTATGTGCCGATGGTCGAGCTGGCCGGCGGCAAGGCGGTCATCATTGACACCTATGCCAAAGACAATTTCGCCCTCGACCTGAACCGTCTGGAAGCGGCGCTGACGAAGAAAACCAAACTCTTGCTGCTGAACTACCCAGCGAACCCCACGGGCAAGACGTACCGGCGCGACGAGCTGGAACAAATCGCTTCCTTCTGCCGGAAACACAATCTGCTGGCGGTTTCGGATGAGGTTTATTCGGAACTGACCTACGAGGGAGAGCACGTCTCGCTTCCTGCGCTGCCGGGAATGTGGGACCGGACGATTTTGCTGTCGGGCTTTTCCAAAGCGTTCGCGATGACCGGCTGGCGGATGGGCTATGCGGCCGGTCCCAAGGACTACATAGACGCGATCGTTAAGATACACCAGTATTCGATGCTCAGCGCCCCGACGCTATCGCAGGAGGCGGCGATCGAGGCGCTGCGCCACGGGCAGGACGACGTCTATCGGATGGTGGAATCGTATCGCGAACGGCGCAACGTCATCATCCGCGGCTTGAACGAGGTCGGCCTCAAATGTCATACCCCGGAGGGCGCGTTCTATGCCTTTCCGTCCATCGAAAGCACGGGGCTGGACGCGCAAACGTTCTGCACGCGCCTGCTGCAAGAGGAACGCGTGGCGATCGTGCCAGGCGGCGGCTTCGGCGCGTGCGGCAGCGGACATGTGCGATGCTCTTACGCTTCTTCGCTCAAGACGATTGAAAAAGCCATCGAGCGTCTCGGCCGCTTCATGAGCCGCCTCAAGTGATTCGCAAACGCATGACGCGCGCTAGGAATGGAGGGCTGAATTCATGCCAATTTCAAGGACACGCGCGGAAAAGAAACTTCTGATTAAAAGCCTTCAAATAAGGAATCTATTATCATTTGGCGCCGACACTCCGCCATTGGAATTGGGTCCCTTGTCCGTTTTCATTGGGATTAATGGCTCTGGCAAAACAAATTTCCTTGAAACCATAGGCCTGTTAAAAGCAGCGCCCGATTTTTTTTCCGCTCCCGTAAATGAATTCGACGGCGTGAGAGAATGGCTGCATAAGCCTTTTGAGTCCGCGCGAAACGGGAAGCCCGTTAAAGCGCAAATAGAAGCAATCATCCATTGCCCCAAGTCCGCTGATGATCTCCGGCATGTACTGGCCTTTACTGAGCATGGCAGGCGTTTTGAGATCATTGATGAAAGGATTGAATACGCTCACAAAAAGCAGGAAGGGAAAGAGGCGTATTTTTTCTACAAATTCATGAGAGGCCATCCTGTTTTGAATGAGATGGTCCGCAGCAAAGAAACTAAGCGAAAACTAAGCCGGGAGAGCATCCCTCCGGAGCAATCCATTCTCTCTCAGTTTAAGGATCCTGTGCGATATCCAGAACTAAATTTCCTCTCTGATAGCTACCGCCGGATAGCGCTGTTTCGTGATTGGGTGTTTGGCCGGTACGCGCCGCCGAGGATCGGGCAAAGAGTTGGGATGCCCAACGATTATCTTACGGATACCTGCGATAATCTTGCCTTGGTTCTGGCTGATATTTTGCCCGAGATCAAACAGGAATTTTTAGAGGAGCTCAATCACCTTTATCCAGGTATCACGGACATCATTTTTAAGCCTTCCGGCCATCAGCTTCAACTCTACTTGCAGGAGGGCGCGCGCCTGATTCCGGCCACCAGGCTTTCGGATGGCACGGTACGGTATTTATGCATTCTCACGGCGCTTCTACATCCTGTTGCTCCGCCTTTGGTTTGTCTCGATGAGCCGGATGCGGGTTTGCATCCCGATATGTTTCCGGCTCTTGCCGATCTGCTTCGACGAGCGTCCGAACGGATGCAGATTATCCTGACGACTCATTCCGATCTTTTGGTAGATGCTTTTCATGAAACGCCTCAGTGCATTGTGACTTTCGATCGCGCAGAGGGAAGCACCGTCATGCAGCGGCTGGATCCAGAAGCGCTCAAGGAGTGGCTAAAGCGCTATTCTTTAGGGCAGCTATGGCATAAAGGCAAATTGGGGGGGACGCGATACTAATGCCTCCAAGAAAAATAGAGGTATATTTTGAGGGCGCTCGCACTGGCCGCGATTCCAAGCGCAATCAGGATGAGGCAAGGCTTGCTTTCGGGGAATTATCTCGGAAACTTAATTTACGAAATCAGCCGCGCTTTATTCCCTGCGGCTCGCGCAGAAGCGCTTATGATGATTTCTGTTTGGCTTTAGAGGAAAGCAGCGATCATTATTTGCCATTGCTTCTCCTTGATAGTGAAGATCCTGTCAATGATAAAGAAGTGTGGAAGCATCTGGAGGCGCGGAAGGATGATTCGTTGAAAAAACCTCCTGCGGCTACGGAGGATCACGCGTATCTCATGGTGCAATGCATGGAGTCATGGTTTCTCGCCGACAAGGACGCATTGAAAAATTACTATAAAAATGACGGTTTTTGCAGCAGCGGATTTAAAAAGTGGCGGACCGTTGAGATAATCCCCAAAAGCGATGTTTATCAACTGCTAGAAAAAGCCACACACGGATGCAGAAGAAAAGGCTCTTATGATAAAGGCAACCATTCCTGGAAGATTCTAAAGACTTTAAACCCTTCAATCATTAGAGAGCGCTCCCTTCATGCCGACCGCCTTTTCAATCGGCTGGAAGAAGTATGCAAAAAACCAAAGTCATGAATTATTAAAACAGTATGGCATACGATCCTTTAGAATTAACCGATGAGAGGCGCCAGGCGCTGGAAGCCTTTGCCGCGGGACTCGGTCTATCCATGAAACGCGTGGAATTTCTGAGCCAGTCGCTGACGCACCGCTCCTATGCTTTTGAAAATCCACCCGCGGAAGATAATGAGCGGCTAGAATTTCTGGGCGATTCCGTCCTCGGTTTCGTGACGGCGGACTATTTCTTTCAGCGCTATCCCGGCGCCAGCGAAGGGGATTTATCCAAGCGCAAGGCGCGCGTGGTCAGCCGGGCGATGCTGGGGCGCCTGGCTGTGGCGATGGGCCTGGGCGATCATATCCGCCTGGGGCGGGGCGAAGAACGCACGGGCGGACGGCGGCGCGTCTCGCTCCTGGGGTCGTCGCTGGAAGCCGTGATCGGCGCCATCTATCTTTCCGACGGATTTGAGGCCGCCGCGCAATTCATCCGCGACCAGCTGCTCGAACGGCTGGTGGCGATGCTGAGCGAGGAAGAGGATTGGGACTATAAATCGCGCCTTCAGGAGCTGGCGCAAAAGCAATTCCGGACAACGCCCATCTATCAGCCGGTGGCCACGGCCGGCCCGGATCACGACAAAAAATTCACCATAAGAGTAGTGCTCGCCGGGCGCTCCTATCCCGAACAAACCGCGCCCCGGGTCCATGTTGGTCCGTGCCAGTCCGTGTGGATTCGTGTTGGTCCCGGCTTCCGTTTCTTCCTGCCGCTTTGCCCTTGCCTTGTCATCTCGCGCGGATCAGAATTTGCATGTTGAGTTTTTCGTAGATCGCATAGTCGGCCATCCAGTCAAAAGGAGCGATGAATATGAGCCTCGATAGCAAGCATGCATCATCAGCGCAGAGCAAGCCTGATCCGTCGGCAGGCGGCGTTTCGCGCAGGGAATTTTTGAAGGCGGGCGCGCTCGTCTCAGCCGGAGCGTCGCTGGCGGCGATTGCCGGGCGCGCGCCGGGCGTTTTCGCCGCCGGATCGGATCGCATCCGCGTCGGCCTGATCGGTTGCGGCGGACGCGGCTTGTATGACAGCGGCAACTGCCTGAAGGCCGCGCCGGGCGTCGAACTGGTGGCGATGGGCGACATGTTTCCGGATCGCCTTCAGAAAACGCTCGACGCGCTCCGCAAGGCGCAGCCGGACAAAGTCAAGGTGACGCCCGAGACGTGCTTCACGGGCTTTGACGCCTATAAGAAGGTGCTGGCGTGCGACGTGGATCTGGTTTTGATGTGCCAGGTTCCGCATTTCCGCGCCCAGCATCTTCGCGCGGCGGTCGAAGCGGGCAAGCATGTCTTCATCGAGAAGCCCGTCGCGGTGGACCCGGTCGGCGTGCGGTCGGTAATCGAATCGGCGGAGATGGCCGAGAAGAAAAATCTGACCATCCTGGCCGGCACGCAGGCGCGGCGCATGGAGCATCGCATCGAAGTCATCAAGCGCATCCACGACGGCGACATCGGCGACATCAGACTCCTGCAATGCGTGCGGCAGCAGGGAGGGATGACCGACTGGGGAATGCAGGAGCGCGCGCCGGGCATGTCGGACATTGAATGGCAGATTCGGCGCTGGCTGTTTTACGTCTGGGGGTCGGGCGACTTCATCTCCGAGATGCACGTCCACGAGCTCGACATCTGCAACTGGATCATGAACGGCGTCCCCGAAAAATGCTACGCGATGGGCGGGCGCCAGACGCGCGTGGACCCCAAATTCGGCGACGTCTATGACCACTTCTCGGGCGATTTCGAATATGCCGGCGGCGCGCGGCTTTCGTATTGGGGCAGTCAGATTGACAAATGCAGTTCGCGCAACTTCGAGCGCGTCATCGGAACCAAGGGCGTGGCCTATACCGATTGGTCCACGAGCAAGATCGAAGGCCCGAAGCCTTGGGCTTACGAGGGCAAGATGCCCGACCCGTGCCTGATGCAGCACGCCGACCAGATCAAGGCCATTCGCGAAAATCTAAAACTGAACGAAGGCCGCCGCGTCGCCGAGAGCTCGATGGTCTCCATCCTATGCCGCATCAGCGCTTATTGCGCCCAGGAGCTGTCCTGGAATTGGGTGATGAAGGCTTCGAAGCTGGATTTGTCTCCGGCGAAATACGAACTCGGCCCGCTGCCGGAGCCGAAGGTGGCGATCCCCGGCAAGACGCCGTTGGTATAAACAATGAATGCCATACCCCAAAAAGATAGATCGAGATTGCTATCCGAGTCGCAGATGGCCGGCCTTTCTCCGTTGGGAAAGAGCATCGCCGAAGGGCTGGTCAATGCGATTAGATACGTGCATGGCGAAGACACGCCTGCGCGTGTGACGGTGATAAAAAGGGTGAAAACAAAAACGGGCCTTTCGAATCGGAATCTTTAGGATCTGCCTATTAGCAGAGTCTGAACATGAAACGCATGATCACCATCCATCTTGAAAAACTTCCCGAAGGCGTTTATCTTGCCACTTCCGAGGATGTGCAGGGATTGGTTGCTCAAGGACGAACGATTGGGGAGGCATTGGAAATTGCGCGGGATGTCGCGCGGATCCTGCTGGAAGCGCAATGCTGATAAGCGTCCATTGAGGGGCAATGAGCCGCTATGAAACCTGCAACATTGAAAACAACAGCGGCGCAAATTTTTATCGTTCCCTCGTTCCACTACGACGTCATGTATCTGAGGACGTACGGCGAGTATCTGGATTATTCTTTTCAGATACTGGACGAGGCGTTGCGCATTCTGGAAGCGCATTCCGAATATCATTTCCTTGTCGAACAGGTCATCCTGCTGGAGGAGTATTGGAACCGCAAGCCGGAGCGGCGCGAGGAGCTCCAGCGGTTTGCGCGCGAGGGGCGGCTGGACGTGGCGCCGGGCATGTTTGTCATGCCCGACATGAATCACCCCGACGGCGAATCGCTTTTCATGCAGGCCAGGATCGGTAAGGACTGGCTGCGCGAGCATTTGGGTCTCGAGCCGCGCGTCTGCTGGATCGCCGACTGCTGGGGACACCATGCGCAGCTGCCGCAGATTCTGCGTCAGGCCGGATATGAGCAGTACGTCTTCCTGCGCTGCATGAGACGCGACGTCATGAAGGGCGACTTCCGGTGGCGTGGATTGGACGGCACGGAGATACAGACGCACTGGCTGGCGCGCGGATATGCCAATATCAACTTCCCCAGCGCGACGGAAGCGGCGCATGCGCTCGATCTGCATCTGACCGGATGCGGGCCGGAGGATGTGGCGGAACTGGCGCGCGTTTTGCGCGGATTCAGCTCGGTGGAATCGGTGATGCTCTGCAACGGCGGCGATTTCCGGTTCCCGCAGGAGACCGCCCCTGAGGTCGTCCGGCGCCTCAATGAATCGGGCGCATTGCCGCCGGTGCGATTTTCGTCTCCCTCGGAATTTCTTGATGCGATAGATTCGGAGGCGCTTCCCGTTTTTGACGGCGAATTCAACAGCGCGTTCCAAGGCTCGTTCACCGCGAACATCCGCATCAAGCAGCTGAATCGCCGGATGACCAATCGTCTGCTCGCTCTGGAAAAACTTTCGGTTGTTTGTAGTTCCCACTTTAGTGGGCCGCGCGAATATGAAGATATCTGGCGGTTGATCCTGAAGCAGCAATTTCATGACGGCATCTGCGGAACAATTTGCGACAGCGCGCTGGAAGAGATTTACCGGGAGTATGAACAGGCTGAAGCGATGCTGGAGGAGGCATTCGCAGAGTTGGAATCTGATGCAGCGCCGCGCGATGGCGTAGTATTCAACCCGCTTTCCTTCGACCGCGAAGAGATCATTGAAGATGGACAAAAAAAGTTCTGGGTCCGCGCGCCGGCGCTGGGATTTGCCGATCTGAGCAACGCAGAGGAGATCGCAAGCGAAACCGCGGGCGGAAATGCGCTGACCGGCGCCGCAAGCAAAACTGCATTGCCCTGCGTTTTCGAGAATAAGCACTATCGCGCTCAGATCAATGAGAGCGGCTATATCACAAGCTTGATCGAAGCAGGCAGCGGGCGCGAAATCGTGCGGAAGGACGCGGCGGCGGAGTTCGGGAGTCTCGCCATGCAGATGGACTATGGCGACGTCTGGCTCAACTTCGAAGGGCCGATTGACGGCGGCAGCGACGAATCCTTCCTGGATCAAAATCATCCCGATCCGCTCGACCGCCGGCGCCCCAGCGATCTGAGCAATCGCAAGACATTCTACCCGAAGATCGAACGCGCCGGAATCGCGCTGCAATCGTCCGAAGAATTGATCATCGAGCAGGAGGGCGCGCTGCGATTTTGGCGGCTCAATATCCCCTTCCGCATGACAACGCGCCTGATGAGGCGTTCGCCGCGCATCGAATATCGCGTGACCCTGCATCCCTCCGGGCGGCATTACCGAGTTCGCGCCGCGTTCCCCACCGTCATCGCAAACGGCGCGATCCGGCATGAAATTCCTTTTGGCATTCAGGCGCGCGCCGAGGCCGAGCACGTCGCTCAGAGCTGGGTGGATTATTCGGATGGCGCGGCAGGACTCGCGCTTTTCAATCGCGGCATTCCGGCGAACAACGTGGATCAAGGCGTGATGCTGCTGACGCTTTTCCGTTCCGTGGCAATGGAATACAAGTCTCCCAGCGCGGCTTCATTCAATGAGGGAGTTCCACACACGTTCGAATACGCGATCATGCCGCATGGCCCCGCATGGCAGCCGGATAGCGGCGCGAATACGGAGATGAGCATCATCCGCAACGCGCATGCGTTCGCGAATCCATTGATTCTTCTGAAAAGGAATTCTTGCGCAGAGCCTGATGGAAACGAATGGCGTATCGAACCGTCCAATGCGTTGATATCCTGTTTGCGATGGACCGGCGATCACGTCTTCATGCGAATCTATGAAGCGGCGGGCAAGCCCGCCAAGGGAACAATCCGCGCGCCGGCGCGATTTATCCGCTACGCCAAAGCCGACGGCCTTCAACGCCCGACCGAAACCTTCCAGCCCTGCGCCGGCGGCATTCCCTTTGCCTTGCGCCCATTTCAAATCCAAGGGTTCCTTCTGGAAATTGCTAACCTAAACCTGGACGCGCGAAGCGCGTCATGAGGTGTCCCTGAGGGACAAGATGATAATAGCCCACCAGTTCACTGGTGGGTGGAGCAGACAATTACCTTCATGAGTCCCGGAGGGACGGATGACGGCGCGCGATGATTGATCATGATTCAGTCGTCCCTCCGGGACTTCATAATAATTTGCGCGCTTCCCCCACCAATGAATTGGTGGGCTATTATCGCATTGTCCCTCCGGGACATTCCTCGGGCGGGGTGTGGGACATTCCTATTGCCCGATAATTTGCCGGGCCAGCTCGGGCGAGCCGACGAAGAAATAATGGCCCAGGCCGATGGTGAAAATCAGGCAGCCAAAAAGGGTGTGCTCAAACCAGACCATGACGGCTGATCGCGTGCGGCTGTAGGTATAGGCAAACAGCGCGCCTCCCCCAACACACAAGGCAACCGCCGTCCAATTGCGCATGACGATATGCATGTAGCCAAACGCGGCGGCGTTGACGGCGATCATCGCCCATGAATTGCGAAACAGGATTTGATAGCGGTGGAAGAAAAAAACGCGGTAGATGAGCTCCTGCGGATAGACGGAGCAGACCGGATAGAGAATCATGATGATCGCCCACCAGCGCGGCGAATGCTTGATCAGCGAGAACAAGGATTTGGGCTCGAAGAGAAGCACGCCTCCCGCGATCAGCGCGGCGCCGAGCATGAAGAGGAGAAGGATGCGCGGGATTTCGCGCCACGTCGCCCTGCCAATCCACAGCTGGCGCCGATCGAATTTCGGATCAAGCGACAAGGCAATATAGCAGGCGCCGGCAATCACCAACAGCACTGGGATAAGATAAACGGGCAGCGGGCGCCAGACGATGAACGCGGGAACCGCGATGAACAAGACCGCGAATTCGAAGGCGCGAAGGAGGAGAGATGTTAGTCCCTTACAAGTTAACATGAGCTCAAACTGGTCACAAACTATGATTCACATGCTGCTAAACCTCGCAAAACAGGAATCATAAACATTTCCTTGATCTTCAAAGCCATCACGCCCATGCGGCGGCCGAACTTGGTGAGGTAGAACTTGCGGGTGTTACAGATTTTCTTGATCATGCCGTGAATGCGCAGGCGCTTGAGGAGACGAGATATCTCATGGGAAGAGCGATGGGCGAAATGGCGGCGCAGGTCTTGATTGCGAAAACCGCTGATAGCGAACTCGCCGCGCAGCAGCGTGTGGAGGATTTCGGCGTCGCCGCCGTGAAAAAAGTTGAATCCGCGCGCGCTGCGCTGGCCGTCATGGACGGGACGGGATATCTTGTCCAACTCCTTGTGGCTGACGCTCGGGTCCTCGATGGCGCCGAGGAACTCCAGGTACCGTTCGTTGCACGCGCCCATCAGTTGGCGCAGGATGGGCAGACTGTAGATGGATTTCTTGACGGGCGCCACTTTCAGATCATCGCTCCCGTCGCGGTGTTCTACCTGTCGGTAGTGCTTGAAAAAGGACACGTCGTTTACGGTGGTCTCGATGCGCAAGACCAGATGGAATTTGTCGTACATCTTGATGCTGGCCGAATCCATCGTGTGACGGATGCAGGTTCCTTCGATCCGGGTGCTGAAGCGGTTGCCAGTTTCGCCGGCGAAATTGCCGTTGAGTTTACGCCCGAGAAAAGTGGCTGCCTTGTCTGGCTTGACGGCGTGGATGACGGTCCGGCTCAATTCCTCGTACAGCGGCGCCAGATCGCTTTGCTTGCGGAAGACCACGTCGGTCGAGTATTCCACCTGCATCAGGCTCCAGTGATAGCCTTGGGGGAACTGGCGGATTACGGGGCAATACGTGCGCGCCAGCTTATCCAGAAGCCGGTGCAGCGCCTCGGGGCGGAGGCTTTCGGCCAGGCGCTGCGCCTTGTCCCAGTCCTCGACTTCGATGAAGGCCTTGTCCGCCAACTTGAAACCGATGCCGTGCTTGCGCAGGATCGCTGCCAACGCGTTGTGGCCGTTGAAGTAAAACTGAAGGCGGAAGGGCGCCCACGTCGGCACGCGCAGGTAGCACAGCCCCCAGTCCTCCAGAATGAAGTAGAAGTAGTAGTGCAGGCATTTGCCCTCGTCATAGCGCAGAAACGTCTCGTGCGTCTTCTTGTCATGCCACGGCTCATAGCTCTGGCAGCGCTCCATCGCCGACAAGATGGCGACCAGGCCGGGCGCCTCGCCGCGCTCTTTCACGATCTTCGCGACGATCTCCTCTTTGTCTTGATTGCTTCGCCGCAGAAACTGAATAGGCACTTTGCTTTCGCTTGCCAGCTTCTCGGCGTTCTCGCGCATTTTTTCGCGCAGCGGCGCGGCCCACTTCGTGTAGTCGAAAATTCTGATGTCGAGATGTTTCAAGAAAAAGGACATCCCTTGGGCGTAGCAAATGTCGGGAAGAGTTCCGGTGACAATAACGCGGTCAAAAAAAGACAACACTCCGGCAATCTTTTCTTTGTAGCGTTCGAGAAATGTCTGCATCATCAAGGCTCGCATTCAGGAAAGATCGCTGAGTATTTACGAAGACGGCTGGCGGCGTGAAGGGAAACCTGTATGGTTCCGGCTCCGCCGGGTTGTGCTCCGTGTGCCGCCTTTTCTTCGAGCCACATCCGCACAAGCGCTTCGGTTGAGATATGCTGGGCATTAGCGACGCGGGAGAGTTTCTTCATCAGCGCCCCATCAACCGCTATCAGGCAGGCGCGCTTCTGAATATCTACCTCAAACTGCGCCTCCGGCAGGTTATTCTCTCCCAAATCGTGAGTGTCGAAGAACTCAACGATTTCCCCAATGGAGCTAAACTCTGGCAGCTTATTTGCGCTCATATCATTTCCTCTCTCGCCTTACGGACTATTTTGACGGAATCAATACGAGATGATACGCCTCATTCTCTGCAACCTTGGGTAGCGTGATGCGGATGGAATCGCCGGCGCTCTCGATCCCGTAGTCGCTGCTTGAGGGAATCTTGTCCGCCAGCATGGGAGTGGCTAGACTCCCCGTATTGATGACTTCCATCCGCTGCTTGAACTTGCTCGCAGAGGTGTTTTTCAGACCCAAGGCGTTTTTCAGTTCCAGCGTTATGGCCGTCTCGCTTTTGCCGATATATCCGACGATCAGTTCGCAGCTGCCGCTGCTCTTGCTGGCCAGACACGCTAATGTGCCGTCGCATCCAGACACCGGGACGCGCGTCTGCCCGGCCATCGAGCCGTACCAACGATAGACGTGGAAAACGGGGTATGGCTCGGACTGAGGCGACACGATGCCGCCCAGATAATCGTCCGCCTTGCCCCAATTGGCGCGGCAGGCGCGATCCACTATGTACACGTTTTCCAGATAATGGAACCATACCACCGCGCGGCCAGGCTGCAAGCGACCGGGATTTTCGATGCTGGGTTTGTCGGGCCCGGCGCCCCATTCGTCGCAATGAATCTCGCGTATTTTCTGGTCCTTGTAGTTCTCGATGAACTCGCGCATCCGCCCCAGCTGCCACTTGGCCTTTTCAGGCTGGGCAGGGTCCCATCCGGTGTAGTGCCAGGCAAGATAGTTGCATTCGAGTTTGTGCTCGCGGCAGTAGTCGAGGAAGGCTTTGTATTTGTCATAACTTGGGTAGGCGAAACTGGGGCCGCAAATTTGCGCCTGCGGCTCGGCTTCGCGCAGCGCTTTGAAGGCGTGCTCGTAGAGTTCGTAATATTTTTCGATCGGCTTGTGACTGATGTCCGGCTCGTTCACCGGCTCCCAGATTATGCGGCTGGCCCGCGTCCCGGTTTCAGCCACGAGTTTTTTCACGTCGGCCTCATATTTGGCGAAATCCGCTGGCTTGGCGCCGATCAGATCGCTCATCACGAGCTTATAGACTGCGCCAAGCGACTCGACGCGGTCAATCGCGCCGGGCAGGCCTTTTGCGATCCGCCCGCGAAATTGATGGCCAATGCGCCAGAGCGTTGGATGCAGCGGGCGAATCAATTCGTCAGGCATCGAATCGCGCAACCCTCCAAGAAAACCAACGCTGGGCCGAGCGACGCCGGCTTCGCGGCTGAAATCTATCGTGAGAATTCGTTGCCCAGCAGGCTCGGCGGCAAAGCCTGCGACCGCATTGAACAAAGCCATCGCGCCCAACAAGGCAATCACGGCGATCATAGAAAGACGGCGCATCACATTCTCCTCGGCAAAGTAATTTATTCTTTGTGCTCTTTGTGTTCTCTGTGGTTAGTTCCTCTCATCAACCACAAGGAGCGCACAGAACGCAAAACTTTGGTTATTTATTAAGGCTGAGCGGCATGTATGGTTCCAGGAGGTAAGTCTTGCCGCCGACCTTCACTTTTGTTTTGCGGTCGGACTCGACTGCGGTGATTTTGCCTTCTTGAAGCTGCAGCACAAAGCGGCATGGCTCATCGAATTCGGCGTCGGGCTTGCCGTCGCCGTTGCAATCAATGCTCCGACCCTCGCCGCCTGCCGATACTCGTCCGATATACAAACTCCCGCGAACCGATCCCAGACAGGAATCGAATCCTTGTTCCGTCAGTTTGAAACTCTCGCGCACCCGCCCAGCCGGCGGATCGGCGGCGTTGCGCGGATAGATGAACGTGCGATTGGCGCCCGCCGCCGCCGCGACGCGGACTGGACGCAGCCAGCCATACGTGCTTTGAAGCCGTTCCTCTTCAGACTCAACGGTCTCACCCGCCCCCACCGAAAGATAGCATTGCTCATCGCCGCCATCACTGTATGTGGTGGTCGCCATGCCGCCGCCAACCTTGACCTTCAAGGGGCGTCCGTCATCTTCCAGAATAGGCCACGTCACTCCGAACGCCGCTTTATCCGCCGACGTGAGCATCGCAAGCGCGCCGTCGGGCGTCAGCGTTATCTCATGACGGAATGAAGGGCCTTCGCCGCGAACCGGCGCATAGTCAATCGCGCACCTCACGAGCAGCGGATGCGCGAATTGCACGCTGAACGTTCCGCGGTATCGCTCCGGCACGTCGGCCATCCGCACCCATCGGTCTCCTTCCTTCCACGTCGGCGCGAACGTTATGCCTTGCCCCGTCTTCGCGTCGCGGACGCCGTCCGAAGGCCCCAGCCGCGTGTCCCAATTGACGCGCCCGATGCGCTCGATGCCAAGCGCCGTCCAATACCGTCCCATGGCTTTGGCCGTATCGCCCCGCAGCGCCGCGAAAATCTGCATCCCGCCGGCGTTGGCCACGGCGCTGGCGAATTTGGGATCGGTTGCGAAGGCGTATCCGCCGATCTCCACTGGCGCCGGCTTTTCGGCGATCTCGCTGCGCCGCGCCAGAAGCGCCTCAGCCAGGTGCATCATCACCGCGCCGTTGTAGTTCCCATAATTGCTGGCCGGTTGATACCCGACGCGCTCCGCCGGATCGAAGTGATTCTTCGTTATGTAATACGATCCCGCCCATGCGCCATCGTCGCGGCGCCAGCGCGCGATGCTCGCGAAACTCAAGCCGGCGGCGCGGCGATATTGACCCGCTAACTCGCCGTCGCCGGCCTGCTGCGCGCGCTCGGCCATCACCTCGAAGCACAGCTGATAAAGCACGTCATTGAAAACATGATCATCCGTGCGCCCGTTGGGCGCGCATTGTCCGCTGGGGTCTTGAAGCAGCAGCGTCACCGCCGTCCCGCGCTCCACGAACTCGGTGATTTCTTTTGCGTGCGGCCCGTCGTAGCCGTGCGCGATCAACCCCAGCAGATTCCCGCGTCCCACCGCCTCCACCGCATGCGATTCTGGATCGGTGATATGATCCTGATAGAGATGATACTTGTCGTCCGCGATCCGCTTGCGCTGCTCGGCGTTCAGATAAGCGTCTTCGATGAAGGCCGTCGCATCGGCGCGGTTCGCCAATCCCATCTCCGCCCGAATCCACTCGCCCTTCATCGCATACGCGCGCCAGTTGTTCTTGCCGCCTTGTACAACCTGCGCGCGCGCGATGCGCAGCCGCTGCCGCCAAAGATCGGTCTTCTCTTTCGGCGCGTGATCCATATACAGATCCAGCGCCGTTGGAAGCGAAGCAAGGAAGAACTCCCCATGCCGGTCGGGAATCCCGTCATTGCCTTTGGAAAAACACTCGGTGGCATGATCCATCGCGCGAATCCCGGCATCCTGCAAGTCCTTGCCCCGTCCCGCCTGAAGCAACGCGCCCACCGCAAAAGCAAAATACGGCGTCGAATATTGATGCTCCCGCTTCAAGAACGGATCAATCACCGCTCCGCCCGCATCCCTATGCTTCGCGGTGAAACGGCATATCCCTTCGATCGCATCCAGATAATCATTCTTAGAGATGGAAGAGGCCTTCCAAGGCCGCGCCGTAAGATGAAACGGCTGCCGAAGCGCATCCGATTGCAATTCAGCCATCGTCGCCGCTCCTGATAAAGCGATTGTCGCTCCGCAAAGCAGCGCAAAACCCACAGTGATTCGTGAAATGAAATGAGGAGCAATATGAGAAGCGATCCGCATTGATTTCATTCCTGTAATAGGGATTTGATTTCCCGGGCGAAAACAAAGGCATATTCAAAGATGAACCCTGCGCAATTCTGAAGGCGCCAAAGCCGGATTTTCAAACACCAAATTCATGGTAGTTAAAGCGCTTGACCGCCAAGCGCCTGTCACTCACCATTAATAACAGTCTCGTTTAGGCTATTTCCTTTGCGCATAAGCGTCAATTTAATTGCAGACGAAAAATCTATGAAGAAGACAAAACAAACAGAAAAAGATGAACTACGCCCAGAATACAGGCGCTCTGATTTCAAAGGCCCTATGATTCGCGGCAAATACGCAAAGCGCTTGCGTGAGTCCTCAAACATTGTCGTTCTGAGACCGGAAGTCGCCAAAGCTTTCCCGAACGAAGAAGCCGTGAATAGCGCGCTGCTATCGCTCATGGAACTCGCCAAACGAGCAACACGCCCGGCAAGGCCGAGAGCGGCCGCTAATCGGTGAACCTGTCGGATTACTTAATTAAAGTCTGTCCGCCTGCAGACGGCTGTTAATTGCTTGCCAAACCAGCGCAGCGTGGGGATATAGCGGCAGTTGTCGAGAACGCCCATCAGGCCGCCGTACCATTCGCGGTAGTCGCGCCCCAACAGACAGGCGGTCAGTTTGACCGGCGCGATGGGAAGATAGGAATAGTCGTAGCTTTCAAGCGTGAGAATCTCAAAGGCCGCGAGCTGCCGCCGGAAGCGCGGCGGCGTTGTGGAATGAACCTTGAAGCGCACGCCCTCCAGGCGCACGCGGCTACCCGAGAGCGTCACCGGCAGCGCAAACGGCGACCATAGGTTGCCGTTGGTGAAGATTGCCACGCCGCCCGGCGCCAGCACGCGATGGACTTCGTGGAACATGCGCTCCTGTCCTTCGCGCGGCAGATGGCCCATCGCGCCGAACATTGACATCACGCCCTCGAAGGACGCGTCGGGAAACGGCAGCGCGGTCATGTCGCCCTGGATGAAGCTCGCGCGGGAATGGCGCGCAGGAGGATAGCGCCGCCGCGCTTCGGCGATCATCGGCGCATTAAGGTCCAGCCCGACGTATTCGCGCGGCGCGAAGCGATCGAGCCAGCGCCCGTTGCCGCACGCCAGGTCCAGCACGCGCCGCCCGTCCATGTATTGGCGCGTCATCTGCGTCAGGCGGCGCTCGGAGAGGATCGCGCGCTCGAAGATAGCATCATATCGCGGCGCCACGCGGCCATAGAATTTCTCGGACTGCAATGTCTCGCGATAGATTGACATGGCGCGCTCATTTGCCCCTCTCCGGCTCTTTGCAAGTTTCATGCAGGGATCAACGTCTATTGCTTGCAGCGGAAAACGTCACCGCTGCTTCCTGCGCCATTGGTTGGATCGTAACTGAATTCCGCAATCAGCCTCAGTGTGGGTTGTGCGATGTGATAGTCATAGACCTTTTCAGGCTCCATGAGGTCATAGACGCCATCCGGTCCGCAGCTGAAGAGAATCCATCCGCTTTTCTGGCAATAGTACCCGTAGCTGGCGCCACGAGAGCGCGCTAATGGATCTTTAGGCAATGAAGTTATATAAGCTACTGGCGTCGTCAGGAAAAGGAAAGAGCCCAGGCCATCTTTGGCGGACCATGTGCCGAACGTATAGATGCTATACGCAGGATCGTCAGGCTTCAGAAAAGCATTGACCCCTTGTGCGCCTTTCGCGCAAGGAGGATAGGCCTCATAGTCCAAATAATACGCTTCCAAGGCAAACGCCAGGGTGCGCATGTCCATATGTGCTCGCGAAGTTATCGCCCGTTGATAGCCCCGACTTGTGAATTCGATGCGTGAAGGAGGCAATGCAATGGATAGAGCTGCGGCGATAGCAATGAGAGTCAATACCCACGGCCACAACTTCATCCGCGGTGGCCCGGATATGCTGAATTCAGGCGCCGGGGCGACGGCTTCGTTTACGGCGCCGGGTTCCGGTGGCAGTGGATTGGGTGGACTGCTTTTGTCGTCAGATGGCATTGTCATTGTGTCTTGTATGGCTGCGCTTCGACGGTGGTTGGGATTTTCCCCCTCGTTGCGCGATACGCATAATAGTGGCCCAAAGTTGCGAACTGCGCTATGCCTTGAAACAGAACACACGTGATCAAGAACGCGCCCGCAAATTTCCATGCCGAGCGAAAAGAGGGGCGATCCTGGAACTCGCGCCAAAAATGCGCGCCGATCCAGCAGGCCATGAACATCAACGTGGAGTTGACTGGGCGGAACGATTCAAAAGCATCTCCAGCCATAAGGATGGATAGGGTGGCATTGAGAGCAAACGCATCTGCAAAAAACCACAGCATAAAAAAGAAGGCCGCTGTGAGAACGCGCGAACGCTTTGTGGCGCACAGGCGGCATTTCTTGAGCGATTGATTAGCTATCCAAAAGCAAACAAAAAACTCAGGGACGAGCAGCTGAAGTGTTGTCGAATAATAAAATGGAAATTTGCTTTTTTCAGGTGCTATAAACTGACTCAATGGCTCCAACGCCAGAATCGCGATGAAGCCGATCACGGCAAAAATGATCCAGAAAATGGCAGCCGCCACTTTGCCACGTTCTTTCTTTTCGCTCTCGGTTGCGTTCGGTTTCAGTGCCACATACAGCGCCGCCAGCATGAGCGGAATTCCCAGCGTCAGAACCAGGAAGATCCAATACCACCAGAGGAAGTGGCTTTTGCGGGGTGTGAAGCAGCAACTGCCCATCGGCGTACGCCCCCCAACGGTCCAAAGCGGAACAACAAGGAATATTGACGATGGAGGCGCGCGAAGTCAAAGCGAAAACATTTCGAAATACGCCAAAGGGTTACTCTTAGTTCACCTTGATTCCGCATGCGCCACTGAGACGCCCGCTTTTGATCATTTTTTCTTGGGCATCCCTTTTGTAGTTTCGCTCATCCAAATGGGATTTGTCTGACGTATGGTTTCGGCTTCGATGGCGTCGAATGCAAATTTTTGCATCGGCATCAGCGCGATTTCGTATTCGTGGACGCCTTGGTCTGTGAAGGGATAGACGCCATTTTCATCCAGGCGGTCAGGGTCGTGGAAGGCGTAAGCGGGGCTGCGCAGGAGGGTGAGGCGGAGGGTGTTGTCGGGTTGGGCGTCGGCGGCGTAGATGTCGCGGCTTACGATGGCGAGCGCCTTGTCTTTGGCCGCGACGGATACGAAATTGAAAACCGGATATTCCTGGCTGTCGAATTTGCGCTCGATGCGACCGCCGGGGATGCCATCCACGCGGCTCCATTCAGCGCGCGTCAGGGGGATCAGCAGTTTCAGGATTTTGTTCCGGCCGTTCCAGTTGACGCGCAGTCGGATGCGGACGATGGGCTCGTCGCCTTGCAGATAGACCTGCCACAACAGCGTTGAGCCGCCCAGCTGCATTTCATTGCGCAGCGTGATTCTGAGCGGCCCCTGATCGCACACGCGCCAGGGCGTTGGCGTCTTGAACTCGCCCGCGATCTCTGCCCCGTAGCCGCTGATGCTGTGCGACCAGGTATCGCTGGGATCGTTGATTGCCGCGACTCGGATAGTATCGAGATCGAATAAGCCCACGCCTTTTAGGACCAACGCCGACAATCCGCCTATCCTGAACGACGTTCCTACTTTGGCGTTCGACAGCCGATCTATATCAAAGTTTATCATCGGCGAGTAGGATTCCTCGCGCCGGTCGCTGTGATCGCTGCAAATGCGCAGAATCTTTTTCCCGCCCGCTGGAATCTCCATATACGTCACGAAGCGCGGCACGGCGCATGCGGCTTCGGAGCGGATCAGCTGCGCCGGGGCTTCGCTGCCATCCTCGTTCATAAGGCGCAGACTCGCGGCTTGTTTCGCCCAGGCGTATCCCAGCCAAGGCTCGAACTCGACGTATCCCGAAAATGCACGCGCGGCCGCGTTGATGAACAGGAGCTGCTGCTGAGCGCAGGGCGCAAGTTTCACAGCTTCCCTGCGCGCGGTGTCCACGATGATTTCGCGGCAGGCGGCTTTCGCGCTTCCCAGTTCATCCAAGGCATGATCGTAGGCTGAGCGGATCGAGCTGCCGGCGAGGATGTCATGGAACTGGTTGAAGAGGATGCTTCGCCAGGCGCCTTCGATCTTCTGCCCGATGGCTCGCGACGGTTTTGCGCTCCCCGCATATTTTCCGACGATGCATTCGGCCTGCTCGACGAGTTCCTCGGCGCGCCGCATCTGCTGCTTGATCTCATGAACAACGCTGTAGCAGCCGATGGCGTGGAATTGCAGTTCGTCTTTCACGACGGGGAGTTTGGCGCGCGAGGCCTTGACCGCGTCGAAGAAGGCGCGCGGATGGCTGAATTTCAGTTCGACGCCGGGCGCATAATCGCGATGCGCGAGGAACCATTCGATCTCCGCCCGCGTCGGACCGCCGCCGTGATCGCCCGCGCCGACGAAGCACATCGTATGGCCGATCTGGCGGTCGGCGTCTTCAATGGCGCGTTTTACATTCCTCTCGATGCTCTCCGGAACGCTGTGGGTCGTGTATGAATCGCTGATCCGGAAAACCATCACGCGCTTGCCCGCCGGCGACTCCCAGAGGAAGGTATTCGACGGCAGCGCTTTCTCGTGCTTGCCGGGCCGCATCATTATGTATGAATCATAACCGCTCGCTCGCAGGAAGTCCGGCAGTGTCGCCGCGTGGCCGAAGCTGTCCACGTTGTAGCCGACCGTTACATTCACTCCCATGACTTCGCGGAAAAATTTCTTGCCGACTTCCGCCTGCTTCAGGAACGAAACCGCCGACGGCAGATTGCAGTCCGGCTGAATCCACCATCCGCCGATGGGCGCCAGCCGGCCATGCTTCACATGCCGCTTCATGCGCGCGAACACCTTCGGATCGAGCCGCCGCACGGTATCGTAGAACCACGCCTCGCCGCGCGTGATGCAGATTTCAGGATATTCATCCAGCAGATCGCAATTCGTCCGCGCCGTATTGAGCGCCTCGTCAACCCCCTGCGGCCACGTCCACCGCCACACCGGGTCAAGATGCGAATTCAGGATAATATGGATCGTCAATTTTTTCATATCGCAGCCTTTTTTATGCGATGCGAAATCACAAACTTTATTGTTCTTTCACACAGCATTACCTTTCCTCTCATCTCCCTGGAATGGCAATCAATGTGCGTTGAGTGGGGATGTAGAGGACGCCATCGGCGGCGGTCACGGTGACGGCGCCGGCTTTGAGGCGAATTTTCGAGAGGACCTGTTTCTCCTTGCCGGCCTTCAGCACCCACAAGAGATTTGTTTTCTCTGTCCCAACGTAAACCTTGCCGTCCGCGACGAAGGCCGACGAGCACCAGGTCTTGTCTTCCAGAGAGTGGACCCAATAGCGCTGGCCGGTTGCGGCGTCGAAACAATGCAGATTGCCGGTGAGGTCGGGGATATAAAGAAGGCCGTCGCTGATCGCCGCAGTCGCAAGGGTGCGCTCAACCAGTTTCGAGGACCACACAATCTTGCCCGTGGCGGCGTCCACGCACGAAAGGCAACCTTGCCCGACGCCGTAGATGGGGCTTTGTCCGATGGCCACGTAGAGCCTGCCGTTATAAGGCGCCGGAACGCCGATGATCTCGCTCGGGCCATCCGGCTTATGGATGCTGTTCGATGCTGGGGGAATGAACTTGCCGTCGCGCATGCGATAGTCCAGAGGATTGCAGTCGCAGGACCAGACTTTTTTTAGGATTTGGATGGTTGGGGTGGACGGGGTGGACCTGGTGGACGCGGGAGCTGAGCTTGATGGCGTCGGCGTTGCAGGATCGAAGGCGTAGAGGATGCCGTCGCCGGCGCCGAAGAAAATCAAGGGGCGGCCATTCACCACTCCTCCCACGGGCGATGACCAATTGCAATGGAACAGGCGCTCGCCGATTTTTTCATCGTCGCGCGCGACCAGGCGTCCGGTTTTTTTGTCGAGGACGATCAGGGTCGGCGCCTGCGGGTTGGCGACCAGTTTGTGTTTGTCATCCTGTCCGTTGGAGGTGCAGGCGTAGAGCAGATCGCCGTGGAGCAGCAATGTGCTGCCGCAGACGTCATGCGGAATGACTCCCAGTTCGGTCAGGAAGTTATATCTCCAGATGATGTCGCCGTCCGTTGGCTCGAGCGCGGCGCCCGCCGTGGCGGCGATCCCCATGTATTCGAGTTCATCTTTGAATGGGCCGTCGTTGCCGTTCGCCTGGCCTTCGCGATCCAGACACAGAACCTCGCCGCGATTGCCGACCACATAGACGCGATCGCCGTCCACAAGCGGTCCCGAGCAAATCCCGCATCGCCACTGATCGAAGTGATAGGGCGGCTTGATGCCGGCGAAGTAGCGCGGGCTGGGCATTCGCCAGATCAGTTTGCCCGTGGCCTGCTCGACGCAGATCAACGCGCCGCCTTCGGTGGTCTTGTAGCCGGCGCGCTCGACCGCGATGTCATTGGCAGCGATATAAATCCGGCCGCGATCCAGAGTTGGGATGGAATATTGATGCGTGCCGATCTTCACTTCCCACGAAGGCGACGTGGCGCCCGGATCGGCGGGCAGGTTCCTGGCGCCGGAGGCCATGTTGGAATCCGCGCTCCCGCCCCATCGGAATTGCGGTTCAGAATTCTCCGCGCTGAATGTATGGATCACCGGGATAGCCATGCAAGCGATAGCCAAAGCAATAGACCGAGCAATAGACCGAGCAATAGACAGATGCTTCTTCAAACCTTGCATGAGCATAATATTCCTCCACGCGCGTTTGAAACTAAGCAGCCTGCCTCAGCGTGTCAATCGCATTGGCGCCGAATAGTAGGCCGTCCCGCTCCGTCGGGCGGCCACCGCGCGCCAAGGCCGCCCGACGGAGCAGCAATTTAATTGGGATATTTAATTAGACAGGGGCGTCACCGGAAGCGGAAATCGAGTTTAAAATTGTAGAGCCAGGGAACATGCGGATCAATGTGGTCGCGCGCCAGTATGGCGGGCAAATCTTCGTAGTGCTGGGTCAGCGCCTCGGCTTCGCCGCCGGGGCGGGTCGCGAGGAAAGCTTTATACTGGTATTCGTCGGCGCGTTCGCCTGTGCGCTGAATAATCTGATGGTAGTCGCGTTGGCCCTGGCGCATGCGGTAGGGCTGCATGGCGGTGGCGAAGCCGGCCCATCGCGGCGTGAAGAGCGATGGATCGAGCTGCGCC
>JAPLSP010000368.1 GCA_026398575.1 Candidatus Sumerlaeota bacterium | reverse complement strand
GTTCCCGCGCGTCCGCTTCAGCGACGCCCTGGCTGAAGCCCGCGCTCCAGATGACGGGAAAATTCGGACGAATGCGCAGGCACTCCTTTGTCAGGCGCGATCCATCGAACTCCGGCATTGCAGGATCCGCGATGAGGAGATCGAACTGATCCGGCGCCTGGCGAAATGATTCCAGCGCCTGACGGCTGCTGGTGAACGCGGTAACGCCATAGCCCAGATGTGTCAGCATTTGCCGCGCCAGGGATACGATCAGCGGCTCATCATCCACAAAGAGCACGTGCTCCTTTCCCTGGGGCAGGATCGCGGTCTCCGGCGCCTTGCTCAAGGCTGCTTCTTCAATGATTGGAAAATAGAGCGTGAAGGCGCTGCCTTTGCCCACGGCGCTGTCAACCGTGATCAGGCCTTCGTGCTTGCGGACAATGCCATGAACCACGGACAATCCCATTCCCGTTCCTTCGTTGACGGTTTTGGTCGTGAAGAAGGGATTGAAAATGCGGGAAATCACCATGCGGTCCATGCCGGCGCCCGTGTCGCGAAATTGCAGACGGGCATAGGTTCGCGGGAGCAGATTGCCGGGGAGCGATGCGCTGTCCTCCCGGGCATCCACCCGGTCCAGACGAATTTCCAGGACGCCGCCTTTTTCGCGCATCGCGTGTTCGGCATTCGCGCATAGATGCATCAATGCCTGCTGAATTTGCCCTGGATTGCCCAGGATCGGACCGGCCTCGGGGCTGAGTTCCCAGCGCATCTGGATGCTCGCGGGCAGTGACGCCTCCAGCATCTTCAAGGTTTCTTCGATGATGAGATGCGGCATCAGAGACTTGCGTTCTTCGCGGTCGCTCCGGCTGAACGCCACGATCTGCCGCACCAAATCCGCTTCGGACTGCGCGGCTTTGCGCGCGGCCTCCAGCCATTCGCGAAGGGGGCTGTCCGGATCGAGTTTGTTGAGCGCCAGGTTCAAGTTGCCCAGGATCACGTAGAGCATGTTGTTGAACTCATGCGCGATGCCGCCGGCCAGAGTGCCGATCGCCTCCATTTTTTGGGCGTAGGCCAACTGGAGTTCCAGTTTTTGTTTCTCTTCCTCGCTCAGAATTCTGCGGATCACGGCGCCGGTCAGGGGGGCAATGGCTTCCAGCGCGGGGCGCGACGCCGGCGGAATTTCGTCGAGAGAGCGGGAGGCCACCATCAGGCAGGCCATGACCACGCCTTGGTCTAGGATTGGAATGAGTCCGCTGGCGCGCAAGCCCTCGGCCTGGCGCAGGAGCCTTATTGGTTCCGGCAATTGATCGTTCGAGCGGTAAAGGGGCGCGCCGGTCATGATCTGATGCGCATATTCCGATGACAGATCAATCCACAAGACGCGCCGGCGAAAGGTCTCAGACAAGCCATGGCCATAAATGGCGGCAAACCGCCCCAATTCCCGGTCGAGAAGATAGATGCCGGCGCAATCACAGCGCGCGCGGCGCAGAGCCGCTTCCACGCAAAGCCGCGCAGCCTGCTTCTGACTGGAGACGGCG
>JAPLSP010000408.1 GCA_026398575.1 Candidatus Sumerlaeota bacterium | reverse complement strand
ATCTTCTCGCAGATCATCGAATACGCCCGCTCCAAGGGCTTCAAGCACGTTCTGGAAGGAACGCACCGCGACGACCTCAAGGATCACCGCCCCGGACTGCGCGCGCTGGCGGAATTGGGGGTGCTCTCGCCGTTCAAGGAGCTGGGATTCACCAAGGCGCAAATCCGCGAGCTGGCGCGCGCCTACGGCCTGCCCAATTCGGATGATCCTTCGGCGGCGTGCCTGGCCTCGCGCATCCCTTATGGCCAGCCCATCACGCGGGAAAAGCTGGCGCGGGTGGACGCGGGCGAACAATTCCTGAGGACCGAACTCGGCGTGAGGCAGACGCGGGTGCGGCACGACGGACTGACCGCCCGGATCGAAGTCGAGCCCGGCGACATCGCGCGGCTGGCGGCGTTGGAAGCGCGGCAGGCTATCACAGCGTATTTCAAAGAACTGGGATTCGTCTATGTTGCGCTCGACCTCGAAGGCTATCGGACAGGCAGTTTGAATATCTGAACACTTAGGAATTTTTGGGGCTGATCCCTTCGCGAAGCTCCGCAAAAAACACGCCATCCAAAGAGAACCTCTGCGTGTCCCTCCGGCCTGTTGACATATACAAAGAACTGCTTGAATCGGAAACGGGGACCATTCTCAAGCCCGGCGCTCAACCGCTCGACGTGGCGCTGGTCTTCCCCAATACCTATCACATCGGCATGAGCAGCCTGGGCTATCAGGCAGTGTACGCATGGGCCAATGCCGTCTCCGGCGTGCGCGCCGAGCGATATTTTCACGATCTTCCGCGCCTTGAAACATTGGAAAGCCGCCTGCCGCTGGATTGCGTGGACGTTCTCGCTTTTTCCATTTCCTTTGTTCTGGATTACCTGAGCGTTATTGAAATCATAAAGCGCGCAGGGCTGCCGCTGCTGGCGCGCGATCGCGCGCCACATCAACCCTTGATCATCGCCGGCGGCCTGGGCGTCCAAGTCAATCCCCGTCCGCTGGCGGACGTGTGCGACGCGTTCTTTTTGGGCGCCGATCAAGCATCCATCACGCGCATATTTGAAGATTGCGCGCGCCTGCGCGACGACCGCCCCGCTCTTCTGCAGACCCTCGCGCGCATCCCCGATGTCATCATCCCAAGTGCCGAGTGCCGAGTGCCGAGTTCCGAGTCCCACGCCCTGAACCCCGAGCCCCGAATCCCGAACCCCGAGCCCAAAACCCCGCTCCACTCCATCATCCTCACCGACCGGACGGAATTCGCGGGCAAATGCCTGATCGAGATTTCACGCGGCTGCCCGCATCATTGCATGTTCTGTTGGGCGGGGCACAATATCAAGCCCTATGAGTTTTATCCCGCTTCTGCCGTCATCTCCGCCATGGAAATCCAGCGCGAGCGGACGCGTTCCTTCGGGCTCATCGCCGCGGCGGTCGGAGCGCATCCCGAGATTGACGCGATCTGCGCCTATTGCGACCGCGAGGATTTGCTCGTTTCGTTTTCTTCGCTGCGCATCGAAGACGTAACGCCGGCCATGCTCGCTTCGCTGGCGCGTTCCGGACAGCGCTCGATCACGCTTGCGCCCGAAACCGCCTCGCCCAGGCTCAGGCGCCTCATTGGAAAACAAATCGAAGATGAGCAAATTTATCGCGTCATGGAACAGGCCATCGCGCTGGGGATTCGCGATCTCAAGCTTTATTTCATGATCGGCCTGCCAACGGAGAGCGACGAGGAAGCGATGGAAATCGCCGAATTCGCCGGGCGCCTGCGAGAACGATTCGTCAACGCCTCGCGCCCCAAAGGCGCCATCGGAACGATCACCATCAACCTGGGCATCTATGTCCCCGAGCCCCACACTCCCCTGCCGCGCGTGGGGCCGCCGCCGCCGGAAGCCATCCTTCGCAAGCGCATGCAATCCCTGACGCGCGCGCTCATGAAGATCCCGAACCTGCGCGTTCTTCCCGCCTCCGTGGATGAGGCCGCCGCCCAAACGCTCCTCGCCAACGGCGGACCGGAAACACTGGCTTTCTTGGAGCAAGCGCTTGCCGCGAACGGACGCTGGAGCGCCGCCCTAAAATCCTGGCGCGACCAATAGGATTGCCTGAGATTATCCACGGCGAATGGGAGTTATGGGAGTTATGAGACTTATAGGACTCATGGAAGATGGGCAACAGAATATAATTCAGTAGATCAAGTTTTACCTCGCGCTATTTGCTTCCATTGAGGCCTTTGCTGTCCTTGAGGTCCTTGAGGTCCTTGGTCCGCGAAATCCACCGAAAGGGCGGCAGCCCCGCCAGCCAAAAACAAAATCGCTGAAACGCCCGCCAAACCAGCATCGCCCTTGCCAGCAGCCATCCAAGCAAAAATCCCGCCCAGACGTCGGAGGGAAAATGATCCTCATGGTAAATGCGCTCCACGCCCACGAGCCCGGTAAGAAGCAGGAAAACAGCCGTGCCCTGCGGATAAAGCGCGCACAGCACGGCGGACTGACCCGCCGCCGCCGCGCTATGCCCGGACGGAAAAGACTGGTACTTTGACTGCCGCATTCCACATCCCTTGGCCGGTCCGCCGAAATAGATCGTTCGGGAAGAGAGGGCGTCGGCGTCATTTCCAATCGGCGAACCCATTGAGCGCTTGCTCAAATCCTTGAGAGTCTTTGGGCGGGCGCGTCCGCAAGCCTGCTTGACGACGTTATTCGCCAGGCCAACCGCCGTCACTATGAGAGCGAGCGCCAAGGCCCGCGCCGCGCGCCGCCGGTCCAGAAACAGCATCGCAATCGCGATGGCGGCGGTGATATAGCCCATCGCGTATAATTCAATCGCATTCAAGAATACGGTGATGCGCCGCGCATTGGCGTTATTTGCCGCGTGGCGCCAAGCGTCTATCCTGGCGATGACGGCGCCATCCACAGCGAATGCGCAGACCAGCACACCCAGGCACAGCGCGCCGATCAGGATTCGCCATCGCCACCGAAGGGGAGTTTTCGCGCAGGGGAAACACGATTCCGAGCTTTTCACCTTGATACCCGCTTCCGTCAGCTTTTAGAGTGATTTTCGCAAAGACTATCATCCGCACGGAAAAGAAATATCCCGGCGCCCCTGAATTGAGTCAAATGAATAAAGCCCCCTGGTTGCCCGCCTTCTCCGTTCTCGTTTTTTGCGCCGTGCTCTGCCTGACGGGAAACGGCGGCTTGTCGGTGGTGGATCGAGACGAGGCGCGATTTTCCCTGGCGGTCAAGGAGATGCGCGAGCGCAGCGACTGGATCGTCCCGACGAACTGGGGCGAGCCTCGATATCACAAGCCCATTCTCATCTATTGGCTGGCCTTGGGCGCGCAGGAAGTTTGCGGTCCCGGCGACGCGATCCTGCGCCTGCCCTCGGCGATGTGCGGTCTTCTGACCTGCTTCATGACGATCGCCATTGCGAGCTCGATGTTTGGAATCTGCGCCGGCTGGCGCGCGGGGTTGATCCTCGCCACAGCGCTGTTCTTTGTCATCGAATCCAAGATATGCACCGCCGACGCGTCGCTGCTGTGCGCAACGACGCTGTCTTTCTGGGCCTGGGCTCAGCTGCGGAATAGCGCCTCGAATCGTTCTTTATGGCAGACGCTCTTCTGGTTCGGTGTGGGAATGGGGCTGCTGGCCAAGGTGGTCAATGTCGCGTTTCTGGCGGCCGCCGCCGCCGCGCTGGCTTGGCTGCAGGTTGGATGGACGCGCAAGCAGCATCTTCGGCTGGGAATTCTTCTTCTGGCGGGAGCGCTCGCTGTCGCTATCCCGAAAGCGCCCAAGGTAAATATGCTGGGGCCGATCCTCCTTGCCTGCGTCGCCGCGTTTTGGCTTATCCGGAGCCTGACGCGCGCCGAAGGCAGAGGTTCTTGGAGCAATATCGGTACGAGCTGGGGCATCCCCCTGGCGCTCGGCATCATGGCATTATGGCTGATTCCTGCATTGATCAAGACGCACGGCGAATTTTTGATCGAAGGGGCCGGCAAGCATTTGATCGGACGGACCACCCAGCCGTTTGAAGGGCACGTAGGCGTTCCCGGCTACTATCTTCTGGGCGCGCTGATCACGTTTTTCCCATGGTCCGCTTTTTTGCCCGCAGCGATCTGGCGGGCTTGGAAGCAACGACGGCAGGATGGCAACCTGTTGTTCCTCCTGGCCTGGGTCGCCGGACCGTGGGTTTTGATTGAACTGATCACGTCCAAGCTTCCTCATTATCTTTTGTCGGCGTTTCCCGCGATGGCGATTCTCATCGCCTATGAATGGGAGTATCGTTGCAGCCAGCCGGAAGCAGATGTTTTCCGCTCGCCTTTGTCTGCAATTCCCACGAGCTCGCGCAAGATGCGCCTCCTGGAGGCGGCCATTGCTGTGATTCCCAGTCTGGCGCTGTCCGGCGCAAGTTTGGCGCTGATGATGGCGCATCAAAATGCCGCTTTGACATTCGCCGCCGCTACGACGGGAATCCTCGCCCTGATATATGCGACCGGAAACGGCGTGTTCCTGTTGCGCGGCCGTTGCGGCGATGGCGTATTTGCCTGGATGGCGGGCGGCGCGGCGGTGATATATCTCGCGCTCATGACGCTCGTCTTCCCCGCCGCCGAGACGCTGCGCATCAGCCGTCCTCTGGCGCTGGCGGTCAGCGGCGAATTGCGCGCGGAGGACCGCCTGATCATCCACAAATTCGACCACGCAAGTCTGGGCTGTTATTTGCCGCGCACGCCGGAACTGATCGGCGATTCGCTGGCGTTGGCGCAGGCCATGCAATCGGGCGCCACGCCCACGCTGGCCATCATTCCCAACGGCGCCAAAAATCCCCGGCTTGACAAAGCCCTCAAAGAGCATCCATTTAAGTTCGAGCGAGTGGCGACGGTCCGCGGTTATATTTTGCCGGAGATCAAAGAACAAGAAGTTTGGCTCATCCGGAACGCCGTGGATCGCGAATCGCGCCCATCACCCAAATAATATTCGTACGATTCCAAGCCATTCGCGGATGAACCTTGAGGGAGAACTTGCGATGTTATCTATTGGCAATGAGCAAAGGATTGGCTCGATCCTGAAGCGGCGCGATTTCGGCGCCGCCGTAACGATTCATGGCTGGGTGCGCACGCGGCGCGATTCGAAGGGCGGATTTTCCTTTTTGGAAATCAACGACGGCTCCTGCCTTGCCAGCATTCAGGTGATCGCCGAAAACTCGCTGCCCAATTATGAGGGAGAGATTCTGCGCCTCATCACGGGCTGCAGCGTGCGGATCGAAGGGGAGTTGCGCGAGTCGCCGGGCAAAGAGCAACTGATAGAAATCCTCGCGCGCACAATCGCCGTCCTCGGATGGATTGACGATCCCGACACCTATCCGCTCCAAAAGAAACGCCACTCGCTGGAATTCCTGCGCGAGGTGGCGCACCTGAGGCCGCGCTCGAACACCTTTGGCGCCGTCATGCGCGTGCGCAACTGCCTGGCGATGGCGATCCATGAGTTCTTTCAGCAGCGCGGCTTCCTCTATCTGCATACGCCCATCGTCACATCGAGCGATTGCGAAGGCGCCGGCGCGATGTTTGCGGTTTCAACGCTCGATCCGCTCAATCCGCCCCGCCTGCCAGACGGCGCGATAGATTACAGCCAGGACTTTTTCGGACGCCGCACGTCGCTGACCGTCAGCGGCCAGCTGAGCGCCGAGACGCACGCCTGCGCACTGACGAACGTCTATACCTTCGGCCCGACTTTCCGCGCGGAAAATTCCAACACGGCGCGGCACCTGGCGGAGTTCTGGATGCTTGAACCGGAGATGGCGTTTTGCGATCTCGAAGGCGACATGGAGGTGGGCGAAGCGTGCATCAAACATCTTTTCCGCGCCGCCCTGGAGCGCTGTCCCGAAGACATGGCCTTCTTCAATCAGTGGGTGGATAAGACCGCCATCGCCACGCTCGAACACATCGTCGCGAGCGAATTCGCGCGCCTCACCTACACCGAGGCCGTGGACATCCTGAAAAAATGCAGCGAGCCGTTTGCTTTCCCCGTGGAATGGGGCATGGACCTGCAAAGCGAGCACGAGCGCTTCCTGACTGAGAAGCACATCAAGAAACCCGTCATCGTTTATAACTACCCGAAGCAGATCAAGGCCTTCTATATGCGCCTCAATGATGACGAAAAGACCGTGGCGGCGATGGACATCCTGGCGCCCAAGATCGGCGAAATCATCGGCGGCAGCCAGCGTGAAGAGCGCCAGGACGTTCTTTTGCGCCGCATGGCGGACAGCGGACTGAACCCGAAAGATTATTGGTGGTATCTCGACATGCGCCGCTACGGAACCGTCCCCCACGCCGGCTTCGGCCTCGGCTTCGAGCGCATCGTCCAGTTCACCACCTGCATGGCCAACATCCGCGACGTCATCCCCTTCCCCCGCGCGCCGAAATCTGCGGAGTTTTAATCGCTGATAAAATAAGCAGAATTTCAAAAAATAGTTTTGGGGCAAAAAGCGCCTTGACATATTTGGACGCGTGATCTATATTTGATCTAAAAGTGTCGCGCATGAATCGCTCGGAGGCAAAACATGGAGAATTCTGAGAAATCCTTTAAAGTAAGCGATGCCTTTCTGCTGGGCGCTATAGATGAGCAAAAGGACCACCATGTTTGCGTCTATGTTCCGAGCAAGACGCGAGATGAGAAACCTTTGCCGCATAAGGTTTGGGTGGATGCGACGATTCAGGTAATGTCGGAATTATTTGGCGGCGCGACAGCTGTGGAAGGCATGGGAGGCTGGCTGGATGTAGAACGAGGGAACAAAGTAAAAAAGGAAGAAGTAACCATGGTGTTTTCTTTTATTACGGCTGAGGAATGGAACGAACGGAACGTGCTTATACTAAAACGCTTCGTGTGTCGAATGGGCCGGGAAGCAAAGCAGGGGGAAATCGGCATGTTGATGGATGGCCGGTTCTTCAGAATTCGGAGATTTGACTATGAATAAAGAAGAAAAAGAGAAACCTAGAGTACTCACACCCGAAGAAGGCATTGCGTTGCTTGGGGGGGAAGAGATTGAGTATATCGGCAACGTTCATCTCGATCCTATTGGCTTGCGCGTGCTTGCCACAAGGATTGGGAGGCGGCTGTCTAGTAAAGGCGGGCGCCCAACCGATTCCTCCTGGGATATTTACCGCAAGGTTCCCATGAAGCAGGAAACTTGGACGCGGTTAGAGCATCTTGCTCAAAGGATAAAGAAGAGCGAAAATCGCAGCATCTCTGCTGGGCAGTTAGGCGCCATTGCGCTGGAGCATGGCGCAAAGCAGCTTGAGACTGAGTGTGAAGTAGGCACAAGCACAATCGAAGAAGATTTCGGCATCGTGCAATACAAGTTTGGCCCCGAGATCGAAGAGGAAGCCGAAGGGCTATGTTGCGCGACTCAATCGGAAAGGCTATGGTCATGAAGATAACTACTTTTTATTCCTACAAAGGCGGTGTTGGCCGCACTCTTGCCTGCGCCAATTACGGCCTTTATCTGGCAAAGATGGGGCAGAAAGTCTTCATGGCCGACATGGACTTCGAAGCGCCTGGATTGGACTCGAAGTTCCCCGATGTGGATGCGTCCAAATGCCAGATGGGAATGATGGACCAGTTTTTTGCTTTCTCAATGAGGCACCCCCTACCTCCGATTTCCTCATTGGAGGTTCCGTTAGCTGAAGGCGTGACCCAAGCGGGCGGGAAGCTTTGGCTGATGCCGGCGGGACGCTATTGGACGCCGGAGTACTACAAAGATTTAGCGAGCTTGCAGTGGGACACATTCTTGAGTGAACCCAAAGGATTTGCATTCTGCCTCGATCTCATCAAGAGAATAGCAAGCGAATTTCATCCGGATATTTTGGTGATAGACTCTCGAACCGGGCTGACTGAATTGGGAGGACTCTGCGCGCAGGTATTTCCGGATTCCGTCGTGCTATTCACTTGCTCTAGTCCGGAAAGCGTCAAGGGTACTCGGCGCGTTTACGAGCGCATCCGTGACAGCAAGATCGTCAAAAGCCGCGCGCATGGCCGTACATCGGTGGACATTCGCGTTGTTGTTTCGCGGATCCCACGTCCCAAAGATATGGCGGCTTTCGATGAACGGATGCGATCACGAGTGGGCCTTGATGTGACACGCTTATACTATCTCTTTGACCAGCAAGATATGTGTCTCGATGAATATCTGGCCTTGGATCGTTTTGGTGAGGAGCATCCGGCAATCCTCGACGACTATGTCGAGCTTTTCGCCAGCCTTCAACCTGAGGCCGCGATTCCTTATGTCGAAAAGAGACTTGACAGTTTTCGAAAAGGAATTACCCGCCGCTCGATTGAAGAGAACCGCCGTCAGCTAGAGGAACTCATCATTTTATTTCCCCACCCGTCTGTCTTCCTTGAAGCTGCGCGATATCTCCGCCAGGCGCGAGGAGGCGAAGCGCAAGGGATCAAAAACTATCTGCGCTATCTGGAATCCAATCCTGCGGATCAAGAAGCGCTCGGCGAATTTGCTCAGGAGTGCGAAAAAGTTCCCGAATCTGAGCTGAAGCCCGCTGGCAAAATAGCAGTCTGCCTTCGCGCCTTTGGGGTTGGGAAAATGAGCGCGAAACTTTTGACAAGGTATTCAAACCTCTCAATTGATCCCGAGGCGTGGCAGGAAATTGTCCAAGCTATCGCAACTAATGATCAAAAGATGCACTCTCAAGATTATCGCCTTGTCTATATTCGGGCTCTCTCGTCGCTTGAGTATTGGCAAGACATAGTGGCATCCGCATCCGAAGATGAAGCCCGAGATCGTTCGATGGGATATATTATTGCTCAAGCCCATGCGCGATTAGGCAATAAAAAAGACGTCATAAATTATCTAGGGACTATTGATAACAAATTGCCATTGGAAATGCTTATAAAATACGTTTATCTATTTTTTCAAGTGTCTCCAGAGACTCATTATTCTGAGGCATTCAAATTATTCCCAAGCCTGAACGAGCCTGATATTTTGGGTGCATTAAGAAAATTGCAGATACCCCGCGAAATGCGCAATCAACCTCGCTTTGATGAGTTTCTGCAATGGCTATTAAGCCTTGGCAAACATGTGGCAATATCCCAGCCCGTCAGGGACCATATTAGGCCATTATCCCATGCCGAATGACAACATGTTGTCGCTCATTACTGTCCGTGTTATCGGGGAAATCCGTGGTTAAAAATTTACCACGGATTTCCCGGACAACACGGATATTGCGCCGCGAGGCAGCATATTTTTTCGTGCGGAGCAGGAAAGAATCTTAGGTCTATTACTGGCTAAATATCAATGTGCGCTATTGCAGATCCTACTTCCCAACGTACACGAACTTGACGGCGTCGGCGATGGCGTTTCCGTTTTCGGTGGTATAAGTCTTGACCGAGTTCCCGGTTCCCTTGGCCATCTTGAAGACGCCGAGTTTGTTCCACTGGCCGCAATTCTCGCGCAGATTGACCGTGAAAGGATACTCCTTGCCCGCGGCTCTGACGACGAACGGCGCCTTTGTGTCGTGATCCTGGTTCGGATCATTGCCGTACCAGATGGAGACTTCGTATTGGCCGGCCTTGGGCAAGTCGGGCGTCCACGTGGCGGTGGCGGCGCCATGCTCGGCTGATTTGGCATACGCCCACAGCAAATCGGGGCCGAAATGGCGATCGTCCGACTCGCCGACGCTTGTCCATTCACCTGTTTTGTCAAATCCCATGACGGCGGAATTATCAATTATGATTTCGATGTTTTCAGACGGCGCCGTGGCGGATTTTCCGCCCACGCATCCCCCCGCGATCACCGCTCCTGCCAGGATGAGACTCACTGCTATTGCGTGGTTTCCCCTGTTCATCTTTCGCCTCCTTGCTGAAAATAGGCCGGTCTGAGAGCGCACGCGAACCGGAATTTATCCCAAGAACACTTGCCATTCGCTCGACTGTCTTTAGTCGTGCAATTTCTATCACTTCAAACTCCACTTCTCAAAGCAAACAATCTCCTTCATCTCCTTGCGGCGTTTTTCAGGGATGATGGGATCGGCGGGATAGCCCAAGGCCATCAGCTGAACAACCTTGACGTGTGCGGGAATGCCCAGGATTTCTTTGACCTTGGCGGCGTTGAAGGCGCCGACCCAACAGGTTCCGAGACCTTCATCTGTGGCTTGCAGCGCGATGTGTTCGAGCGCGATGGCCACGTCTATCGGATAGCACTTCTCGCCGCAGGACATGACGTGCTCGTCGGTCTCGGCGCAGGCGGCGATGACCACGGCCGCTTCGCCGACAAAGCGCTGCTGATTGGCCGCCATGCTCAAGGCCGCGCGCCTGGACGCATCCTCAACGACGACGAAACGCCATTCCTGCCGGTTGCTGGCCGACGGCGCCAGACGCGCCGCTTCAAGCACGCGCTGAAGAATTTCGCGCGCCACCGGTTGATTCTTGAACTTTCGGACGCTGTGCCGGTCCTGGATTGCTTTCAAGAGTTCCATCGTTTTGCCTCCCGGTTTTGTGATGGATGATGACGCTGTTGATGATTATTAGGGATTTTGTTTTTTAGCTTGGCGGACGAAAGACATCAAAGACAACAAGGACCGCAAGAACGCCAAGGACTGCAAAGATGTCAGGGACTCCAAGGACGATGCATTTATCGTGCTGCGCTATTCGGGATACACGTACTCGATCTTCACGGCCACATCCGGGTGCAGGCTCTGCTTGACCGGGCAGATATTGACGGCGTTCTCCAGTTTAGCGCGATCCGCGGCGCCGAGGACCAGCCCCTTGGGCAGCGTGATTATCGCCGTCAGCGAGCCGATTCTGCGCGTGGGCGCGGCGGCCATATCTTTGACAACATGACAGCGCGTTCCCCGGATGTCCCAATCATTCCGCTTCGCCACGATCCCCATGATCGTCAAGACGCATACGCCCAGCGACGTCGCGACAAGGTCCGTGGGTGAGAACGCGTCGCCTTTGCCACCGTTGTCCACCGGGGCATCCGTGATCAGCGTCTTCCCCGACGGCCCGTGCTGGGCGCTGCAATGGAGATCGCCTTCGTATCGAATATCAATTTCAACGCTCATGCGCGCGATCCTTCGATGGGGTACTTATTGGCATGAAAATAGCGTGTATAACCTGGCGCGCGCAAGCGGGTTCTAACGAAATAAGGGACAGCCGGGTCAGAAGGTCCGGCGCCGCGCCCGTCCACGCTGATTTTTCCGCTTTCCGCCAGCGCTTACCCGGGATACGATGACGGCGCCTTTGGGTAACGCAAAAAATCGAAGCGCTTCAAGAGGAGACATTTGAATGAGTTTCTTTCGTAAGACCGCAGCAGCGCCAGGTAGAACCTTTCATAGTAACCGCTTTCATCCGACGCGCGCTTCGCAGATAATCCTATGCATAGGCGTATCCCTGGTGTTTGCCGCGATTTCGCGGCACGGCGCCGCCGATACATACTCCATGAAGGACTATTGGCCTATCGTTGACAAGGTGTCGCTGACTTATCTGCGCCAGATCAATGACACGAGCGCCAAGAAGGAAATCCATTATCAAATTTCCGGGCCATTGAGCGTCGGCGCTTTTGATGCCGTCTATTCGATGAAGGATATCCAATCCGCCAATCGCTGGAGCGATTGGCAGATGGAATGGACCGATCAATATTTGATTCTGGCGCAATACGAAGATTCGAGCAAAGTCAAACGCACCTACAATGATCCATTGGAGCTTTTGCCGATCGTGCTGAATACGGACGGCGTGAACCAGGGCATCGGCAACGGCGGCATTTACTTCACCGCCGACAGTTCCGGCTCGGAAACCGTTCGCCTTGTCGCCGCCAAAATCGAAACCATCACCGTGCCGGCGGGAGAATATGTAACCCTGCACATTACGCTCGAGCGGAACTGGCAGGAGCAGTCGGCATGGTATGGGAGCGAAACGCTGGATTTCTGGTTCGGCAAAAATATCGGCCCAATTCGCCGCCATCGCGTCTATGTCACGCACGATCCATCCACCACGGCCCCGATTGCCGGATCGCAGCGGGATGAATTGGCCGTGGCGCCGGTGATCGCGGACCTGGGCGCGCTCGTGCCGCCCGTTTATGATCAGACGACCTCGGGCGGATTCGCCCCTTACAGCACTGCGCAATTCCCGCACGGCTACGGCGCCGGCGTTTGCTGGGCGATGGGATACTACGCCAAAACCTATCAGGAAAATCTGCAGCGCAATGCGCTGGTGACTACCGACCCAGCCGGCATCATCAGCCCCTATTTCCTCTGGGCCAATGGCGGCGGCAACCATTTCCATTTCGCCGGCGAGCTGCTTCGGGGCTATGGCGCGCCGACGCTCAAGGATTTCCCCTCTGCCGACACAGTCACCAGCGACGTCCATTTCCAAGAGGCGGCGCAATTCAAGGAGCTGGGATATGCGCCCTTTTTCGCCCATACGCCGCATGTCAACTTCGACACGCAGCGTTTCGCGAGCCTGTGGAACAACAACGTGGCGCCGCTCATTAAAAGGCTGGCGCCGCCGTTGGACGCCAACGGCAATCAGCCGCCGGGCGATTGCGTCATGCTCGGTATTCCGGTATTTCTAAGCTTTGTCAATTATAAGCAGGACGTCTATACCGTCGAGACGATCGCGGATGAGCGATTCCTCGGCTTCCACGCCGTTTGTGTGACAGGGTGCAGCGACATTAAACATGCCTTCCGCATCGTCAATTCCTGGGGCGCCGGTTGGGGCGAGTCGGGATACGCATGGCTGAGCTATGATTTTGTGAGGAAATACGCCATTGAAGCCTGGCGCATGAGCGATTCAACCGCTTTCGGCCTGGACCCTACTGCGAGAACTTCGATCGTGGGTAGAACCTGGTATCTATGGACCAAGGATTACGCGATCACTTATGTCACAAAACACGGCGGGCGCGTTGACGTGACAACCGACGGCATTGCCATCACCGGCGGAAACGACAGCGATACACTCAATATCAAGCGCCGCAAAGGCGTGACGTGGGGAGAAACGATCCCGCGCATCCAAACCGCCGGAGGCTTTGCGAAGTTTTATACACAAGCGCCCATCGCCGAACTGACCGCCGCAGGCAATCTTGGCGCCGTGACCGCCAGCAGCTGCACGGTCCAATCCATCACCGCCCGGACCATTCGCTCGATCAGCATGGCGGCGCGGATGAATTCCACCTGGCCGGTTCTTTCGCAAAAACTGGGATCGCATCCCGGTGGATGGTACGAGCAGACGGGCCAAAGCCTGGGCAATTGCGCCGACACGCAAATTGTCGAGACCATCACCTCCGTTACCGCGCCGATCAAGCGCTCGATGACGGTCCATCTCAGCGGCGTGCGGTTGCGCGGGCTGTTTTCGAGCGCCAACACCAGCCTGCGCCTGATATCGAAACGCATCGTGCCCACGGGCATTCCCCCTTTTATCACCTTTTGCGAAGCGACCAGCGACTGCATCATCAGTGTTTTGGGAACGCTCTCCGTCTCCGGCGCCGGAAGCGCGATCCACTGCGGAGAGATTCAGTGCGGCAGTTTGAAAAACGTTAGCCTGAGCGGACTACGCTGGGGAACGCAGTTGCGCGCTTATCGGACCCAAGACGTGATCAAGTACGCCGATTATCTGCGCGCCGATTGGGTCGTGGCGGAAATGCGCAGTTACACCGGCATACAAACCATGCTCGTTACCGGCGGTGATATTGCGTTCAGCACGATGACGTGCAATGGAGGCGTGAAGGCGCTTCAGGCCAGATACGCGAAATGGACCCAGGCGGACGGCGCCACCAGCTATACAGGCGGCCGCCTCGGAGCCATTGACCGTCCCACGACGGCGGCAATCCTGGCTGCGGGATATGGGCAGGAATCCAACGCTCCGCTCGCGAGCATTCAGCTGCTGCGCGGCGACCTTGGGGTCGCGGGCCAATTCATCGCCGGCGCGCACGCCAATGGCCAGCCGGATTTCGCCGGAATCATCAAGACCATCCGCGTCTTGCCCAAGGCGCCGGGGCTTTTGCCCAAGCCCCTCATCCAGGGCGACGCCTATACAAACTCCAATTCCATAATTAATTTCAAGGGCGATACATCCCCCACCGGCCATTTCACCGAGCATCACCAATAGTGCATGTCTGGTGAAATTTAATGCGGTAAAGAACTGCGCCAGCTTTTGGAGTAAGGTGGCTTGCCGCCTTCTTTTTGGCGATTCAATGGCCTTGGCGCAAAAAAGAAGGCGGCAAGCCACCTTACTCCAAAAGCTGGCGCCTTTTCTGAGCGCATTGCTTTCGTCCTTTGGGCAAAAATGCGTCACTGAATTTGTGATCCAGAGCGCTTAGCCCCCTTCATAGCAGCATCAGAATTGCCATCGTCCCGCCGTTGACCAGCGCGTGCGCGAGGATCGGGGCGATCAGCGAGCCGCGCCATTCGCGCAGGATGGAGAATCCCGCGCCCAAAACAAACAAGGTGGGAACGCCCAGTATCCCCTGCGGATGGAGGGAGGCGAAGAGCAATCCACATACGATAACCGCCGCCGGAGCGCGCATCACGGATCGCAGACATCCATAGAACAATCCGCGAAACATGATCTCCTCCATCACCGGCGCCACGATGACGGCCAGGAATAGGACATAAATTCTCAGTCCCCATGCGGGACTCTCGGCCACGAGCGGCGCCAGCGGGTGTGCTCCCTCGGCGGCGGAAATTCCCAGGCGCGAGGCCCACAGCGCCGTGGCGATCGCGGCGCCTACCATCAAGGGAAAGATGCCGGCGTATCCGGCGGCGCCCGCCAGCGCTTCGACGCCCGCTCCCCTGCCCCGGACCAAGCCGACCCAGCGACGCGCCTCCAGGAATCGTGCCCCTCTCGCCAAAGGCCAAAGCAATACAGCCGCCGCCGCAAGTGTCCAGAGCTGCGCAGCCAGGCGGATCATTCCGCTTTTCGGAAGGCTCATGGCGTTGACCGCGATCATGGCCGCCGCAAAAACAGTGAGATAAAGCGTAAACGCCTCGAATGCCTGCCAAGGCTGGAATCCGCCGGCGCCGTTGGCAAGAGATTGCATTACCCGGGCTCGCAGTTCGCCCCAACGCGTTCGTCCGGCGTATGACAAAATCAGGAACACCATCAGCAGCACAACTCCAACCAGGCAAAGACACAGGCCGATCATGAATGCCGCCGCGCACACTATGAGCGCGCGCCGGCATTCGACGCGAAGGGCTGCCTTCGCCTCGCGCCCCTTGGGTGGGTCTGTCAATAGCCATTGATCGCACTCGACAACACGGGCAAACCATCCGAAGCGCTCATGGACCAGATGCGCTTCATCTTCGCTCAAGGGCGCCCGCGCCTCTTCGCCATAGAAACGGCATAATGTTTCGCTGAGGCGGCGTTGATCGGGATTCATCCCTCCGGTTTCTTCCGCATCCTTCAAGCGCTTTGCGATCTGGTTGGCCTGATCTTTCCAGCCCAGATATCCCGCCAGCGCCAGAGCGCGAAGCAGGGCATTCGGAGATGCTTTGTCTTTGACCATCGCTTGGAGGGAATTGACCGGCGATACTTTTGAGAACGGAGATTTCAGCGCCCCGATTTCCGCCTTCAAGGACGCCTGCGACGAATTCTGAATTTCATTCAAGGCGATGATCATCTTGGCCTGGACAATCAACTCGAAAGATTCGCCGGGGGTGGCCTTGTTTTTTCCGCTATCAAAAAAGCAATTGCGAATCGAAGGTCCCTGAATGGTGGGAACCAGAAACGCCAGCGAAAGGCAGAACAGCAAAATAAAAACCCAATGCCCTTTGGGAGGCAAATCGGACCGCTCCGCAAGCGGCGCCAAGTCCGGCAACAAGTCTGGCGGCAATGGAGGGGGTTCTATGGACATGAATTAATAACAGCCTCCAGAGGGCGCATCGCGACACGTAGCTTGGCGCCAAACTTCATCAATGACTCAGCGCGCCTATCAAAGCTGGCGCCGAATGGTAGGCCGTCCCGCTCCG
>JAPLSP010000612.1 GCA_026398575.1 Candidatus Sumerlaeota bacterium | reverse complement strand
GGTAGGCCGGCCCGCTCCGTCGGGCGGCGCCGCGCGTTAATCAGCCAGCCGGACAGTATTAGCGCGCGTGGCCGCCCGGCGGAGCGGGCCGGCCTACCATACGGCGCCAAACTATAAGGCGGGATGTATCCTTGGGGATGGGCGGATTGGGAGGATGGGGAGGACGGAGAGGATTTACGGTAAAGGGGGATGAAAAATGGAAAGGGCTTAAAAGAGAGCGGCGATGGACGGGGGGAGGCGCCTTCGCCATCGCCGCTATCGAGCCATTCATCCATCGCCCTGGATTACTGTACAACGCGCTGGAATTTGGCGTGAGATAAAGGTTTGCAGAATAAAAAGAAAAGATTGATTTATTGTGCGGCGGAATCAGCGCTCGTTCCACTCTCTGCCGCTGGTTCCGGTTCTTTGGGCGCTTCTGGCTCTGTAACCGGCTCCGGCTCTTTAGTCGGCTCCGGCTCTATAACCGGCTCCGGTTCTGTAACCGGCTCCGGTTCTTTAGCCGGTTCCGGTTCTTTGGCCGCCTCTGGTTCCTTGGCCGGTTCCGGCTCCGCCATCTGCTCAACGGCAAACCCCTCTTCATCCGGGGGCATATCGGGCGGAATAGCGGTTTCGACGGGCTCGCGCATCGCATTGGCTTTCCGGGCTTCGGCTTCGGCTTCGGCTTCGGCGGCGGCCTCTTCATGCGGCAGCATCGGCTTGGGATCCGGCTCGCAATAAACGCGCTCGGCGGGAACGGAAATCAACTCGCCTTCGGGATAGCGTAGCGCCGTCAACTTGCCTCCGAAGACGCAGCCCGTGTCAATATTCAGGGTGTTGTGCGTGCGCTTCGGCTCGACGACGGCTGTGTGTCCATAGATCACTTTCGCCTTCGAGCGATAGCGCAACGCCCACAGCTGCGATTGGCGGCGCGTATAGCCGTCCAGTTCGCCGCGCGTGTTTCCATAGATGGCGAAATGCCGCACGCCGATGCGTCCGGCCAGATCATCCGTCATGCCGGCATGGGCGACGATCAGCCGTCCGCCGTCAAAGATCAGATGCGATTCGAGCGACTTGAGGAACGAGGCCATTTCGCCTTTGAGCCGCGTCCACTCCTCGGCGGGCATGGCGTCTATCTCGTTGAGCGTCTGGCGCAAGCCGTGCGCGGGCGGGAACGTCACGCCGGTGATCCATCTCAGGAAGAGCTGCTCATGATTGCCGGGAACGAGGAAAGCCGAATCGGCCTGGACCATCCGCATCGCAAGGCGCAGCGCGTCTATCGAACGCGGCCCGCGGTTGACCATGTCGCCGAGGAAGATGGCGCGCCGTCCTTCGGGATGTTTCCAGACGCCGCCTTCATCGCTCGCGTATCCGAGCTGTGCCAGAAGCGTCTCCAGTTCATTGCAGCAGCCGTGCACGTCACCGATGATGTCAAACGGTCCTTTTTCCGTGCAGCGGTCCGAACGCATCCGTTCGCGCTGGACTTTCGCCGATTCGATCTGCGCGGGATCGGACAGGATGAATACCCGGTAAAAACCTTCCGTGCGGATGGTCTTCAGCGTTTTTTCCATCGCGACGGCCTGGCGGTCCACCACGCGTTGCGGCAGTCCGGCGCGGTCCGTGCGTCCGGCGTTGCGTTGGTGGCAGATTGACTTGTTCACGTTCAGCACAATGGCCACCGGCGCGGTATGGAACTTTTGCGCCAGCTTGATAAAGGGCGTGCGGTCTTCGAGATTGACGTTGGTCGCGTCCACCACGGTCAGGCGTCCGCGGGCCAGGCGTTTTTGGACCACCAGGCGCAAAACCTCGAAAGCGTCATTGGTGGCGGCTTGCGAATTTTCGTCGTCATCCAGCATCGCGCGCAGACGGTCGCTCGACAGAACTTCGGTGTCCTTGAAATGCCGGGCGACGAAGGTGGATTTGCCCGAGCCAGCCGCTCCGATCAGGAGTACCAGCGACAGGCGGGGAATGGTCAGTGTTTCATTCATGATTTCTTTCGCAGTTCCGATAAAATAAAAGCCAAAAATTGAGCCGCGAAGATTCGCTCAAAATGCTTGGGCGAGTCAACCACGGATTGCGCGGAATTGCGTGGAAATGCGCAAAAGCTTTGCAGGGCGCGCGCGGCGGCTTGGCGCAAGGACATCAAAGACAGCAAGGACACCAAGGACGGCCAGCCAACCGGGAAATACAATGCTCCATTGCCTGGCCTAATTTCCCTAGAGTTTTTGGGGATGCGTCCGCGGCCACCTTATGGCATTGTTGTCAATGTAAAATGCAAAATGAGAAATGAGAAATTGAAAATGGGACTGCGCGCGGCAGGCAAATGATGCAGGGCTGTGAAATACTGGCGCCGGGATGGGCTGTCATTTTTCATTTTTCATTTTTCATTTTTCATTGTGGTATTTGTAGTCCTTGTGGTCCTTGAAGCGCTTCGTCCGCCACCCCCCAAGTGAGCCGCTACTGCCGCTCGCTATCATGCCACCCCAGGGCGCATTCGAAGTTCCAGACGGATTGGGCCGCGCCGAGCCAGGATTCGATCAGGGCTTTGCGCTTCTGGATGGCATCGCGGTTAACGAGCAGATAATCCTCATAGCCGATTTCGCCCGCCGTGAAGAGTTTGCGAGCCGCGGCCTCATCGCGCTGGCGCGCATCGGCGAGCACGACCGCGTATTGCCGGTATTTACGCAATGCGATGCGGGCTTTCTCCCACGCCTGGGAGACCGTCGCGACGACCGCCCGGCGCGCTTTTTCCTCGTCGGCTTGCGCGGTTTCGAGGGCGGCCTGCGCTTTTTGAATGCCGCCCAGATTCGCATTGAAGATGGGGATGGGAACATCAAGACCGTAGTTTGCGCCAATGCCGTCCGGACCGCCTTTGCGGCCTGCGCCGGCCTGGGCGTCGGTCAGCGGGAGCGCGCTCAGGCGTTCGATTTGCAGATCGGCCTGCGCCGTTTCGCATGCGGCTTTGGCCTTGGCCCAATCGGGATCCTTCCTAAGCGCCGCCGCCAATATTTCATAGGGCATCGAAGAGGCCGTCAATGCATGGGAGCCAGACGTCAGCGATTCATCGCCGCAATCGCTGACCTGCGGGAAGGCCGGTTGCTCGGTCCCGAGAGCGAAAGCGAACGCCAGCTGATCTAGGCGCAGCTTGCTGACCGCATCCGACTGATCGCTTTCCGCCTCCAGCAAATCCGCTTCGGCGCGATGCACGTCCAGCAAAGAACGCGAACCCAGTTCTTTTTCCTTTCGCGCCAGCCGCGCGGCTTCGCGTGCGTTTTCGACCAGCTGGCCGGCCAATGCCACCTGCCTTTGATCCGCGACCAATTCCCAATAAGCCGTGCCCACGCTGACGTCCAGCTGGCGCCGTTCGCTTCGGACGGACTGGATTTCCTCGCGCTCGGCGGCCTGGGCGGATCGGATCTTCGGGTCGCGCGTCCACCAGAAAAAGATCGGATAAGAGACCCCGACCAAGTGGGAGGCGAGGGACGCGCCAGCCGCGTCCCTCATCCCGACGTCTTCCCAGGCAAGATTCAGCGTCGGATTGGGAATCTCTTTTGCCGTAACGACGCCGGCATGCGCCGCCACGATGCGGCTTCGCCATTCGGCCGCCCGCACATCGCTATTACGCGCCAGATTCAGACATTGGCTCAACGTCAGCGTCGTGGCCAACTCCGAGGCCTGAAGCGGCTTCCACTCCATCCTGGCGGGCGGCGTCGCGCATCCGGCCAGCGCCAGGCAGATCAGGCCGCTGATCAACAGCGGGACGAAATGGGAAATTCGCGGAAACAAAAATCGCATGAATGATGGCCTTTCTGCCGATCAACTCTCTTCGTGGATGCGCTGGGGCTCTCCCAGGAGGATATGGGCGACCGGCACCACCAGGAGCGTGAACACCGTCGAGAGCGACAATCCTCCGATGACGACGATGGCCAGCGGGCGCTGCAATTCCGCGCCAGCCCCGATGTTCAGCGCCAGCGGCAGCAGCGCCATGATGGCCGTCAGCGAGGTCATGAGGATGGGACGCAACCGGATGCGCGCCGCCCGCGTCAGCGCTTCCAAGAGCGTCGGGGCGCCCGCGATTCGAAGCTGCTCGGTATATTCGATCAGAATGATGCCGTTCCTTACTACGATGCCGACGAGCATGATCAATCCCATGAAAGCGGAAATATTCAATTCCGTACCGGTCAGGCGCAAGGCGATCAGTCCGCCGATCGGCGAAAACGGCAGCGCCAGAAAAATAATCAACGGCAGACGGAACGAGCGGAATTGCATGACCAGCAGCACAAAGACCAGCCCCATGGCCAACCCGAACACGACCATCAGGTTCTCGAACGCTTTGGTCTGGCTTTCGATCTGTCCGGCCAGCTCGAACCGCGTTCCGCGCGGCAAAAGGATTCGCTTCAGGGTGGCGCGCACGTCGCGGGCCACGCTCCCCAGGTCGCGCCCGCTGATTCCCGCCGTCACGGAAACCAACGGTTGCTGGTTTTCGCGCGCCAGCTCATTGAAGTTTCTTTTCTCCTCGACGCGGCTGATGAGCGAGGCCGGGATGGAATGGCCCGACGCGCTGGCCAGCGGAATCCGCTCGAGCCACGCCGGATCGCGCCGGACCCAATCGGGATAGCGCACCGTCACCGGGATCAGGAATTCCCCGCGCCGCACGACCGTCGCGTCTTCACCCAGGAGGGCCGCGCGCATCTGGCTCTCGGCGTCCTCGCAGGTCAGGCCGGTCTTTCCCAGCGCGACCGGATCGAACCGATAGGTGATTTCCGGGCTGCCGAAGGAAACGCCCTTCTTGATGTCCACGACGCCCGGAATCTTTTCCAACTGGCCCGCCACCGTGCCGGCCAGAGTTTGCAGCACACGGTAATCCATGCCAAAAACCTTGACCTCCAAGGGCGAGGGATTGCCGGCCAGGTCGTTGATCGTGTCCTGCATTACCTGGATGAATTCGACTTCGATTTGCGGGACCTCGCGTGCGACGCGCTTGCGAAGGTCGTCAATGACTTCGATGGTGGTATGCTGGCGCTCGCTGCGCGGCTTCAAGCCCACGAGGAAATCGCCCGTGAACTGCTCGGTGGCGAAGAAGCCCAGCTCGGCGCCGGTGCGGCGCGAAAAGGAGCTGATCTGAGGCGTCTCGAGCAGAATCGCTTCGATCCTGCGGCAGTTTTTGTCCGTTTCCGACAGCGAGGTTCCGACCGGCATGAAGTAGTCGAGCACGAACCCGCCTTCATCCATTTGCGGCAGGAAGCCGGTCTCCTGATGGCGGGCCTCCCATGCGCCCGCCGCAACGAGAATGCAAAGAATCACGGCGGCGATCCATGGATGACGCAAGATGCGCCGGATCAGCTTTTCATAGATGCCCGCCAGCCATTCCGTCCAGCGGCGCGCCGTCCGCTCGCCCGGACGCGGTCCGAACCAGCCGGCGCTCATGACCGGGGTCAGCGTCAGCGATACGGCCAGAGAAACGAGAATCCCGATCGAGAGCGTGACGGACATGGCGCGGAAAAATTGCCCCACGACGCCTTCGAGCAGCACGAGCGGGACGAAGACAACCACTGTCGTCAGCGACGAGCCCGTGACGGCGCCAAAAATCTCATTCGTGGCGCGGACGACGGCCTCTCGCCTGCTTTCGGCCGCTGAGAGCGAGCGGGCGATGTTCTCCACAACGACAATGGCGTTGTCTATGATCAATCCGATGGCGATGGCGATGCCGCCCAGCGACATCAGGTTGAGCGATTGATGAAACGTGGTCATCAACGCAAAAGTCCCCAGCACGGAAATGGGGATGGAAACGCCGGCCACGACCATGAGACGCCAGGAGCCGAGAAAGGCCAGCAACACGACAATGGACAAAAGCATTCCCAATCCGATGGCGTCGCGCACGCCGTTAAGCGAGTCGCGAACCAAATCGGCCTGGTCGTACACCGGGGTGATGGTGACGCCGGCGGGGAGGTTCGCCTTTATCCGGGAAAGGGTCTCTTTGACGTTGTCCGAAAGATCGGTGACCTTTCCGGCGTAGCGCATGAAAACCGAAACCACGCACGAATCGTGTCCATTGCCCGAGACGACCTTGGTGGCGTCGGCCAGCCCCTCGTGAACGGTGGCCACGTCGCTCAGGCGGATGGCCTTGCCGCGCCGCGTGGCGACGGGGATCGAGTTAATGTCGTCCAGGGTTTTGAGTTCGTTGGAGGCTATGATCTGGAACTGCTGATAGTCGCGCTCCAGCAGTCCGACGCTGTCAATGGCGTTGGCCGCGCCGACCGCCTTGACGATATCCGTGAGCGAAAGACTGGCCGCCGCCAGACGCCCGGGATCGGCCTCGACCAGAATGCGCCGTTCCTGCGCTCCCTGAACCGTGACCATGAAAACGTCGCGCAATCGGGTCAGGCGCGGCTTGAGCTCCATGTTCGTCCATTGCAGCAGGGCGGCGCCGTCGCGGACCGTTCCCGTCGTCGCGGCCGCGTCCAGGCTGACGTTGAACGAAATGACGGGGAAGACGGAAGGATTCTGCTGTTCGATCGTGGCCGTCAGCCCCGTCAGAAGTTTGGGTAGAATCTCCGTAACCCGCGCGCGGGTTTGCGCCAGCGCGTCCCGCATGTCGGTCTCCGCGCTGAAATCGAGCGACATCTCGACGGCGCCCCGGATCGTCTTGGACCGGACGCGCGTCAGCCCCGGAACGGCGTTGACCGCTTCTTCGATGGGCCGCGCCACACCGATCATCATATTTTCGACGGGTTCCTCGCCGCGCTCGGCGACGATGGCGATGCGCGGAAACGTCACGTCAGGATAGATGCCCGATGGCATCGTCAACAGCGCGGCCCCGCCCGCCAGGCAAAGCCCGACGATAATCAAAATCAACGCCTTGGCATGGCGTAGCGAGAAGGCCGCGACGCCTGTTTTAGAGGAATTCGTTGTCATTTTTGATCCGTATCCAGGACGACGTGCGCGCGATCCGGCAGATTGTAGCCGCCCTCAACGACCACGAGGGCGCCTTGCTCCAGGCCTTCGCCTTTGACCGCGATCTCGTCCCCCGCGCGCGCCAGGATTTGAACAGGGATGATGTGGGCAATTTGATGCTCATCCACGGTCACGACGGAGGCGGCTTCTTCCGCCAACACCAGCGCCGTCGCGGGCACGATGATGCCGCGCGGCGACATGCCGGTGATGATATCCGCCAACACGCTCTCGCCCAGGATGAGCGAATTCTCCAGCGATTGCGCCTCGATGAAAACAGGGATCAGGCCGGTGTCCGGGTCGGCGGCGCCCCCGATGGAAGTGACCTTTCCGGTCAGGCTGGTGCATTCTGAAAGAGAAATCGTGGCCGCGGCGCCCAGTTTGACCGTTCGGGCCTCTTTGGGCGCCAATTCCGCGCGGATGGCGGTGCGCTGCCCTGCCTTGATGCGCGCAAGCACGATTCCCGCCTCCAGCCGCTGCCCGATCTCGATCGTCAGGCCGGTGATCTTTCCGGCGCAGGAAGAGCGGATGATGGAATATTCGAGATCGCGCCGCGCCGCCGCCAGGTCGCCTTTCGCCTGTTCCACGGCGGCTTCGAGCTTCGCCAAGTCCGCCGAGAGTCCGCTCTTGCGGTAGGCTTCTGCTTTGTGTTTCGCCGCCTCGGCCACCAGGTTCGCGTTCTTGAGGGCGAGCTGGGCATCTTGCGCGGCCTTGGCGGAGGTCAGGTTTTCTTTCAGCAAGGCTGCCAGACGGTCGGCGTCGCGCTTGGTCTGCGTGACGTCCATCTCCGCTTTGGCGGCGGCCAGGTCCAGTTCGGCCTGTTGCGCGGCAAGGCCGCCGTCGTTCGCGCGCTTCAGATCCGCCTCCGCCGCCCGGGAAGCCGTTTCCGCGCGACGCTGGCTTTCGCGCCAGGGGCGTTCGTCCAGACGGGCCAGAATCGTTCCGGATTCCACCATGTCGCCGTCGCGAACTTCGACCGCCGCGATGACGCCGGCGTTGCGGTTCACAATGGCTTCTTCGGAACGCGGGATGGGCGCGACCATTCCCAGCGCGCGCAAGATGAGCGGCAATTCGCCCGCCTCCGCTTTCACCACGCGCACCTTGGCCTGCAAATCCGAAGTGGCGACCGCAGCCGCGCCTTCTTCTTCCGCCGCCTGGGAGACCGCCGCCAGCGAAAGAACGCAAAACAGAAGCAAGCCCCCCCATGCAGTCTTAGGGTTGATCTTGCCAGTAACGAAGCGAAAATGCATGTTTGCTCCTCGGGAAGATTTTTTATAAAGCCCATTGTAGATGCGCTATTGTGATCCCATTGCACTACCAACTTCGAATGTATATGCATACGCTATTAATTTTTTCCGCGCATTGCCAATCCCGGAGCTTACGTGATTAATTTTCCACACGCTTCCAACCCCGGAGGGGTTGAATTTGAATAGCCTCCGGTGGCAACCGGTGGGTAGCATCCGCCCCCAACTGCCAACCCTGGAGGGGTTGAACCAATCATCGTTTCATTCAATAAATCTCGGATCGGGCTCCAATCCCGCCTCTCTCAACAGCTTCAAATACTCCTCCTGAAACGTCATGACTTTGTGATGTTCTTCCTGTCCTTTGATATATTCGATCAGCCCGTCTCGTTCCGCGTGGGAATGCGTGAAGCCGCCGTATCCTTCCTGCCAATAATCGAATCCGGGAAATACATTGCCTTCCTTGATCCATCCCCCTGAACTGATCTTTATATCTTTGATATAATCGCCCAAGCAAACCGACGGATGAAGATCGGACAAGATATGAATGTGGTCTTCGGTTCCGCCAATGCGGTAAAGGTGGCATTTTTTGTTTTTGATGACGCCCCAGATGTAGGCGAAAAGATCGCGTCTGCGATTTTCCAGGAAGACTGGGCGGCGATGTTTGGGCGCGAAAATCAGGTGATAATAGACTTGGAGATAGGTGGACATGATGGATTTTCCGCAGATGCCTTGTGTTGGTTCAACCCCTTCGGGGTTGGTGATTGGGGGCCGTCGCTTACCCACCGGTTGCTACCGGGGGCTATTCAAATTCAACCCCTCCGGGGTTGGCGGTCGGGCGTTGATGCCTACCCACCGGTTGCTACCGGGGGCTATTCAAATTCAACCCCTCCGGGGTTGGTGGTCGGGCGTTGATGTCTACCCACCGGTTGCCACCGGGGGCTATTCAAATTCAACCCCTCCGGGGTTGGCGCGGCTTCCGTATTAACGAATCCACCTGTACTTTACGCGCGATTGCCCGGATATTTGCATGCGATCATTAAAGGAGCATTAATATCCCGGCGCATGAGCCGTCATTCAAATAATTGTCCTTGTTTCGCTGGAGTTTGGGCCGATTCGGCGTCTTTCAGCAAGCGCAAAAATTCGGCCTCGTCGAGGACTTTAAGCGCGGCGCCATCCGCGATCAGCTTCTCGGCCTTGACCTGTTTGCTGCTCTTGCCGCCGGACTTCTCGACGCCGCAGACCAGATACGTCAACGTCTTGCTCACGCCGGAAGGGGTTTCGCCGCCGAGCGCGCGCGCCTTTTTTTGCGCTTCGTCGCGCGGCATCGAATCCAGGCCGCCGGTGAAAACGAAACTCTTCCCCGCCAATGGTCCGTCCACTGCGCCTTCGCCCGCTCCGGATGGTCCTTCGCCTTCCTTGCCTTCGATGACGGTCACATGCTTCAGCAAGGCGTCCATCAATTCGGCGTTTTCTTTCAAGCCCTCGACGACTTTTAACGCGGTGATGTCGCCCAGCGAAAAGATGGCCGACAGTTCTTCTTTTGTCGCCGAGCGGATACGCGTCAGAGTCCGGAATTCGCGCACGAGAATATCCGAGATGTTGCGTCCGAGCTCGGGAATCCCGAGCGCGCGCAGGAAAGTGGCAAGCGGCAGCTGCCGATGCTGCTCGATCTGGGTAAGCAAGTTCAGAGCGGTCTTTTCGCCGGCGCGTTCGAGCTGAAGGAGTTTTTCTTTTGTCAGCGTAAAGAAATCAATGGGCGTGCGCAGCAATCCCTTGGCAAAGGCGTCGCGCAGGGATTTGTCGCCGAAGCCTTCGATTTCGCATACCGATACGAAATGGCTGAGCGTGCCGATGGCCGCGTCAATGCATTGGTCGGGCTGCGTGCAATAGAGGAAATCGTCCTCGAGGCGCGTCGGCGATTGGCACGAGGGGCAATGCTTCGGGATTTCGAGCGGTTCGGTGCCCGGCTCGATGACGAACTCGACGTTGGGGATGACGCCGCCGCGCCGCGCCGCCATGACTTTCGCGCCGCGCGTCAGGCCCAACTTGGCGATGAAGCCGGCGTTGTGGAGTGAGGCGCGCGAAACCATTGCGCCCGACAGCTCGACCGGCTCGATCAGCGCCACCGGCGTGATGACGCCGGTGCGCGAGACGCTCCATTCGATGTCTTTGAGGATGGTCGCGGCCATGTCGCCCTGAAATTTATAGGCGAGGGCATAACGCGGATGATGCCCGGTGATGCCCAGTTCGGACTGCACCTCGACGTCATTGGCCTTATAAACGACGCCGTCAATCTCAAAGTCGTATTCATTGCGCCGCGCCGCGAAATCCTCATAGGCTTGGTTTTCGGTTTTCGGTTTTCGGTTTTCGGATTGGCGCCGGAGGGGGCAACGACGTCGTAGGCGGCGAAGGACAGGCTATAGGCGGCGCTTTTGTCGGCTTCTTTTTGTTTTACGGCGCCGGCGGCCAGATTGCGCGGATTGGAAAACTGATCCTTGAATGCCGCGAAGACCGAGAGCCGCATGTATATTTCGCCGCGCACCTCGACCGGCCCCAAAGGCAGGCGCGACGGAACGTCCTTGATGCGAAGGACGTTGGCGGTGATGGCTTCGCCCACGGTTCCGGAGCCGCGCGTGGCCGCCAGATAGAGCCGCCCCTGCGCGTCATACTTGATGGAAGCGGCCACGCCGTCCATTTTGGGCGTCACCATAAAATCGCCCTCAATCTTGTCGGCCCATTTCGTCAGTTCCTCTTCGCTATAGCACTTATCGAGCGACAGCATGGGCGGGTCATGGACAACGTCGGCGCCGGGCGGCGGGGCTTCTTCGATTGACGATTGACGATTGACGATTGACGATTCTTTAGTTCCGAGTTTCGAGTTTCGAGTTCCGAGTTCCGCGTTCCGCGTTCCGCGTTCCGTGTCCCGAGTCTCGCCCCCTGGCCCCTGACCCCTGACCCCCGATCCCTGCGCCGGTCCCGCGCCGATTTCATCGAGGACGGGGGAATCGGGCGCCAGCTCTTTTAGGCGGCGCGTCAGGCGGTCGTAGTCGTAGTCCGAAATTTCCGGAGCGTCCTTATTAAAATAAAGATCATTGTGGTGGCGGATTTCGCGCTCCAGCGTGGGCGCATCCATTGCCTCAAGTTCCAACTCCGTCACAGGCCGCAAGGCCTGCGATGCGGAGGATGCCGCTCGCGAAGCGGAAGACGACACTTGCGCAGCGGATGATCGGGGACTGGATTTTTTAGTCATAGTGTGGGTATGATAATGCACGATTAGACCGCCGCTCAAGGGCCATGTAAGGCGGAAATCTTTTTTCCGGCGATTTTTTCATCAAATAAATGCCGCCCGCGTGCTCTGACCAGGAATTGCGATCACAATTTTTGCCAAAGGGGCAAAAACAATGCACTCCAAATGCTGGCGCCGCTCCTAACCGCATGAATCTTTTCCTACTGCATAAGTAATCGCGATGATTTTATGCTATCGTATTTGCGAATATAAGTGCCAACCTGAGCGCCAGGAGAATGCGTCCTTGACCTCGGCGCGGGAAGATTGAGAATGCCTTTTGAGTGACGAGAAACGAAAATGTCTGAAGTTCCTCTCGAAATCAATGGATTGATCTGCCTGCCGTCGGTTCATGGGCGTCTCACGTTCGCCGAAGAAGTACGGCGGCAGTATTTGCGTTATCGTCCGGCGATGGTGGCGGTTGAGTTGCCTGCCTCGCTGCGCGCGCTGATCCTTGAAGGCGTCGAGCGGTTGCCGGCGCTGACGGCGGTCTGCTTTCGCGAAAACGAATCGTCCGAAGCGCGCCTGTGCTATGTCCCGATTGATCCGTGCGATGCGATGATCGAAGCCATCCGGCTGGCGACGGAGGCGAAGACGCCGCTGGCGTTTGTGGATCTGGACGTCGCGGATTATCAGGAGACGCCCGTCGAGCTGCCCTGCGACTATGTGGCGGATCAGGCGGGCTATGAGCGGTATTGCGAAACGGTCTGGCCTTTCCTGGCGGCGCGCAAGGTTTCGCTCGACGACGACCGGCGCAATCGCTATATGGCCGCCCGGCTGCGCATTTTGAAGGCTGAATACGGCCAGGTGATGTGGGTCGGCGGCTTCGCTCATTGGCCGGGGATTGCCTGGCACTATATGCAGAAAGGGCAGGGGTCAGGGGTCAGGGGTCAGGGGTCAGGAGATGAGGGTCAGGGATCAGGAGCAGAGGGGCAGGGGGCAGAGGTCGGACGCGTCGGACCGGTCGGACGCGTCCGACTGAAAACCGAAAACCGAAAACTCGAAACTGAAAACCGAAAACCGGAAACCGAAAACCGGAAACTGAAAACTGAAAACCGAAAACTGGAAACTGAAAACCGAAAACTGGAAACTGAAAACCATAAATCACCGTCGCCTTCTCGCGAGGACGCCACGCTGGCGTTGTTGTCGCGCAAATCGTTGCAGTATGTCCTTCCGGAAATTCCTTATGTGGCTTATCTCTATGAGCGCGCGCGCGAAAGCGATCAATTGGATGGGAACCGCTTTCCCAAGCTCGAAGCGGCGCGGACCATCTTCCTCGAAGGCGAAAAACAATATACGATCAACTACAAGGAAACTGTCAATCTGACGCAGTGGCGCGCCTTGATGCAATATACACGCAACCTGACGTTGTTCGCCGGCCGGTACCGCCCGGACATCTATGCGGTGACGCTGGCGGCAAAGAGTTGCGTGGACGGCGACTATGGCTATGAAACCCTGCAAATCGCCGCCTCGTATCCCTATCAGCCGCAGAAAGACGCCACGGGCGAACTGCCCACGCTCAGCATTTTTCAAGACCGCGCCAAGCTGCTCGATCAGCATTATCTCTCGAAGCCGCGCTGGCCCGAGCCGCCCAGCCGGATCGTCAACATGAAGTTCAAGCGCCGCGCCTCGCGCGAAGAACGCGAGGTTTGGAAGGCGCTGTGGGACCTGCTGCCGCGCTTCGGCATCTGCTCCTGGCCGCCCGAAGACGAGCGGCAGGAAAAATTCATGGACTTTGTCCGCAAGCGCGCTTTGCAGGTCGTCAGCGAAGACCGCAAGCAGGTCGAGCAGTTCACGACCAGCTTCCTGGACGGCCTGGACATTCGCGAAACCATGCGCAATTGGCACACGAGCAAGTTTTATGTCCAGCAAACCCCGCCGCCGTTGGGAAAGGTTGGCCCCGTCGTTGTGATTTTTGAAGACGAGCCGGCCAAGCGCAGAGGTTCGTGGCGCGAAACCCTCTATGCCGAAAACAACAACGAATCCGACATTGCGTTTTACGCCGAGCCGCTGGGCAAACACGTTGTCGGGCCGGGGATTTGCTACACTCATTTCAGCGGCATCCTGTCGGTTTTTCCGGCCTGCCACATCCGCAATCCCTGGACCAATCCGATCATCGGCGATTATCCGACGTGCGCCGAAAAACTGCTGGCCGCCGCCATCCTGTATTCGGAAACGAAATATCTGACCTACATCGCCTCGACGCCGCCGGCGCCGCATTTGCGGGAGCTGGCTTCGGCCAACCGCCGTCATATCATTTACCTGCCCATTGCGATGTTTTCCAGGAAAACGCTGAAAAATATCCGCAAGTTTCACATTCTGAATGGCCGTCACGTCCGCCAATATGCGGCGGAATATATCCAATAGAAAAAATCCATCGTTTCATCGCGGAACAAGACTTGACTGGTGGGCAAAAGCGCAGTATGCGTTTGCTGCGTTATCTGATTGGGAAATGTCATTGATTGGGAAGATGGCGGGTAGAGCATGCCGCATGCACTGCGTTCTTATGGCGCCACCGACGTCGGCCTCAAGCGCGGCCACAATGAGGATTTTTTTCTCGCCAACGACGAGCTGGGTTTGTATCTGGTCGCCGACGGCATGGGCGGACACGCCGCCGGCGAAGTCGCCAGCCACACGGCCATCAACACTATCGGCGATTTTGTGAGCGGCGCCAAAAGGGACAAGGACTTCACCTGGCCCTTCGGCGTGGACCACAATATGACGGAAGATGAAAACCTGCTGGTGAGCGCCATCAAGATTGCCAACCGCGAAATCTGCGTTCTGGCCGAAGAAAAAATCGAATATCATGGGATGGGCACCACGATCGCCTGTTTGAAGGTGGACGGCGACCAGCTGATTGTCGCGCACGTCGGCGATTCGCGCGTTTACCGGGTTCACAGCGCCGCCCTCGAACAGCTGACGGTGGATCACAGCTGGGTCAACGAGCAGGTGGCGCGCAATCTGATCACCGAAGAAGAGGCGCGCACGCATCGCTGGCGCAATGTCATCACCCGCGCGCTGGGCAACAAAGATACGATCGAAGTGGATGTATCGCGCCTGGATATTGTGCCGGGCAACACCTTCCTGATGTGCTCGGATGGACTATCCGGCATGCTGAACAACGAAGATATTCGCCGAATTCTGAGCCAGGCGCCGAACACGTCCCTGGAAACAATCGCTCAGGAACTCATCACGCGCGCCAATGAAGCCGGCGGCCAGGACAATATCACGGTGCTGCTGCTGCATGTAGCTAGCTGAAGGGCAGCGGACGAAGTGGACAGAGTGGACCCCGGCCCCCAACCCCCGCCCCCTGACCCCTGACCCTGACCCCTGACCCCCGACCCCCTACAACACA
>JAPLSP010000142.1 GCA_026398575.1 Candidatus Sumerlaeota bacterium | reverse complement strand
TCTCTACGGTCGTTCCTGAATTCTATCGCCCTTCGCCACACCTACGCCGTTCTTGCGGTCGAATCGGGCCTTCATTCCTTCGCGCTGCAAGTGGCGCTGGGACATTCGCGCCCGTCCACAACAGCACCCCCAATGATTATTCATTCACAGGCGCCTCTCAAGAAAGCGTTTTACTTCCCATCCTCCGCGCAATAAAATCGCATGCTCTTTTGCTTGGAGGTGGCCGGAATGAAGATTGGCATGGATGATCGAGCGGCGCGTCGGAAGAGCGCTGCAGGATGGATTTCCCGTTTGGGAACGGCGCTTGTCTGTCTGATTATGTTCTCTGGCGCTCTTCGGGCGGCGGAAAAGCCCAACGTCCTTTTCATTGCCATAGACGACCTCAACGACTGGGTCGGTTGCCTCGCCGGCCATCCGCAGGCGCGAACGCCCAACATGGACCGCCTGGCCGCGCGCGGCACGCTGTTCAGCAACGCGCACTGCCAGTCGCCGCTGTGCAATCCGTCGCGCAGCAGCCTGCTTACCGGATTGCGGCCTTCCTCGACCGGCATCTATGGCCTGGTACCGGGCATCCGCGACGTGGACGCGACGCGCAATTGCGTGACGCTTCCGCAATACTTCGCCGCGCAGGGCTACTTCACCGCCTCGTTCGGAAAGGTGTTTCACGACGGCTCGATCCCGGCGCGCTTGCATACCAATGAATTCAACGTCTGGGGTCCGGCGCCGGGCATGCCGCTGCCGCCGAAAAAATTCGTCAATACCCCGTCCCCCATGCGGGCGGTGGACTGGGGCGTTTATCCGGCGAACGACGCCGATCAGGCGGATTGGAAAATTGCAGACGCCGCGATCGCGCAATTGAAGTCGCTCCCCAAGGACAAGCCCTTTTTCCTCGCCGCGGGATTCCGGCTGCCGCATGTGCCGTGTTTCGCATCGCAAAAATGGTTCGACCTTTTTCCGCCGACGGAGCAGATTCTCCTGCCTCCCTATAAAGAGCATGACCGCGACGACGTGCCGTTCTTCGCGTGGTATCTTCACTGGAAGCTCCCCGAGCCGCGGCTTTCGTGGCTCAAGAAGAACGACCAATGGCGCCCGCTGATACGCGCCTATCTTGCAAGCACAACGTTCATGGACAGCCAGATCGGGCGTCTGCTGGACGCGCTGGACGCCGCCGGCCATACCACGGACACGGTCATCGCCCTCTGGTCCGACAACGCCTGGCACCTCGGCGAAAAAGACATTACCGGCAAGAATACATTATGGGAACGCTCCACGCATGTGCCGCTGATCATCTCCGTGCCCGGCGCCGGTCAAGGAGCGAAATGCCGGCAGCCCGCCGAGTTGCTCGACCTTTATCCCACGCTCGTGGAAGTCTGCGGACTGCCGCCGCGCGAAGGACTCGAAGGCCACAGCCTGGCGCCGCAGCTCAAAGACGCGAACGCGCCGCGCGCCTGGCCCGCCATCACCACGCACAACCAGAATAATCACACCGTGCGCTCGGAGCGCTGGCGCTATATCCGTTATGCAGACGGCTCCGAAGAACTCTATGACATGAACGCCGACCCGAATGAATGGACCAATCTCGCCAAAGATCCGAAGTGCGCGGAGATCATTCGCGAACACGCCCGCTGGCTTCCGAAGACCAACGCGCCGGCAGCGCCGGGCAGCGCGCATCGGGTCCTGACGCAAGAGAATGGCGTTTGGATATGGGAAGGCAAGGCCATCAATAACGCCGAACTCGAGGATTGAGCGCGACTGCGATGCCAATCTATGGCAAGGAGTTGAGATCCATGCTTATGCGTTCGCTAATATTTCCTGTGTGGGCTTTCGGCCTGGCCCCGATGCTTCAAGCGCAGCCGTCCACGTCCCAAACCGTCGCCGCCGCGCCGTCGCAAACGCCGCTGGCGCGCACGGTGGATTTATCCATCGGTGAAGAACAGGAATTGGCGCTGGCCGATGGGACAATAGCGCGCGTGAAGCTGCTTGGCTTGGAGGAACGGAGCGACAAACTGCGCAACGCCGTTCGCGAAGCCAAAGTAACGGTCGAAGTCAATGGAACCTCGCTCACGCTTGTCTCTGCCAATTATCGTCTTCCAGTCACTGTGGCGGGCGTGCAGATTGACTGCCCGGTGACGCGCGGCTACGTCGCCAACAGCAACAAGCAGAACGCCTGGGCGTTGAAGAAGGACGCGCGATTCCGGCTGTGGCCCGCCGGTTCGCCTTGGATGAAACCGGGCGTCTTTGTATATCCAGCCCGGCAGCGATGGTTCGCCAGCCTCACGCAGATGGGCAATGAGCCTTGCTATGTGGACGGCGGCGAGGTTCCCGGCTCGAAAGGAATTTATTATCATTACGGTCTCGACTTCGGCGGCGCCGAAGGGCTGGTGGAAGTTGCTGCGGCGACGGATGGATGGGTCGTCAGCGCATCGGGCGTGACTTTGCCGGAGCATGCGGATACGCCGGCCAAACCGCGCGCGGATGTGATCTACATTCTCGACGGGCACAACTGGTACTATCGCTACAGCCACCTGCAGAGGATTGACGTGAAAGCCGGAGAGCGCGTCAAGATGGGGCAGCATCTCGGCATACTAGGCAAGGAAGGCGGCAGCGGCGGATGGTCGCATCTGCATTTCGACATTACCAGCCGCCAGCCCTCGGGCGAGTGGGGGATTCAGGATGCCTATGCTTACGCCTGGGAAGCGTATCAGCGCCAGTTTGCGCCCAAACTCATCGCCGTGGCGCGGCCGCATCATCTGGCGGCCATGGGCGAAAAGGTAGTGTTGGACGCAACGCGCTCCTGGAGCGCCGCCGGCGGGATTGCGAGCTATGAGTGGACGTTCATGGACGGCGCGACTTCCACCGGCCCGAAAGTCGAGAGAACCTATTCCCAACCGGGCGCCTACAGTGAAATACTAAAAGTCACCGATGCCCGGGGTGAGATTGATTACGACTTTGCCGTGGTGGATGTTCTTGATCCCGCCGAGACCAAAAATCTTCCCCCTTCGATTCATCCGGTTTTTTATCCGACAACGGGCATCAAGGCCGGCGATCCGGTGACGTTCAAGGTTCGCTCGTTTCGGACGACGTACGGCGAAGAAACCTGGAACTTCGGCGACGGCGCGCCGCTGGCAAAAGTGAAATCCGACGGCAATGTGGAGATGCACGCGAAAGATGGATATGCCATCACCGAGCATCGCTACGCCAAGCCGGGGCATTACATCGTCAGTGTGGAACGCGCCAACGAGCGCGGCCAGCGGGCCGTCGCGCATCTGCATGTGAGGGTAGAATAGCTATCATAGCTATCTTATGGATGGTGCTTTCATGCTCGCTGAAATAGATCTGCTTATAACCAGTCCGCTTATGACATGTTCGCCTGCTATTTTAGCCTGCTTCAGCAGGCTCTTCTTTGCACCCGCCTTTAGGCGGGGTGAAGGCAAGGGGGCTATTTCACTAGCGCGCTTCAGCGCGGCTTCTCGATATGCTTCAGCAGTAAATCTTATGCTCTTGTTTTTGCTAAAGCGTGTCGAGAAGTCGCGCTGAAGCGCGCTTTGCGTTAAATGTTGCCCGCAGACACCCCTGCTGAAGCAGGGTGCAAAGAAGAGCGGGCTAAAGCCTGCTAAGAAGGCGCTGTCTTGCAGGATGCGCGTTTCTCTGTTTTTTTTCGGCTGGCTATTGTCTGTTATTTGCAGTAATGCAGCCCAATGCTTTGAGTTTGTTTTGCCTGTGTAATCCTTATATCATGAGTGGAGCTCTTTATCTCACTCAGTCCAATCCACGAGGGAGCAGAACAATGAAACATCATCTTCTCATCTTCAGCGTTTGTGCATATTTTCTTCTCATGTTTCGCGCGCAGATCCTTGGCGCCGAAGCAGCCGCAGCGGCTGCAGCGGTCGCAGCGGTCGCAGCAGGCAAGCCAAATGTCATCCTCATCGTCACGGACGATCAGGGCGCGATGGACGCGGGCTGCTACGGAGCGAAGGACCTGGCGACGCCGGCGATTGACGCGCTGGCGGCGCGCGGCGTGCGGTTCACGCAGTTCTATTCTGGCGCGCCCGTTTGCTCGCCGTCTCGCGCGGCGCTATTGACCGGACGCTATCCGCTGCGCGCGGGATTGATCGGCAACGCAGGCTCCCAGCCCGGCGGCGCGGGAATGCCGGGAGCGCAGATCACTCTTGCCGAAATGATGAAGGCCGGCGGCTATGCCACGGCGCACATCGGCAAGTGGCACCTCGGCTATACATCGGAGACGATGCCGAACGCGCAGGGCTTCGACTACTCGTTCGGCCATATCGGCGGCTGCATAGACAACTACTCGCACTTTTTCTATTGGCAGGGGCCGAATCGCCATGATCTTTATCGCAACGGGCAGGAGGTGTTTTATCCCGGACGATTCTTCGGCGATATGATGGTCGAAGAGGCGTCGCGATTTCTGGATCAAAATCGCGAGCGGCCTTTCTTCCTCTATTTCGCGCTGAACATGCCGCATTATCCTTATCAGGGTGATCCGAAATGGCTGGAGCGTTACAAAGACCTTCCGTATCCGCGTAATCTTTATGCGGCTTTCGTCTCGACGCTCGACGAACGTATTGGCGCGCTCATGAAAAAAGCAGATGACCTCGGCCTGCGCGAGCGAACGATCGTGATCTACCAGTCCGACAACGGCCATTCCACCGAAGAACGCGCTCACAAAGGCGGCGGCAGCGCGGGGCCGTATCGAGGCGCCAAGTTCAGCCTGTTCGAGGGTGGCATCCGGCTGCCCGCGATCATCTCCTGGCCGGGGCGCCTTCCAGAGGGCGTCGTCCGCGGACAGATCGTCCACGCCTGCGACTGGATGCCGACGATCACCGAGCTCACCGGCGCCAAGTTGCTCAACAGCGACATTGACGGAAAAAGCATCGTGCCAGTAGTTCGCTCCGAGACCGCGCCGACGCCGCACGATGTCCTGCACTGGCACGTCGTCGGCGGCCAATGGGCTGTGCGGCAGGGCGAATGGAAACTGATCGGCAACGCCCAGGACACCTCCGGCGGCAAGCTGAGCGTAGAGGACAAAAAACTGTTCCTATCAAACCTCGCGACGGATATCTCCGAGTCGCGCAACTTCGCGAAAGATCATCCCGACATAACTCAACGCCTCCTGAAACTTCATGAGGAATGGCTCAAAGCGCAAAAAGAATCCGTTCCCGAAACGCCATCTCAGGATAAGGCTGGGAATGAGAAATGAGCGTCATGCCTAATGCCAAAATTTCTCGAAGAGTGATTTATATTTCAGTTTTGGCCGCAGCGGCAATCCTGACGGTGGCGCTGTGGGCTTTTCTGAAAACCGAAAGCGGCAGTGGGCTGGCGCGTTTCTTCGGACTGCCTGGAGCTCCGGGCGGATTTGTGGGATCATCGGAATGCCGCGCGTGCCATGAAAATTTTTACCGCAAATGGGCGCCGTCGTGGCATGGATTGGCGATGCAGACTTATGCGGGCGCGATGGTTCGCGCGCCGATTTCCAGAGCCACGACGGATGTGATGATCGGCCAATACCAGTTCCGCCCTGAGATCACTTCCGCGACAGGGTATGTGCAAGAGACCGGGCCGCATGGCAAGAAGCGCTATGCGATGCTCTATACCCTCGGCGGGAAAAATGTTTATTATTTTCTGACCCCCGTCGAACGCGGACGCTTGCAGGTATTGCCGATTGCCTTCGATATGCGCCGCCGGCAATGGCTCGATACGACGGCCAGCGCCCTGCGTCATTTCCGGGAGTCGCCGGATGAGGCCCTGCATTGGACCGAGCGCCCGCTGACGTTCAATACTTCGTGTCACGGGTGTCACGTCAGCCAGATTTCATCGAACTATGATCTGGAAAAAGACACTTATCACACGGTCTGGCGCGAACCGGGCATCAATTGCGAAACCTGCCATGGGCCCGGCGGAGAACACATCCGGGTTTGCAAGAGAGCGCCGAAAGACCGGCCGCCGTCGAATCTCAAAATCATCAGCACAAAGAAATTCAGCGCGGATCAGAACAATGCCCTGTGTGCGCCTTGTCACGCCAAGATGATTCCTCTGACCGGCGCCTATAAGCCAGGCGATCGCTACCTTGACCACTATGACCTCGTGTGCCTGGAGGACCGGGACTTTTACCCCGATGGCCGCGACCTGGGCGA
>JAPLSP010000481.1 GCA_026398575.1 Candidatus Sumerlaeota bacterium | reverse complement strand
GTCTCGCCCGTGCCGGAAAAGCCAACGCCCAAGCCAGCGACGGCTTTTGTCACATCGGCAGCTGCGGTCTCAGCGGCGGGCGCAGCCGTACGAACCGCCGTCCCGCTCGTCGCCGCGACAAGCGCCACGCAGGCAGTCGCTTCGCCTTTCGCGCCGCTCATTGGGCAATGGGTCCGGTCCGGCGAGGAGTATGTCCTGATGTTGAACCGTGTAAACGCTGATGGAACCGCCGATGCCGCCTATTACAACCCGAACCCCATTCATGTCTCGGTCGCCAAGGCCTCGCAAGAAAGCGGCGAAATCAAATTGTTCGTGGAATTGCGCGACACCGGCTATCCAGGCTGCACGTACAAACTGACGTATCGCAAGGCCAGTGACACGCTCAACGGCGTTTATTATCAAGCCGCCATGCAACAAAGCTACGACATCTTTTTCGAACGCGTCAAATAGTCAAGAGACGAAACCATGAAGCAGAATATCCTCATTGCTGCCATCGAAAGAATGCCAAGCCAATCCGCCGGACAGCCGGGACAGGCTCAATTGTCCGGAATCATCTTCGATATGGACGGCGTGCTTGTGGATTCCGAGCCAGTCATCTGCGAGGCCGGCATCCGGATGCTGGCTGAAAAGGGCGTAAAGGCCACGCCTGAGGATTTCCGCCCGTTCGTCGGGATGGGCGAAAACCGCTATCTGTCCGGCGCGGCCGGGCGGCATGGCCTTGTTCTCGACATCGAAAAAGACAAGGCCCGCACCTACGAGATTTATTTCGAATTGATCCGCGCGGGGCTCAACCCGCTGCCGGGCGTTCATGAATTCATTGCGCGCGTGCGGCGGCGCGGACTGAAGACGGCACTGGCTACGAGCGCCGACCGCTGCAAGGCCGACGCGAATCTCGCCGCCATTCGATTGCCGCCGGAAAACTTCGACGCGATCATCGCCAGCGAAGACGCCGTTCACAAAAAACCGGCGCCGGATATTTTTCTCGCCGCCGCGCGCAAACTCGCGTTGGCGCCCGCCCGCTGTCTGGTCGTCGAGGACGCTCCTTCGGGCGTGGCCGCCGCCAAAGCCGCCGGCGCGCGCTGCCTGGCGCTGACGACGACGTTCGAGGCGGCGCGCCTGACCGGCGCCGATTGGTTTGCGCCGCATTTGGGGCAGGTTCCGGAAGAGGCGTTGGCGTGGTAAGCCGTACGGTCCCGGATCATTCCGCGTGCCGCTGGCTCAGGTTCGCTCCGCTATCGCTTCGCATCACCCGAGGCTATGACCGTATTTCCCCTTCGGGGAAAACATGTCCAAAATTCAGCGTCCGTCCGGGGCAAAGGCGAAAAACTACCTTGGCGTTCCGATATGCAGGACGGAGCCTGTCAGGAAAATCAGGCAGGCGAGCCAGAGGAGCAGGCAGATGACGCCTGCGACCTGGTAGATGATTTTGACCACGCCATTGGGCGGCCTGCCTGCCATCAGAAATCCCAGCGGCAAACCTGCCAGCAGTCCCCCGATATGGCCGCCTTTGCTGATGAATGGCACCAGGAAAGTAAAGGCGATTCCGTAGATGAGCCACCGCCAGTAAAAGCTGGTTTCCATTCGCCGGCCCTGGCGGTAAGAGTAGGCAAGCCCGAATCCCATCAAACCAAACGCGATGCCCGAGGCGCCTGCGACAATGGAGTAAGGCGATTCGATCATCGCCCCGGCGGCAGCGCCCAATTGCGTCACGGTCAGCAGGATCAGCGTGCGCCAGGCGCCGATTTCTTCCTCGAACCGCGGCAGCATCTGCATGATCGCCGTGGAATTGAAAAAGACGTGGAGGACGCCGAAATGCGCCAGCCCGAACCCCAGCAGCCGCCAGTATTCGCCGCGCTGGAGGAAGATCGCATTCAGCGCTCCAAAGTCCACGCCCACTCCCGTGAAGCCGCCGTATCCGTCATATTTGATCGTGGGAGATAAAATCGCGTGCGGGAAATCCAGCATCACCTGCCAGGCGAACAAGCCCAGGATCAGCGATAGGAACAGAATGGAGACGATGGTGAATTCGGGTTTCTCGATCGCCAACGCGCGCGTGGCGCGATACATGAGATAGGAGGGAAGCTTGCGTCCGCATTTGCAGACTTTATCTTCGGCCAGCGCCAGGCTGCTGCAGAAACGGCATTGCTTGTATCGCCGTTCCGGGTTCGGCTTCGCCCGGCGCCATTGGTTCCATGCTTCCTCCCAATAGTGCAACTTCCACATCAAGCGATTGGTATTGATACCAAGGCTTAAGAGGAATTTTTCAAGGGAGGGGGGCAGCTGGCGCATGGAGACAAGAGCCTCTCACTAAAGCTTTGGCGCATTCAAGTATCGCGGCTGGGGCGCCGTCAAGCGGCAAAAAAAGGCGCCTGATCGCGCTTTTCCATTGACCGCGTCGTTCTTCAGCCAATTAAATGCCGCCTACCGAAAATAAATGCGCCACATTCTTCAGGAGACCGGAAATATGTCAAAGGCTGTTCGTATCGGGTTGGTCGGGTTCGGCAACATCGGAGCGGGAGTCGTGCGCGCTCTGAGCCGCAATGGCTCGATCATTCAAGAGCGCGTTCAAAGCCCCTTGCGCCTCGTGAGGATTGCGGACAAAGACATGCAAACGCCGCGCGAGACCGGCGGGTTCGACTATTCGGGATTGCTGACGGGCGATGCCGCCGCGGTCCTCGAAGCGCCGGATATTGACATCGTGATCGAATTGGTCGGCGGCTATGAGCCGGCCCGCTCGTTCGTGGAGCGGGCGCTCAAAGCCGGCAAACACGTCGTCACGGCCAACAAAGCCATTCTGGCCAAATTCGGCCCCGAACTGCTGGCCACGGCCCGCGCGCATCAGGTTCAACTGTTGTTCGAGGCCAGCGTCGGCGGCGGAATTCCCATCATCCGCACGCTCCAGCAAGGACTGGCCGCGAACCAGTTCAATGCGATCTACGGCATCCTGAACGGGACGGCGAACTATATCCTGACGCAAATGGCGCAGCACGCGACTCCCTTCGATCAGGCGCTGAAAGACGCCCAGGAAAAAGGCTATGCCGAGCCGGATCCCACGTTTGACATCGAGGGGTTGGACACGGCGCACAAGACGGCGATTCTGGCGTGGCTGGCGTTTGGCCGCCCGACGCGCGGAGAAGAAGTATATGCCGAAGGGATCGCGCGCGTCGAGCCGGAGGACTTGCGGTTCGCCGCGCGGCATGGGTATGCGATCAAGCTGTTGGGCATCGCCCGGCGCGCGCCGGCTTGCGGGAGCGGCTGCGGGGGCGCGCGGTCCGGCGGCATCGAGTTGCGCGTCCATCCCACGCTGGTTCCCGTTTCCTCCCTGCTGGCCGCAGTCAACGACGTCTATAACGCGATCATGGTGGAAGGCGATCCCATCGGCGCGACGATGTACTTTGGGCGCGGCGCCGGACCGGACGCCACGGCCAGCGCGATTCTTTCCGATGTTATCGCTTTGGCGGATGGAATGGCAACGGGAGGTTTGGACCGCGAATCGCGCCTGCTCAATGCGTGCCCAACGGCCTCGGATGCTTCCCCCGCGGATTCGATTTGCCTTGTCCCTGTGACCGAAATCGTAGGCAGATTTTATCTGCGTTTCTCCCAAGACTCTGGCAAGAATATTGGGGCACGGAAAAAACTTGAGAAGAGCGGCATCGGACTTGAAGTCATTGAGTGCGATGAAAGCAACGTTCTTCAGGTTCTAACTC
>JAPLSP010000137.1 GCA_026398575.1 Candidatus Sumerlaeota bacterium | reverse complement strand
TTCTCCCTAACCCCCCGCTGACTAGATCAGGCGATTCAAGGTTGAAGTCAGGAAATTTCGTACTGACTACGCAGGTATTTATTAGCGTTCGTTAGCGTTCATTAGCGGTTTCTCTCAGTCGGGCTGTGGCCTTTGATGCGGCGGAAGACGGTGGCGAAGTATTGGCTCGTCTCGAAGCCGCATGCCGCGGCCACCTGCTTGACGCTTCGTGACGGCGATTCATTCATCAATCTTTCGGCGGCTTCGATGCGCTGGTGATTCAGATACTTCATCGGCGTCATGTTGGCAATCTGCCGGCAATAATCCACAAATCGCGTCGCGCCGAGGCCGCACTGGCCGGCCATTTCCTCCAGCGTCCAGGGGCGCGCCAGATTACCCAGATTCGATTTCAGATCGCTCAGGAAAAGTTCGACCGTGCGCAGCGAACTCGATAGCGACGGATCGAGCCGGACTTTGCGCTCGCGAAGCATTTCCAGCGCCGCGACGTAGAGCTCGTTGATGCTGACCGTCAGGCGCGAATAGCTGACGTCCTGCCGATGCTGCGCTTCGAGCAGTCGCCCGATCTGCTGGAAGCATCGTTTGATCTCCGGCGTGGCGAGCCAGACGGGCTGCTCGTTGTGGCTGAGCATGATGGTCAGTTCTTTCAGGTCTTCCCGTGTCAGAACGAGCCAGCCGGGCCATTTCCACTGCTGGTTGGGGCGGCGCACCTCGACGTCCAGAATGATCCAGTGCAGCCGTCCCGCCCCGATGTTGGGATTGCCGACGCGATGCGGCTGCCAGGGGCGCGTGACGGTCAGGTCGCCCGGCTTGAGCGCATACACGCATTCATTGATGACGAATGGCGTCCCGCCCGTTTCCATCAGCGTCAGTTCCAGCCCCTCGTTGCGATGCAAATCCAACCCCCAATCCTGCGGCCCGACGGCGTCCCAATAGCCGATGCTGCGCAGCCCCGGCAGGATTCCCGCGGGCAGCCTTACGCCCGGATAGCTGCCGCGCGCGACGGCGGCCAGCTTAACCTTCCCCGATTCGGCCGCGCGAATCAGCGGCAGGCAACGGTCGGCATGGAATTTTTCGCCGTGGTCCTGGTAGATGGGGGGATGGGTGGTCATGGGAATCTAGCCGGAGGCTTGACGCCAGCGCTCAACAGCGTCACCAAGTTTTTGCTCGAAATATTGGAAACTGGGAAGCGGTATTGCGCCGTGGTGATATTTATTCTCGACAAGAGCGTTCATGCCCTCACGGTCTGATATACCATGTTCTCGCGCGAGGATTTTTTTCGGATGATTCCTGGATTTGTCGTTGCCAGGCAGCTTCTCTAGCGAGGGAGCGTTTGGGGGATCGCATAGCAGTGCTAGCAGCCATACTTCAGATACAGGATTGGGCGCCATCGCCACACCCCGGTCATATCCGGAATACTCGAATCCTTCTTCTATTGATAGAACTCGAAATTTCCAGTCATTATGAGGCGTGGACCGCGAGCGATCACAATCGCGAAAAAATACCGCGACAGATGCTTTGGCCTTAATAGCAAGAATGCCGAAGACTTGAACATTCACTCGAAAATCCGCACAATCTCGCGGCCATTTCTTTCCGAAATGAAAGAGGTGCTTTTCGCGCCTACGCAGATTCTGGGATTCCTCTACAATCTTGTGCTTGTGAATAACTTGAATGCTATCTTCGCCGCAATCAATCTCATGCTTCATCCTTAGTTCAATCTGAATCATCTTAAGCATCGGACCAGGGCGCAGTTCCCCTGCATATTCATCGCCGATATCCGTTGGGCCTTCGCCGCTGGCCATCAAGAGGAATTCCGTCATGCGGCGACCTCCCTTTGTGCGGCTTGGCGCGACATCTCAGTCAGATCTACATCGGCGTCGTCGTCTTCCATGAAATTAAGGATCAATGGGCTGTGCGTTGTCATGACGATCTGCGTGCCGCATCTCACTGTTAGGTAATGGACAAGGTCACGCATGATCTCCTGATTAAAGCCATCCTCGATTTCATCAATCAACATGCAGGAAGGAGAGGCGGATGCCTGCGCGATGATGGCGAGCAGGCGCAAAATGCCGTCGCTGGCGTGCTTCGAATCAACGAGCAAGGGGGTCTTGTAGCTCTCGATCAGCGCAAGCATCTTTGCGCCGCCAGGCAAAGCACGCGTTATGATGCTGTCAATCTGTGGAAAGAATTCATGCAAGCGCTCTGCCAGGTCATCACGTTTCCCTGGAGATTGCCGATGGAGGAAGGCGGAAAGCTTCTCCCCACCAAGTCCGATGTCGGTGGCGACTCCGCGGACGCGCTTGCGCATCTGCAACGGCGAAAGCAATTCCAGTGATCGCGTTGATTGAAGAAAATCACGAATCGCCACTAATTCGTGATACTCGGCGCGCTTGCGGAAATTGTAGTGCCCAAGAATTGAGCCTTGGTAGATGAAATCATTTTCCCGAGTGTCGCCGCCGATGGACAGACTGCCGCTATGGACACGAAGCAACGCCTTCTTATCCGAACAGCGGATGATGCGTTCCTGCGCGAAACGTTGTGCCTTAAGGCTGAAAATGCCATGCCATTCATAAACCTCTTCGTGGTTTTCGATCAGTAGTCTTGTTTGGACGACTTGCGGACTCCTTGGCTCTGGAGGGGAAAAGCGGTTGCGGATTTCTGATAACTCCCACCCTCGCGTTTCGAGCCATTGCCCTAATCCTTGCGGCCGGGCCAGCTGGCACACAAAGTCAATGGCCTGCAATATAGTCGTCTTGCCGGAGCCGTTTAGCCCGATGAGAGCCGTGCAGGGCGCCACGTCCATTTTGAAATTGCGTAGCGACTTGAAGTTGCTGATTTCAAAGCGAATCAATCGCATGGCTTGAAGCCCCCTGTTCAAATTCCTTCACTGAAAAACCTTGAACAAAAATGATGTTGAGAAGCGTAACCCCACGGATATAAAATTTTCAATGAGATTATGCGAAAAAGCATGGACATGAGGCGCCTGCCCGCAGGAAGGGGCGGCGTTTCGCGGAGAATGAGACTATGGGCAATGAAATCACCCGAAGGAATTTGCTGAAAGCGGGAGCGGGAACGGCGGGCCTGATGGTTCTGGCCGGTTGCGCGTCAACCAACAATTCTGAATCGCGGAATGGAGGAGCGAAAATGGGAAAGATCGGAATCGGGGTGAATATGGAATTCGTAAGGCGCGCCGACAAATCCTTTGAATGGGGCGTGCAAAAAGCCGCCGAACTCGGCTATGAATACGTCGAGCCGATGGTGCACTGGGGGCGCGAACTGCTGAGCGAGGCGGGCTATTTCCACAGCGTCTCGATGCTCGACGATCCCCTGCGCATCAAGCGCGCGTGCGAGAAACACAAGATCAAACTCTCGGGCCTCTCGGCGCACACGACGCTCTGCAAGCCTGAAATCAGCGTCGAATACCTGAAGCAGGCCGTCCGCTTCGCGCATGAGTGCGGCGCGCCCGTCGTCAACACCGACGAAGGCCCGAAACCCTCCTGGACCACGGAGGACGAGGACCACCTGCTGATGAAATACACGCTGACCGAGGCGGCGCGCGTGGCCGAGCCGCGCGGTATCCTGATCGGCCTCGAGCCGCACCAGCAGTACAGCAAAAGCCCGGACGGCCTGGACAAGATATATAACCTCGTCAAGTCGCCCGCCATCGGCATCAATTTCGACACCGGCAATAGCTACCTGTGCGGCCACGACCCGATTGCCTGGCTCGAGCGCGTGCGCGGGCGGCTCGTCCACCTCCACGCCAAGGAGATTCCCGGAAAGCAGGCCGAAGCCGAGCGCGGCAAAGTCACCGGCACGGCGGTGGGCTGCGCGTGCGGCGAAGGCGTGATTGACTGGAAAAAGGTGGTCGAGGTTTTGCGCCGCACCCCGCGCGACATCGTCATGAGCGTCGAATGCGGAACGGTGGATGAGGCCGAGCGGAGCATAAAGTATCTAAAAGGATTGCTGGCAAGCTGATTCTCCGCTGTGGATAATCCCGATAAATACGCCTGCGATACCGCTAAGATTACTTAAAAATTGGCAGGTTGCGGAAGGAGAAAAATATGGCTGTTGTGCATGTGGATCTGGAAATGCCGGAGGACTTGATTCAAGAGGCAGCTCGGGATGGCCTGCTGTCACAGGAGGGAATCACGGATCTGATTCATTCCGCGATCGAGAAACGTAGGATAGCGGGATTTTTCTCCGCTGCGGATCGCATCATTAAAACAGAACATGCCATAAGTCCTGAGGAATTACAGTCCGAAATCCAGGAATCGCGCAGGCAAAGGCGGTTAGCCAATGCGAGTCGTAGCTGACACAAATGTTGTAATCTCTGGTTTGTTGTGGTCAGGACCTTCGCGGTGAATCCTTGTCCAATTACTCAAATATTAAATTCGCAGCAAAAGGAGAGCACAATGAGTACTCATTCATTTCACCGTTCCGAATGGGCGTTCACGCTCATCGAACTGCTCATCGTCATCGCGATCATCGCCATTCTGGCCTTGATCGCCATCCCCAACTTCCTCGAAGCGCAGACGCGCTCGAAGGTTACACGCTGCAAGGCCGATATGCGCTCTTATAAGATCGCTTTGGAAGCCTATCGCGTGGACAACAATGCCTATATGCCGGATACCGGCGGCACAAACGAAAATGTGGATTGGTGCAGGCTGACCACGCCGGTGGCGTATATAACCTCTGTTATTTTGACTCCCTGGAAAGCGTCCAACTTCCCCAAAACGGGAACCGGGATGGCCGATCCTTATAACTATGGCATCTGGAACGCCGGTTTGATGAGCGGTCCCAACAACCTCGCATATATCATCGGCGCCTGTGGGCCGGATTGTCTCAACGATTGGCTGGACCACAATAACAATGGTCCCGCAATAGATTGGGTGGCCTTGGATAGCTATAAGGGCAGTTTGGAGCTGATCTACGATCCAACTAACGGGACAATCTCAAGAGGCGATATCCTGGCCACGAATAAGCAGTTCCTGGGAAGATGACCATGACTCGAATTCGCACAAATATTCATGGTCCGCTGGGGGTGATAGCGGCCTTCCTTATTTTGGGCGGGATGAATAACTGCGTAATGAGAAATGAAAAATGAGAAATGAGAAATGAGAAATGTAAAATGCAGGCGCGTGGGAGGGTATATATGCTTGCGAGAGTGTGTGCGCGCGCGGTGATATGCGCCTTGGCGGTCAACCTTGCTATTGCAGCGAATGCGGAGACAACGATCACGCTGAATGAGGAAACGGGTATTACCCAAGCGATGCGCGATGGACGGGTCTTTTTCGAATATGTGACGAAGAATGTCCCGCGCAAACCTTATGTCCGCACACTCTGCACGCCCTCGGGCGTCAATATCCTGCGCGACAATGTGGCCGATCATCTGCATCACCATGGACTGATGTTCGCGTGCAACGTCAATGGCGTGGATTTTTGGTCAGAAACGCCCAAGTGCGGTTGGCAGATGACTCGCGTGCAAATGCTTTGCATGGGGTGGATCCCCTATGGTTTTATCGATTGGACGACGACTCCGGGCGCGCCGCCGGTCCTGAAGGAAAATCGCGAGATTACAGTCCATGCTTCGATGTTGAACTCTGCGACAGTACTGACGTGGCGGACAACCTTTCATATCGAAACTGGAACGTCTGTAGCGTTGACAGGCGCGAGCTATCATGGCCTCGGGATGCGGTTTGTGCAATCCATGGACAAAAGCGGAACATTTTTCAACGCCGACAGGAAGCCCGGCGTGCGGCGCGATCCCAAGCGGTCGGAATGGAATATTGACGGCCCTGCATGGTGCGCCTACACGGCGCCAGTCGAGGGCAAGCCGGTTACCGTGGCTATGTTCAATGACCCAAAGAATCCGCGTCCACCGTCGTGGTTCACCATGCAGGAGCCGGTCGCCTATCTCTCGGGAACCATCAGCCTTGATGTGCAGCCGTTTGTCCTTGAGAAAGGCATACTCCGTTCGCTGCGCTATGGCGTGGCGCTATGGGATGGCAAAATCGAAGAAGCAAAAATTGCCGATGCCTACAAAGCTTGGGCAGACGGACTGGGAAAGTAATACAAACCGCGAAGAGCGATCCATACATCGAAAGGAACCAGCCCATGAGCAATCCGCAATCCGACAACCGAAAATCGGAAACCGGAAACCGAAAACCGGAAACCGAAAACCGCAGTTCAATGGATCGCCGCAAGTTTCTTTCGATGTGCGCCTGTTGCGCCGGCGGAGCGTCGTGCGCGCTACTGACATCGTGCGCAACGTTGGGCGGCAAAGCCCCAACCGAACGCCCCAAGATCCGCCTTGTCTTCTGCGAAACGCCAAATGACAAGCCGATCTGGCCCAATATCGGCTACGATTTCGAGGCCCGCCGCAAACAGATGCTCGCGACGCTGACGAACGGCTGCCCTGAAATCGAGTTCCTGCCGGCGGTCTTGATGAACAAGCCCGAAGAGTCGAAAAAACTCATCGAAGCCGGCGCTGAGGTGGACGGCTACATGATTTGCATTCAAGGCTTGGGCTGGGCTAATGACATCGTCAAGCTCAGCACGACCGGCAAACCGACGCTTGTAGTGGATAATCTCTATGGCGGCTCGGGCAAATTTCTGACCGAGCTGTACAAGATCGTTGGCAGCGGCAAGCCGGTGGACTGGGTCAGTTCTTCGCGCGACGAAGACATCGTGAAGTCGGCCCGCAATTTCGCCCTCCTCAAGCAGCCGGGCAAAACGGCGGAAGACTTTGTGGCCGCCTGCCGCGCGGCCCGCCACAAAGCAACGCGCTCGGCGTTCAGCTCAACCTGCAAAGACGATCCCCTGCCGCCGCTCAATCTGGATGAAGCGCTTGCGCGCGTGCGTGGTACGAAAATCCTCGTCGTCGGCGCCACTCTGAATACGGCCTTCGCCAAGGCGACTGAAGAAATGTTCGGCGTGACGCTGGTCGCGGTCCCCTTCCCGCAGATCGCCGAGGCCTACGAGCAAGCAGCGCAAGGCCCGGCTGAGGAATTCGCCGCGCGCTGGATGCAGGGAGCGCAGAAGATTGACGGTCCCACCCGCGAAACCATTGAAGGCTGCGGCCGCATGTACGGGGCGATGAAGCGCTTGATGGATCAGCAGGGCGCGCGCGGCATCACGATCAATTGCCTCGGCGGCTTTTATCAGGGACACTTGAAATCGTTCCCATGCCTGGGATTCTGTCAGCTCAATAACGACGGGCTGATCGGCGCCTGTGAGGCCGACACCCGTTCCTCTCTGACGATGCTGGTCGGCGGCGCGATGTCGGGCGGACGCCCCGGATATATTTCCGATCCGGTCATTGACACCTCGAAGAACCAGATCATCTACGCGCATTGCGTCGCGATGACCAAGGCGTTCGGACCCAAAGGCGCCAGCAATCCCTATCGCATCCTGACGCACTCGGAAGACCGCAAAGGCGCCTCGATGCAATCGCTGCTGCCGTCCGGATACATGACGACAACGATGTGGATTGACCCGCCGACCAAGCAGGTCCTCTTCCACCAGGCCAAAGCCGTCGAGAACATTGATAACGACATGGCCTGCCGCACAAAGCTGGCCGGGCAGGTCATTGGCGACATCGAGAAGCTGACCGCCAACTACAAAATGGGCTGGCACCGCGTCACATTCTACGGCGACCTGAAACCGCACGCCCAAGCCCTCTGCAAGAAGCTCGGCCTGACACTGGTCGAAGAAGCCTGAGCCACCCAAAGGAAATCCTTAAAGCTAGGTCCGTGTCCGTCCGTGCCAGTCCGTGCCAGTCTGTGTAAGTCCGTGTCAGTCCACAAGCACCACCCCCATCCCCCTCAGGAGCTAAAAAATCATGACCACGACAAGACGGGAATTTCTAGGCGCCGCCGGCGCCCTGACCGCGGGCGCGATGATGACGCGGCCTTCGGGGCTTTTCGCCAAGACCTTCGGCCCCAACGACAAGATGGGCGTCGGCCTCATCGGCTGCGGCGGGCGCTCGAACGCTCATTTCGGCGCGCTGAATTGGCTGATAAAGCAGCGCAAGGCGCCGATCGAGTTGGTCGCCTTCAACGACATGTACCGCCCGCGCATGAAGAAGATGGCCGAGAAAGCCGGCGGGGGCGGCAAGCAATACAGCGACTACCGCGAATTGCTCGCCGATCCGGCGGTGGACCTGGTCGTCATTTCGACGCCCGATCACCATCACGCGCCGCAGGCCATCGCCGCTCTGAAGGCGGGCAAGCATGTTTATTGCGAAAAGCCGCTGACGCACTGGCGGCAATTCGACCTGATGAAAGAACTCAGCGAGACGGCCAAGAAGTCGCAGACGCTGCTGATGACCGGGACGCAAGGCATGTCGTGCTCGGCGTGGTCGCAGGCGCGCAAGCTGATCGAGGACGGCCTGATCGGCAAACCCACGCAAGCCGAAGCCGGTTTCTTCCGCGCGGGCGATTGGGGCGAACGCGGCATGCCGGTGGACGATCCGAAGGCGCAGCCGGGACCGGACTTGAATTGGGACGCGTTCCTTGGCGATTCGCCCAAGCAGCCCTTCAGCGTGGATCGCCTCTTCCGCTGGCGGTTGTTCATGGACTATGCCGGCGGGCCGGTGACGGACGTTTATCCGCACTGTTACACACCGGTGGTCTATATGCTGGGTGTCAAGTGGCCTTCGCAAGTCGTGGCCACCGGCGGCATCCTGCGATGGAAAGAAGAAAAACTGCGCGAAGTGCCGGATTCCTTCAACCTTATCATTGATTATCCCGAAGACATCACTGTCTCGCTGATGGGCACGCTCAACAATGACTATCAGGGCACGGGCGATTCGCCAGCGCCTTCGTGCAGCCGCGCGCCGGTGATCCGTGGCTGGGACGGCACGCTAACCTTCACGAAGAAGGAAATCGTCTTCACGCCCAATCGCGATGCCAAAGGCAAAAAGGCGCAAACCTTCCCCATCGAAAAGGGCGAGGACTTCACGGATTTCTGGGATAAGTTTTTGGCCGCATGCCGCGAGGGTAAAGGCCCGGTAGCCAGCCCGATGGATTTGGCTTACTACACGCAGACCGCTCTCATCATGGGCATGCAATCGCACCTGAAAGAAAAGAAAATCAAGTTCGACGCAAAAGAAGAGAAACTCATCATGTAAAGCAGGGGTCAGGGGGCGGGGGGCGGGGGGTCAGGGGTCCGGGGGCGGGGACGGGCCTGCGCGATCTAGTGGATTCGTGTCCTTGCCGTCCCTTGGGTCCCTTCCGTCCCTTAGGTCCCTCCCAAGCCATCATCCACAAAGGACTCATCACCAAAAATGCCCCCATCCCATTGCCATCATCACTGCCACGGCTGTCCCGCGTCATTCGGCCGCAGAAATTTCCTGAAAGGCGGAGCCGCCGCGCTGGCGCTTTCGGGGATGAGCATATCCCTGCGCGCGCAAAACGAAACCGCTGCGCCCAAGCCGCGCGTCGCAGTTTTCTTTCTCTCGGACCCGAAACCCAACGAAAACTGGCCCTGGCCGGGATGGAATCCCGAGCCGCGCGAAAAAGAGCTGACCGACAAGCTCGTCAAAGGCTGTCCGGACGTCGAGTTCGTTTTCTTCTCCTCGCGCCTCAACACCGTGCAAGCCGGCTTGCAAGAGAAGGACCGCGTGGACGGCGTGATCGCCTATCTGATGACGCTGGGCGGGAGCGGCGCCGCGGCGAGGCAGGTGGCCGAGTGGGGCAAGCCGATGATCCTCGCCAATTATATCCTGGGCGGCTGCGCTCCGTTCCTTCAGATAACCACGTGGGCCTCCGAGGCCAAGAAACCGGTGGTCAGCGTCTCGAGTTCGCGCGACGAGGATTTGGTGGCGGTGGCGCGCTGCCTGGCGCAGGTCAAGCGCAAAGGATTGACCGCCGAGCAATTCGCCGCCGAAGCGTGGGACGTTTATCGCAAAACCTACCGCGCGCCCGGCGAGCAAAAATGCGCCGAGGATGCGCCAAAGCTGTCAAGCATCGCCGACGTGCTCAAGCGGATTCAGGAAAGCCGTATCCTCGTCGTGGGCGCGCGCGACAAACCCGGGAGCGAAGCAAACTACTTCGGAGCGAAGGTCACGCATGTCGGCTTCGATGAATTCAGCGACCTCTGCAAAGAGGTGGATGCAGACGCGGCCAACGCCAAGGCCGAACAGTGGATGAAGGCTGCGCGGAAAATCGTCGAGGCGCAGCCCGAAGCGATCCGCGCCTCGGCGCGCGTCGCGCTGGCCACGCGCAAACTGCTGGAAAAATACAAGTCCGACACCGTGACGATGAATTGCCTCGGAGGCTTCAGCGCTGGCAAACTCTCCGCCTATCCGTGCCTCGGGTTCACGGAACTGCTCGACGAAGGCAAGCACGGCGTCTGCGAGGCGCAGATTCAGGACGCCTTCGCCATGGTCGTCTGCCGCGTGCTGACGGGCCGCGCCGGATTCGTCTCGGACCCGACGCTCGACACCGCCACGAACCACATCATCTACGCGCATTGCATGGCGCCAACCAAGATGCTTGGGAGCGACCGCCCATCCAGCCCGTTCCACATCCGCACGCTGCATAACCGCGATCCGCGCGGCGCCTGCGTGCAGTCGTTCATGCCCGAAGGGTATATGACAACGTCCTTCCGGATCATGGGCAAGTATTTGGTGATGCATCAGGCCAAATCGGCGGGCAATTACGACTCGGAGCGCGGCTGCCGCAGCCAGTTGGTGGGCGAAGTCAAGGGCGACATCGAGAAGCTGATGAAGCATTGGCAAGCCTGGCATCGCGTGACCGTCTATGGCGATGTCAAAGAACCGCTCAAAGAACTGGCCACGGCATTAAAGCTAACTGTCTTCGAGGAAGCCTAGAGGAAAGCAGGCCATATTTAGATATGGCGTCTAAACAGCAAACAAAGCCGGATTATTTTGGCAAATGCCTATCTGTCTTATTGTTGGGCGAGCTAGTTTATATAGCGATTCGCAATGTAATGTTTCACAAACAGCTACTCGGCGGAGAACTCGCAATTGTATTGATTAGTTGTGTCATCATTGGCATTCATTCACTATTGAGAGGATTGCGCAGAGGTGTTCTTTTCATGAGAGGCTATGCTATCATACGTGAAGAAACGCCCAAGCAATTCATAATGCTGGCTTCTTTTTATTTCGCTTTCATATTAGCGATTATTATGATTCTAGTAAATCTGAGTTTCCACCCATATATAAATCAGGACAGGTAAATATCCCGCTGCGAAACGGAGAACACTCTCATGACAAACTACAAGTTTTTTCGATGGATTGCCATGCTGGCGATGATGGCATTGCTCTCATCAACGGCTATTCAGAGGCTATATGCCGCCGAGCGCGCGCCGGTCAAGGTCCTGATCCTGAGCGGGCGCAACAATCACGACTGGAAAACCACGACGCCCGCGCTCAAGAAAATTCTCGAGGACAACGGGCGCTTCGCCGTGCCGGTGGATGTGACCGAGCCGCCCGCCAAGCTCGACGCGGCTTCGCTCGCTAAATATGATGTGATCATTAGCAACTGGTCGAACTGGCCGAAAACCGATGAGCGGGATTGGGGCCCTGATGTCGAAAAGGCGGTTCTCGATTTCGTGCGCGGCGGCAAAGGCTTCGTTCTTTTTCACGCTGCCGCTGCTACTTTCATATCATGGCCCGAATTCCAGCAGATGGCCGGCTCGACGTGGGGCAAGGAAACTCACCACGGCAAACAGCATGAATTTAAAGTGGTCATGGCGGACAAAGATCATCCCATCACGCGCGGGCTCCAGGATTTCTGGATCACCGACGAACTATGGCGCCGCGCGCAAATGCAGCCGACGGCGCATATCCTATGCCGGGCGCTTTCGGCCAAGGACCCGGGCGAGTCGGGCCAGGATGAACCGGTGGCGCATTGCTCTGAATTCGGCAAGGGGCGTTGCTTCAATCTGATCCTGGGGCATGACACCAAGGTGATGCAAAACGCCGCATGGACCGTGTTGATGACGCGCGGCGTCGAATGGGCGGCCACGGGCACCGTCACGATGAATCCGCCCGCCGCCTGGCCTTCGGCGCCTGCCTCCGGCGCCGGCGTTCAAGCTTCCGCAAGCGCATCGCCCGCCGCATCCGCCGCGAATCTCAATCCCGACGACGCGTTGAAAGCGATCGCGCAATATAAGCTCGGCCAAAGCCGCCAGGCAGTGCTCGCGTTTGAATACCTCGTCAGCGCTTCGGCGCCCGATCCGGCCAAACGCAAAGCGCTGGCGGAAAAGATGGTCGCGATGCTGGGCAAGAACGATGTTACGCCGGACTGCAAAAAAATCTTGTGCTGGCAGTTGTCGCTGGTCGCTTCCTCTTCCGAAATCCCCGCGCTGATCGCGCTGCTGGGGGATAAAGACCTGGGATTTTTTGCCCGCTTCGCCCTCGAACGGATGCCGGGAGAAGAAGTCTCGACGGCGTTGGATAATGCTCTTATCACTGCGAAAGGCGAAATGGCCGTGGGGGTGATCAATTCGCTTGGGGAGCGACGCGACGCGAAGTCCTTGGCCCTGATCGCCGGACGCCTTCAGGACGCGGATGCGCAGGTCGCCAATGCCGCGGTCGAAGCTCTTGCGAAAATAGGCACATACGAAGCCGTCATGATCTTGCGCGGTCAATATGACACGTCGCCGACCACATCAGTGGCTTCCGCGTGGCTTCAGAGCGCGGAAAGGTTTCGTGCAGACGGCGCGCGTGGCGATAAGCAGGTGACGGAGTTAACTGCCGCTTACGAGTACTTGTCCGCACGGAGAATGCCGCCGCATGTCCGTATCGCGGCCTTTCCAGGTTTGGTCGAGACGCACAAGGACAGGGCGCCGAAGCTGGTCATGGACGCGTTGACGGGCGCGGACCCCGCGCTGCAACAAGCGGCGTTGCGCTGCCTGCCCGCCGTCGCGAACAAACAAATTCTCGCCGCGCTGGCGGGAAAACTGCCCTCCTTCCAGCCCGCGATTCAGGCGCCGCTGCTGGGCGCGATGGCGCAATGCGGCGACAAGAGCGTGCTGCCTGCCGTCAGCAAGGCCGCCCAGAGCGACAATCCCGACGTCCGCCGCTCCGCCATCGAAGCGCTGGGCGCGCTGGGCGACGTCTCGACCATCGAAATGCTGGCGAAGATGGCCGCCGAGGCCAAAGACGCCGACGCGCAGCGCTCGATCCGCGCAAGTCTGGCGCGCATCAAGGGCGCGGATGTTGAGACCGCGATGGCCGATCTCATCCCGAAATCCGATCCCGCCGTCCGGCGCGAACTGATGGCGGCGCTTGTGATGCGCGGCGCGCGCGCGGTGGTTCCGGTTTTCCTCAAAGCCGCCGAAGACCCGGACGCCGCGACGCGCAAGGAAGCCGCCAAGTCGCTGGGCGATCTGGCGGATATCAAGGACGCGCCCGCGATGATCGCATTGCTGGGCAAAGCCGCCGAAGGCGAACGGCGCGCGATTGAGAATGCTTTGGCCGCCGTCTGCCGCCGCGCGGGCGACGCGGATAAGGCCGTGGCGCCAATCATGGAAGCGATGAAAAGCGCCGCTCCTGCCGCCCAAGGCTCGCTTCTGCGCGTCCTGGGATTGCTGGGCGGCGACAAGGCGCTGGGCGCGGTGCGCGCATCGCTCAAGAGCCCGGACCCCGTCGTGCGCAACGCCGCCGTGCGCGCGCTGGCCGATTGGTTCGACGCCTCGCCGCTCGAGGATCTGCTCGGCGTGGCGCGCGTGGAAAACGATCCGGCCTTGAAGGCGCTGGCGCTCCGGAGTTTCGCGAATCTGTCGAAGAACGCCAAGGGCCTTGCGCCCGACCAGATGTCGAAATTGCTGGGCGACGCGCTGGCGCTGGCGGCGCGTCCCGAGGATAAGAAAGCCCTGCTCGGCGCGCTGGGCGCGGCGCCAACGGCGTCCACCCTCCAGATGGCGCTCATAAGCCTGGATGAAGCGGGAGTGACGGATGAAGCGGCGCTGGCGGTGATTCAGATCGCCTCTGCTTTGGGGTCCTCGGAGCCCGCGGCCAAAGCGGCGCTCGAAAAAGTCAAGACAAGCGGCGCCAATCCCGACATTCGCGCGCAGGCCGATGCGCTGTTGACGATCCCCACCGGGCCGATCAAACTGGAAGGCTTGACCAATCTGGCCCTCGGCGCCAAGGCCGACAGCCCCGACGACTTGGAAAAAGACGGCCAGGCCGGCGGAGATCAGGCGGGCATTGACGGAAATCCCAAAACCTATTGGGACGAGGAGAACAACAAGCCTCTCTATATCTATCGCGTCACGTTCAAGCAACCCACGCTCGTTTCCGCCATCAGCATGATGGCCTTTCAGCAACAGGATTATGCGGCGAAGGATTTTGAAATTCTCTGCGACGACAAGGTGGTGAAGACCATCAAGGGCGCCAAATATGAGAATAATCTTTTCACTGCCGCTTTCGCGCCGTCGGTCTGCAAAACACTGACGTTGAAAATCACGGGCTACTACGGCCTCAGTCCAGCCATCCGCGAGTTGGGCATCTTCAATCTGAGTGAAAAGCGCGGGGCGGGCAGTCCAAGCGCCGCCAAGGGAGCGAACGGCGAGATAGGAGCGACGGGGGCTGCCCAGCCCACCGTCGCGCCGTTTCCGAAAGAAATGAAACTGAGCTGGAACAAGGCGGACGCTGTCCTCGCGCTGCAAAACCACAACCGCGTTGTCTGGCAGTTGAACTACAAAAAAGAGGAAGGCAAACCCTACATTCATCCGCTGGGATTGCCGGATGGGACGCCGCTGACCGCGTTGCGCCCCGCCGATCACGTCTGGCACCGCGCGCTCTGGTTTTCGTGGAAGTTCATCAACGGCCTCAACTACTGGGAGGAAGACAAGAAGACGGGCCTGTCGCAGGGATTGACGGAATTGGTGGATGTCAAGGCCACTCCCAAGGAAGATTCCTCTGCGCAGATCGAAATGATGCTCACCTATCATCCTTCCGACAAGCCTGCGCTCCTGACGGAAAAGCGAACGCTGGCCATCAGCGCGCCGGACAAAGACGGGCGCTACCGGATTGACTGGCGCTCGGACTTCACCGCCGGCGCCGAGGAAGTGAAACTCGACCGCACGCCAATTGTGGGCGAAGAGAAAGGCGTCGGCTACGGCGGCTATGCGGGCTTGGGGCTGCGCCTGGCGGAGACAATGAAGAAATTCACCGGCATCAACAGCGAAGGCGCCGAAGGAGAAAAAAACATCCACGGCAAACCCGCGCGCTGGGTTGATTTCACCGGCGAATTTGCAGGCGCAGCGGGCGCGGCCGGCGGCGCGAGCGGAACGGGCGCGGCTGCAGGCGCAACGAGCGAGTCGAATGGAACAGGCGTAGTTGGCGGCGTCAGCATCTTCGATCACCCCTCCAACCCGCGCCATCCCACGTCCTGGAGCTACTTCCAGAACATGCCGTTCTTTGAGCCTGCATTTCTGTTCCGAGAGCCCTTCACCCTCGCCGCCGGAAAAACCCTGACGCTGCGCTACCGCATTTTGGTTCATGCGGGGAAAATGGACAAGGAGCAGCTGGAGGGAGAATGGAAGAGCTTTGCGGATTTGAAATAACTGGCAAGCAAAAGCAGTTTATTTATCTGTTCCATGCGATTTTTCTTGCTGTCATTGCCATTAGAATGTAAAATCAAATCGAAATTTGTAAAAAGTCTGCAAATTAAGATATGATTTTATAGGAAAAATTCGATGCTTATTGAATTTCAAGTTGCCAATTTTCGCTCCATCCGGGAGACGCAGACGTTATCCCTTGTAGCAAGCAATGCCGATAAAGAGCTTCCTGAAAATGTCATTGATCATCAATTGCCTGGATTAGCAGGGCTTAAATATCTGAAAGGGGCCGCTCTTTATGGCGCGAACGCTTCGGGCAAAAGCAACCTTATCAATGCCATAAGATTTGCATCTCAGTTTGTACAACACTCAGCGATCAAACTCGAACCGGATGATCCGACGGGTATTGTGCCGTTTAAGCTGGATGCCTCATCCGCATCAAAGCCCAGTGAATTCGAAATGACGTTTGTCGCCGATGGGACACGTTATGTCTTCGGCATGGCTTTAGATTCCAAACGAGTGCTGGAGGAGTACCTGATAGCCTTCCCCAAAGGCCAACCGCAGCGCTGGTACGAACGCCTCTATGACGAAAAGAAACGCGCTTACAAATGGGATACATCGGCGGCCCATTTTCAACGAGATTCGAGTTTGGAAGCCAAAACCCGTGACAACTGCCTGTTCCTATCAATGTCATCCCAATTCAATCACCCGCAGATGAAACCCATTTACAGTTGGTTCAAAAGCTCTTTGCGATTCCTATTTTTAGGCGCGGAATCGTCCCTGAGCGGCGCCTATACCGCTAGCTTGCTAACGAACAAGAGAGATCGGGATCGGATTATTCGTCTTCTCCAGTACGCTGATTTGGGTATTGCAGGCATCCGAACAGAAAGACAAAAAAATGCAGTCAAGGATACAAAGAATGGCCTTTCTTCTTCCGTCTTCAAAAAGGCGCTTGATGAGTTTGGGCCGGAAGCAGTCGTTGCGGAAATCACAAGAGTCATTTTGCTCCATCAAAAGAATGGACACAAAGCGGTTGAATTTGCGGAGGATGAAGAGTCGGCTGGCACTCATCGCTTCTTTGCGTTGCTGGGTCCCTGGCTGGATATCTTGGATCATGGCCGCGTGGTTTTCATTGATGAAATTGACGCGAGTTTGCATCCGCTGCTGATCATTGAACTCATTAAAATGATATTTTCCAGGGAATTGAATCCTTTGGGCGCACAGATAGTATTTACCGCCCATAATCCCGTTTTCCTTGATGTGTCGCTTTTGCGCCGCGATCAGGTTTGGTTCACGGAAAAAGCCCCATCAGGCGCTACGGATTTATATCCGCTGACGGATTATCAGCCTCGCAAGGGCGAAGCGCTCATGAAGGGATATTTGGTCGGCCGCTATGGAGGAGTTCCATTTATTCCTAAAGGTTTGGCCTTATGACTCCGCGCAGCCGATCCCTCCATGATTTCGAGCGTTACCGTCGCAGAGCCGTTCGTCCTGGGATTGAGATTTCGCGCAAGACGTTTCTGATTTTGACTGAAGGAGAAAAAACCGAGCCGAATTATTTCGATGAATTGAGAAGGCGATTTCATCTTCGAACGGTTGATGTGAAGATCGTGCATCCCAAAGGAACTGATCCGATTACCCTGCTGAATAGGGCGATTGAGATGCGCGATACTCAATTGAAACTATCGCGGAAGAGCAATCGCTATGCGCCGTATGATGAGGTTTGGGTACTGTTTGATTTGGAAAAAATTCATGACGCGAGGCGCGCCATCGCGCGCCAAGCAGAACAACGGCGCAAGCACAGCGAGATCAAATTCGCCATCTCCGATCCCAGTTTTGAGTTCTGGTTGCTAATCCATTATCAACGTACAATGGCGCCTTTTGTTAGCTCGGATGATGTCATAAGAAAGCTAAAGCATTTTTGGAGTGGGTATAAGAAAGGAGACAGGCCATCTGCTTCCTTGCTGAAGCTGATTCCAGTTGCGGTGGCAAATGCAGAATTCTGCAGAGAACAACACAAGACAAGCGGCGGCGCAGGCAATCCTTCGACCGACGTTGATTTGCTGATTCGCAGTCTGAATGCCGCTGTTCGTGAAAAATTCAGATTTGCGCTGGACGGCGCGAAAGAGAATTGATTCAAGAAAATATCGCACATAGGAGATGAGGATCATGAGAAAGCAATCCATTTCAAGACGTGAACTATTCAAGAAGGGCGCCAAAGTCGCCGCGGCGGCCGGCGCCGGGGCGTTTGCGATCCCTTATGTCATCACCTCGACCGCGCTGGGGCAGGGCACGATTCCGCCGGCCAGCGAACGCGTCACGGTCTGCCACATCGGCATCGGCGGGCAGGGCAGCGGGCTGATGGGGCATTTCCTGGGGCTTGATCTCGATCAGAGCGTTGCCGTGTGCGATCCGTTCACGGACCGCCGCGAGGACCGCGCCAAGAAGATCGAGGCCGCCTACGCCAAGCGCGGGAACCAAGGCTCTTTCAAAGGCGTCATGAAGTTCAACGACTTCCGCGAAGCCGTGGCGCGGCCCGATATTGACGCCTGCGTCATCGCGACGCATGACCTCTGGCACGTCCCCATCGCGCTGGCCGCGGTGAAGGCGGGCAAGGATATCTACGTCGAAAAGCCGCTCGGAATCTGCATCGAATGGAACAAGGCGCTGCGCGAGGCGGTTCATCGCTATGGGCGGATTTTCCAGTATGGCACGCAGCAGCGCTCGGATAATTTGCAGTGCCGCTTTGGCTGCGAGCTCGTGCGCAATGGCCGCATTGGCGAGATCAAAGCCATTGAGGTCATCGCCCCCGCCGGCGCTTCGGGAGGCTCGACCGAACCCATTCCTGTTCCCGAGGGATTCGACTACGATATGTGGCTGGGGCCCGCGCCGCTGTCGCCTTATACGAAAGACCGCTGCACCTCACTGGGCACGTACCATATCTATGACAATTCCATCGGTTTTATCGCCGGCTGGGGCGCGCATCCGCTCGACATCATGCACTGGGGCTATCCGGAAATCCCGGTCGAGTACGAGGGAACCGGCGAAATCCCGACCGAAGGGCTTTATACCGCCATCAAAACATGGGACGTGCGCGGAAAATTCAAGAACGGCATGCCCTTCACCTTCACGCCCGGTGGCGACCGGACCACGTTCCGCGGCACGGAGGGCTGGGTCGCCATCTGGCGCGGCGGGATTGACGCCGAGCCCAAGTCGCTCCTCAAATCCGTCATCAAGCCCGACGAGATTCATCTCGGCACGCATCGCGACCACAAGAAGAACTTCCTCGAATGCGTCAAATCGCGCGCGACGCCCGCCAGCGACATTGACAGCGCCTGCCAGTCTGATTTCATCAGTCACCTCGGCGACATCTGCATCCGCACGGGACGCAAGATTAAATGGGATTTGGCGAAAGAGACGATTGTGGGCGACGACCAGGCGCAGCGGATGATGAACCGCGCGATGCGCGAGCCGTGGAGGCTTTAACGCGGAGACACTGGGAGCGCCACCATCCTGGTGGCGTGTGAAGCGGAAGCAAGGAAGGGCGACGTAGAGAGGGAGTGTGGGGAGCGGGGAATGTAGCAGCCATGGCAAAGGAGTTTTTTGATCATGCAGCGGCCGACAGTAGTGACGGTCTTTGGAATCTTGAATATTGTGTTTGGCGGGCTGGGGCTGGTGTGCGCGCCGTTTTCGCTGGCTTTTCTGTGGATGCCAAATCAATCGGGCAATCCTGTGGCGCGCATCCTGCAGGAAAATGAAGCGTACCGGACGTATACGATAGGGTCGCTGGCGGTTGGCATGGTAGTGGCGGTGGCGCTGATTGCTGCCGGGATTGGCTTGCTGAAGATGAAATCCTGGGCGTGGTGGGTATCCATCGGCTATGGCGCCTACTGCATTGTGGCCGGCATTGTCGGAATGGTCGCCAATTGGGTGTTTGTTCTTGAGCCGCTGTTTCGCGAGTCTCGCGGGCGCAGCGGCCCTGAAGCGGCGGGGGCCGTGGGCGGGGCCATTGGGGGCCTGGGTGGCGTATGTATTGGCATGGCCTATCCGATTCTGTTGCTCGTATTCATGAATCTGCCTAATGTCAGGGCCGCCTTCCGAAAGCCGTCGCTGTCGCCGCCGCTGCCGCTGCAACAGATGTGATGGTGATTAGGCTATGGCGATTACGGAGTCCAGGAAAAAGACGCCATGCAGCGCTTTAGTGATTCCATGCGCAGGGGTATCACCATCATCGAGCTGGCCATCGTGATCGTGATTGGCGTGATCCTTGTGATGATCGCCGTCCCAAACATCTTCAACGCGCGAATCCGATCCAAGGTCGCACGCGCCAAGGCTGACATACAAACGATAAAATCCGCCCTGCAAGCGTATTACAGCGACTCCCATTTTCCCTGTGATTTTGATAAAAGATATGGAATTACAGAATGGGCCAAACTTACAACGCCAACAGCGTATTTGACCAGCATTCCACGGCAGCCTTTCTTCATCGGCAAAAGGAGCAGCGGCTCTGCTGCAGAACCTTATCCTTATGTATAATGCGCACAATCATGTAATAGGTGAAAGCTATAGCGGAATTGGGACCTATTTCGTCATTAGCAGCGCAGGCCCTGATCTTGTTGATGATTGGAGAGTGACGAAGCCTGATTACCAGGAATTGATTGATTGTGTCGGGACTTCGATAAACATATTATATGATCCAACGAATGGCGCGCATTCGAAAGGCGATATTTTTTTATGGGGTTGGGGCCATGAGCCTTGGCCTCCTCGCTACTGAATATAATTTACAAACCGCAGAAAGGACGTTCCTATGCTCATCGGTTGTTTTGCTCTTGTGGAGCCGTTCTCGGGGATGAGGCGGCAGTTTCAGGCGATTGCGGAGATGGGGATTGGGTATGCGGATATCACGGATAATCACGACGGAGCGACGCTGGGAGTGGAGTATGGGTTTTCGGCGTCGGTCAGCCTCGACGGGCATCCGGGAAAGATTCGCGAGATGACGGAGGCCGCCGGCATCACGCTGACGGCGTTTTGCGCTCATGCGAATCTGCTCGATCCGCCGGCGCCCGATGTTTATGGCACGACGGAGATCATCAAGGCCATCCGCATGGCGGCGCTGCTCGGGATCAAGCACGTCATCACGACGGAAGGCGATCCGAAGACGGAATTCGGCCATCAGATGTCGCCCGCCGAAAGAATCTTCGCCGTCCGCGAGAAACTCTATACGCCGATCCAGTGGGCCGAGGAATTGGGGATCCAACTGCTGCTCGAAACGCACGGCCCCGTGACGGACAACGTCAAAACGATGGGCGATTTGCTCGATGCGCTCGGGCATGAAAAGAATCTCGGCATTTGTCTCGACACCGGCAACTCATGGTTGGGAGGCGCCGAGCCACTCGACTACATCAAGACCTTCGGCACGCGCATCAAGCACGTGCACTGGAAGGACATCCCCGCTGACTGGGTCTCGAAGCGCGGCACGATGACGGGCTGCGGTATGGCGGTGATCGCGCTAGGCGACGGCGTCATTGATCTTCCGCCAATTGTCAAGGCATTGAAGAAGGCGGGCTTCAAAGGCGCCACGACGCTCGAGATCGCCGGGCCGGACAACGTCAAGCGGTCGGTTCAGCGGCTCAAGCAGTGGGGCGCGTGAAGCGCACAATGTCCAATAATCAATATCCAATATCCAATTCCCAAGTTTGGATCGCGGCGGTAGGTTTCGGGCGCCGAACGAAACCAAGCTGATCTTTTGATTTGAGGTTTCATCTGGCGGCCAGGGGTTTGGGTTCGAGGCTGCTTTTTGGCGTTTGACAATGAATGGCGGGAAATCTAGCATTCGCCTTGGCGCGCATGTGTTTGAGGGGCCATGTTTTCATGTAGTCATTTCGATCCTGGACGTGCGAACGCAAGCCTCGAATCACGAACTCAAGCCGCAAGTGAAGCCTTGTTTATTCATAGAAACCATATCTCAAGTCCAAGTCGTTAAGCCGCTGGCCGCATATCCCTGAAGGGAGCGCGCGATATGGAGAAACTTTATCAAGAGCGACTAAAGCGCTACACCACGGCGATGCGCAATGAGCAGCCGGATCGTGTTCCGATCCGGCCCTTCGTCGCCGAGTTCACCGCCAAATACGCCGGCTATACGGCGCAGGAGGTGACGCACGACTTCGAGACGGCGTTTGCCGCCGCGCGCAAATGCGCTGCCGATTTCGACTGGGACGCCGTCGTCGGAAACATGGTTTATGTCTGGACCGGCCTGACGCAGGCCATCGGGACCAAATACTACGCCGCGCCCGGAATCGAACTGCCTCCCGAAACCGGCTTCCAGTATCTCGAGCCCGGTCCGGGAAAAGAATTCATGCGCGAGGATGAATACGACCGCTTGATTGACGACCCGACCGGCTTTCTTTATGAAGTCTGGCTGCCGCGCGTTGTCAACGATATTCTGCCCTTTGACGATCCCGGCGCGCTGCGCGATCCCCATCGGCTTTATCGCAACAACCTGTCTTTCCTCAAAGGCGGGATGGCGATGCTGCAATACTTCATGGGCTTCGGGGCGCAGGCCGAGCGGTTGCGCAAAGAGTCGGGGACGGTCTCGGCCATCGCCGGCATCTTCAAGGCGCCACTCGACATCATCGCGGATAAAATGCGCGGATATGTGGGATTGTGCGACGACCTGCTGACGCAGCCGGACAAAGTGATGGCGGCGTGCGAGGCGCTGATGCCGCATTTGTATCAGGTGGCGCTGGGGAGCTCGGACGCGACCGGAACCGTCCCGATCGGCTACTGGATGCATCGCGGCTGCGTGCCGTTCATCTCGCATGATCAATTCAAGGATTTTTATTGGCCAACGGTCAAGCCGATCATCGAAGAGCTCTGGCGGCAGAAGAGGCAGACGCTCTTTTATGCGGAAGGCAACTGGAACCGGCACATGGACGCTTTCGCCGAGCTTCCCGACAAAAGCATCGTTTATCACGCGGACCAGGGCGATATTTTCGAGATCAGCCGCAAACTGGGAAAGAAGTTTTGCATCAGCGGCGGCATTCCTAATTTCCTGCTGGCCTATCGCTCGCCGCAGGACGTACGGGCGTGGTGCAAGAAGGTGATAGATGGCGTGGCGCATGAGGGGGCTTACATCATGGATGCCAGCGCGATTGTCCAGGATGAGGCCAAGATTGAAAACATGAAAGCGATGACGGATTTCACAAGAGAGTATGGCGTTTATTCCTCAGCGGGGAGTCAGACAAAGCGGTCCGACCAGTCCGACGCGTCCGACCGGTCTGACCAGTCCGACAGCGCTTCGAAATCCAACTTGCTGCATAAGCGCTCTTCGCGCAAGGCGCCCGGCGTCTGCATTCCCTGGGAAGAGAAGGTCAAGGAGATCCCGAAGATCATGGGCGATCGCGACCTGGTGAAGCGGGTTTGGGGAAACGTGGATGCTTGGGGATACGTTTATATCTGGCAGTGTTTGCTGTCTTTTTAGTTTGAGGTAATAAACAGCGTAAGCTGAAAGTATAAGATGAAGAACCATCAACCTTATCAAGGAGCGCAATAAAATGAGCAAAAATCTTTCCCGCCGTGACCTGCTTCAAGTCGGCGCGGCAGCGGCGTTGGCAGCCGTGCCGGGCGCGAGCCTACTCGCGCAACAACCCCGAGGCGCCAAACCTGCTGCGGCGGAAAACAAAGCGCCCGCCATCATCAGCGGCACGGGCGCCAATTCGCCCGGAAACAAACTGCGCATCGCATGCATCGGCTGCGGCGGCAAAGGCGGCAGCGACGTTGACGGCTGCTCGAAAACCGAAAACATCGTGGCGCTTTGCGACGTGGACGACAAGAAGGCGGAAGGCGCGTTTAAGAAGCATCCCAACGTGCCGAAGTTCAAAGACTTCCGCAAGATGTTCGACAAGATGGCCAACCAGATTGACGCGGTGACAGTCTCGACGCCGGACCACATGCACTTCCTGGCCGCGATGTACGCGATGGCGCATGGTAAGCACGTTTATGTTCAGAAACCGATGGCCCATACGGTCTGGGAAGCCCGCGAGATGATCGCGATGGCGAACAAGATGAAGGTGGCCACGCAGATGGGCAACCAGGGCCATTCGGGCGACGGCACACGCCTCGTGGTCGAGTGGCTGCGCGCCGGCGTCATTGGCGATGTCAAGGAAATCCACTACTACACGAACCGCCCGGTCTGGCCGCAGCAACTCCCTCGCCCAAAAGAAGTCATGCCGGTTCCCGCGGGGATGGATTGGGACTTGTGGCTCGGCGGCGCGCCGGCGCGTCCGTATAACAAAGCCTACGCGCCCTTTGCCTGGCGCGGCTGGTGGGATTTCGGCTGCGGCGCTCTCGGCGACATCGCCTGCCATTCGATGGATTGTGGCTTCTGGGCGCTGAATTTCGATTACCCAACCAAGATCGAAGTCGAACTGCCTCCCGATTATCTGAAAGATCCGGCAATCTATACCGAGACTGCGCCGAACTGGTCAACGATCGTCTATCACTTCCCGGCGCGCGGCAAACGCCCGCCCGTCAAGGTCAAGTGGTATGACGGCTTCAAGGATAAGGAGAAGAAGATACCCAATGAGCCGCCGCGTCCCGAGGGGCTTCATCCGGAGAAGAAACCTCTCAACCAGTTCTACCAGTTCTTCTACGGCGAAAAAGGCCTGCTCTACGTCGAAGACGCTTACGGCAACGGCCCGCGGCTTTATCCGCAGGAGTTCATGGACCAGGTCAAGCCGCAGACGAACGTCCCGAAAACGCTCGAGCGCGTTCCGAATGGCAATCACTACTATGACTGGATTCAGGCCATCAAGACGGGCGGCAAAGCCGGTTCGAATTTCGATTATTCGGGGCTTTTGACCGAAATGGTGCTTTTGGGCAATTTGGCCATTCGCACGGGCAAGTCCGTGGAGTGGGACCCGAAGGCCATGAAAGTGACGAACGTTCCGGAGGCCAATGCGTTCGTCAAACAGGAATTCCGCAAAGGCTGGGAAGTTCCGTCGTCCAAAGCCTGAAGAACAAGGGACATAAGGGACCCAAGGGACAAAGCCCCCCAAGGGCAAGTGTCCGTGCCGGTCCGTGTCAGTCCGTGCCGGTCCGTGCCAGTCCGTGTCAGCTCAGAGAAAAACCGCAAAGACCATCATCATAGGAGGAGCAAGATGAGCCAGAATCTATCGCGCCGGAAATTGATCCAGGCGGGCGCGGCGGGCGCGGGATTGCTGATTATCCCGAGCCGCCTTTGGGGCAAGGGCAACTCGCCGAATGACAAGCTCAACGTCGCCTGCATTGGCGTCACGGGCAAGGGCGACAGCGACTCGGGCGACTGCGGCAAGGAGAATGTCGTCGCGATATGCGACGTGGACTCGGGCAATCTTGCCAAAGGCGCGAAGAGATTTCCAAACGCGAAAACATACACAGACTTCCGCAAGATGCTCGACGAGATGGACAACCAGATTGACGCCGTCACCGTCTCGACGCCGGACCACACGCACTATCCGGCGGCGATGTACGCCATCCGCAAAAAGAAGCACGTCTTCGTCCAGAAGCCCATGGCGCACGACGTCTGGGAAACGCGCCAACTGCTCAAGGCCGTGCGTGAAGAAAAAGTCATGAGCCAGATGGGCAACCAGGGCCATTCGAGCGAAGGCACGCGGATGCTGAAGGAGTGGATCGAAGCCGGCGTCATCGGCCCGGTGCGCGAGATTCACTGGTGGACCAATCGCCCGATATGGCCTCAGGGCATTGGCCGCCCGAAAGATGCGAAGCCCGTGCCGGCGAATCTGGACTGGAACCTCTGGCTCAACGGCGCGCCGGAACGACCCTATCATGACGCTTATTGCCCCTTCAGATGGCGCGGGTGGTGGGACTTCGGCTGCGGCGCCCTCGGCGATATCGGATGCCACGTCATGGACGCCGGATTCTGGGCGCTCGATCTGGGCGCGCCCGAAAGCGTCGAGCCGATCACCTCGCCCGTCAATAACGAGACCGCCCCAAGCTGGTCCATCCTGATTTATCGCTTCCCGGCGCGCGGCAATCTGCCTCCTGTCAAAGCCGTCTGGTACGACGGCCCCAAGCGGCCGCCGTATCCGCACGAGTTGGAGGCGGACCGCAAGCTCAATGACGAGGCCGGACATCTGTTCTTCGGCGAAAAGGGCGTGATCTTATGCGACTTTTATTGCAGCGCGCCGCGCCTGATCCCCGAGAGCGTGATGAAGGATGTTGTTCCTCAGAAAAATATTCCCAAAACCCTGCCGCGCGTCAAAGACAGCAACCACATGGGCGATTTCCTGCGTTCATGCAAAGACGGCAAGCCTTCGGCCTCCAACTTCGAATACTCCGCCCTGCTCAATGAGATGGTGGTTCTCGGCAATCTGGCGGTGCGCTGCGGCAAGAAGATCGAGTGGGACGCCAAGCAGATGAAGGTCAGCAACGTGCCCGAAGCCAATCAGTGGATTCACCGCGAATACCGGAAAGGATGGGATTTTTCATGAGATACCGCTTTCTAGCTCTGACAATTGCGCTTGCCGCCTTTTTGTGTTTGTCCGACGCGTCTGACGGGTCTGACGCGTCCGACGGCGCCTATTCCCAGGCTGTACTAAAGATGAAACCGGATGGCTATTGGCGCTTGCAGGAAAAAACGACCAAGGACAAAGCGAAGGATGACTCCGAAGCCTCGCCTTTGCATGAAGGCGCTTATCAGGACCTGAAAGACAGCGCCCTTCAACAGTCCGGTCCGAATCCCAAGGAAAAATCCCGGGGTGTGGAGCTCAAAGGCTTCGCCGAAGGCAACAAATGCGTGGAGTTTCAAAAAGGCAATAGCGTCGTTGCTATCCCCGATACGGATGCTCTGGATTTCGCCAAGAGCGGCGCATTCACGGTGAGCGGATGGGCCAAAGGATCGTCCGATCAGATTGATGGCGCGGCGCTGATCTCCAAAGGACAGCCGGGCTCGGACGCCGAACAGCTCACGATTGACGTGTCGGGCGGCGGCTATTGGCGGCTCTATGTCCGCGACGACGGCAAGAAAGCCATCAACGTCAACAGCAAGGCCAAACCCAACGACCAATGGCAATTCGTGTTGGCCGTTTGCGACACGGGCAAGGGCCTCCTGAAGCTCTATGTCAACGGCAAGGAAGTCAGCTCGGGAAAGGCCCCCGGAAAACTGCTTAGCAGCCAGGGAAAGCCCGTCACGATCGGCGCCCGTCCATCCAAAGAGGCGCCGCCCTATGACTTCACCTTCGATGGCAAGATAGACGAGGTGGCCGTCTGGAAGCGCGCGCTTTCCGAAGATGAAATCAAGCAGCTGTACTATGCTGGCTTCGGCGAAACCAAGGAACCGAAATTCACCGAAGAGGCCGCTGCCGTGGCGTCATCGGCCAGGCGCCAGCCGGAAAAGGATATCCCAGCTGCGGCGATTCCCCTTAACATGAAAGGCGCCGACGGCCTGGGATGGAAGGTGGGCGCGCAGGCGTATTCCTTCAACAAATACACCTTCTTCGAGGCCGTGGACAAGACCGTTGAAGCGGGGATGAAGTACATCGAGGCCTATCCCGGACAGACGATCAGCAAAGACTCCGGCGACAAGCTCGACCACAACATGAGCGGCGACGCCATCCGCAAAGTCAAAGACAAACTGAAATCCGCCGGCGTCAAGCTGATCGCTTACGGCGTCGTCAACGCCAAGGACGAAGCGGAATGGCGCAAGATATTCGAGTTCGCCAACACGATGGGGATCGAAGCCGTCAATACCGAGCCGAAGGCCGATCAGTTGGATTATCTCGAACGGCTGTGCGAGGAATATCAGACGCTGGTCGGCTTCCATAATCATCCCAAACCGTCTCCCTATTGGGACCCGGAAAAAACATACAACACATTCAAGGATCGCAGCCGCCGGATGGGCTTTTGCGCCGACACAGGCCACTGGCCGCGCTCGGCAGTTGTATCTGTTGAAGCGATCCAGAAATACGGCAAGCGCATCGTCAGCATGCATTTCAAGGACTTGGACAAAGCGTCCGACGGCGGACACGACGTTCCCTGGGGAACGGGCGCGTGCGACGCCTGGGCGATGCTCGCTGCGATGAAGAAGCAATATTATAAAGGCCCTGTCTGCGCCGAGTATGAATATAATTGGGAAAAGTCCGTGCCCGAGATCGCCCTGTCTGCCCAGTGGTTCAACATGGCCGCCTCGGCGATGAACGACGAAGGCTGGCAGCCGCTTTTCTACAAAGACCTTTCCAACGCGCAAATTCAGGACGGCGGATGGGCAATGGCTAATGATGAACTGACTGCCAAAGACAAGGGCAGCATCTGGACAAAAGACAAGTTCGGAGATTTCGCCCTGAGCATGGAATTCATAAGCGACGCGAAATCCGACGGCGGCGTTTCCCTGCGCTGCAAAGAGCCGAAGGAATGGGAAGAGACCGCTCTCGAAGTCCGCATCGCTCCGGAAAAATCCGATCCGAAACATGGCGTCGGCGCCGTGGAGGATTGCCAGGGACCTGTGCCTGCAAAGGCGAAGCTCAAACCCGCCGGCGAATGGAACCAGATGTATATCGTCGCGATGGGCGGGCGCATCCTTGTGGCGCTCAACGGCGAACAGATCAATGACGCGATCCTGGACAAGTGGACCGAAGGGGGCAAGAATCCCGACGGAACGAAAAACAAATACAAGACCGCTTTGAAGGATATGTCGCGCGAAGGCGTCGTCGGCCTGCAATGCCACAGCGCGCCGGTTGTGTTCCGCAATGTCAAGATCAAGGCGCTGGGGAAATAAAGACGATTGGGAGTTTGATCTCGATCGTCAGATTTTCGCCGGGCGCGGGAAAAAGATTTGTGACGGTATAGGGCAGCGTGACGGTTTTTTCGCCCGATAGCTTGTCGGATGTCGCGCGCGCTTCGAAAAGAACTGTTTTGCCGCTGGGCAGGCGCAGGATTGCCGGGCCGCTGACTTCTTCGGCGGCGCCTTTGCGTTTCAGTTCGAAGTTGATTGCGGATTGATTGCGAATCTGCGCCAGGATGCGCCCTTTGCCTTTGATTTTTTGATTGGGAGTTGTGATCGAGATCGAACCATGGAAGAGCGGTTCGAGCCATTGCTTCGCGCCGAAAAGCTGGTTCTTGCTATATACGGCGGTTCGGCCTTCCAGCAGGGCTTCTTTCAGCGCGTCGAGCGTTTTCTCCTTCGCAAAAACCAGCGTCATGGGGCGGCGGTTGTCTTCGCCGGAATAATCATCGGCGATCAAGCCGTGCACGTCGGAATCGCCGAGCAGCGTCAGATGCTTCTCGATGGCCCATCCGTAAACGATCGGTTCATAGTCCGGGCCATTGACGATTTCCAACCCCTTCAGCCATCCTTTTTCCAAGTACTCGCCCTGTTCCTTGTACCAGACCGCTTTGCGTTCGGGCTGTTTCCAGCCTGGGTGATTCCAAAATAGGAATGCCCCTTGCTTGGCTGCGGCCTCTGCGGCTTCCTGCGGCGTCGCGAGGTTGATCGCGGGAATGTCCTGGATAAAGAGCGCATTGAGATGGCCGGGCGGTTCGGCGCGCGTGATCTCGGCGGCTTTTACGAGCAGGATGCCCAACGCCTCGGCGGTTCCTTTGGCGATTTCATAAGAACGGGCGCCCGTGGTGACAATATCATTTTTATGCGGCAAGTATTCCATGTGGTCCGTAATCGCAATGGCGTCCAGCCCATCGCGCCAAGCCTCGTCCACGCGGACGGTCGGCCAGACATTGCCGTCTGAAAAGACCGTGTGAATATGAAAATCGCACTTGAGCGTGACGAACCCCTGCGGATTCGGGAAGAACACATCCGCGCGCGAGGGAGGATACCCCCAACTCCAGGACGCAAAGGCAAGCAACAGCGTGCATGCGCCAAGCATGCAAAGGCGCCGAAGGAAAGGGCGATGGCGGAAGGAACAAAAGGGCATAGAGAACGCTCCTTGTGATTATTTTGGCGTCTTGAGTGATTTCACAAGCGCCTCGATCTCATGGATGATCACTGGCAGATTTGGGCGTGCAAAGCTCAGATCCGGAGCAGGTATGCGATTCTTTTTAATATTCGGGGGAACATGCTTGTGATGCGGATGGTTCGTTTGCAGCAAGGGATCATCTGGATGCGGCTGTGAGTCATACCAACATAGCTTCTCTTCTTTATGCCATATCTCATACCCATATGCGTCAATTGTCATTGGAAGACTATCGAATATCAGACGCTCTCGAACCACCAGTCGAATATCTTCATCAAAATGCAGTTCACCCGATATCCGCGCTAAAGTTGCACCTCGCCGGACAAACGTTAGTGAGGAATTGCGAATGAAGACATGGCGATCCCGCAGAGTGTACAGGAATAGCTCGTAATCCTCTGGTGTGCGAAATGTGTTGGTCATGCCGAGAAGTGAATCAGGCCCGCCAGGCTATGGGCGCCAGTCTGCCGGCGCTGGATTTCATTGCGATAGGCCGCTTGCCGTTCCAGCCATGTCTGATAGACGCTCGCCCACTCACCAAAGTCCAATACCCAGGCGTCATCCTCCGGCTCATCTCCCGCGGCATAAGCGGCATAGAATGTTTCCGAACGAATGCCATACTTGCGCTCGAAATCAAGCAGGTCTTCCTCCAATGCATGGATATCCGATAGAATCTCCTGTAACCTCATATTGCGCCTCCGCATTGGGGTAGCGCGAATTTTCCCGCGCTCGACGTTTTCAATTGTCTTAATTGCGCCGATCCTTGGCAATCCCTATTTCCATCATCGCTATATCTGATTGCCCGTTCCTGGCGCAAAGCCCATGCAAACCTGAAGTATGAATGCTTATTTTATTATGGTTGCTTAGAGCGTGCCACATCCTCCAATGCTTTGGTCAGCACACGAATAGAGCGCAGATATTCATCGAGCGCAATATGCTCGTTGGGGGTGTGATCGAGCGTCGAGTCGCCCGGGCCATAGGCCAGCATTGGGCAATTCCATGCCGGGCCGGCAATGTTCATGTCCGAGGTGCCGGTCTTGAAACTGAAGCGCGCTTCGCCTTGTTCGGCGCGGATGGCTTTGAGGAATGCGCGCGGCAATTCGCCCTGCTTCGAGCCGCGGACGGGGGGGAGATTTTCGAGGATTTCGAGGCTGGCGCCGGCGGGATGCAGGCGCTCCAATTCGGCCAGAAACGCGGCGTTGTCGTAACCGTAGGGCGTGCGGATATCAAGGCGTATCGCGGCGCGCTCAATGAGGCCGTCGGATTCAGTGTTGATCGAGTTTACATCCACCGTGACCTGTTGCGTGATCTTGTCGCCCTGGCGTCGCGCCTCGGCGGCCTTCAAGACGTCGCTCCAAAATCGGCAGGCCAGTGTTCCCGCCGAGGACGAGGCCGAGGCGCCGTGGCTGCGGTCCTGCGCAAGGGTCAGGCGAAGGTGGCAGTTGCCCTTGTAGCCGAGGCACAGCGTGTCCCATCCGCTCGGCTCGCCGATGATGAGATAATCGGGCTTGTATTGCGGCTGGGCGATGATGGCGCGCGCGCCGCGCGACGTGCTGGTTTCTTCTTCGACGGCGCCGACGCACGTGATGCGAAAGCCATCGGGGATGTTGGCTCGCGTTGCGGCGGCGAGGAATGCGGCGAGCGGTCCTTTGGCATCCACCGCGCCGCGGCCATAAAGAATCCTGTCTTTCCCCTCGCCTTCTTCGCGCATGGGGATTTCGCCTGTCACGGTGTCAATGTGCCCGATGAAAAGCAAATGCCGCGCGCCTGATTCTGACCGTGCGTTTGATCCAAGCGGCGCTCCCGAACCAGACGATGCGCCCGTACCGCGCTGCGCGATGAAATTCCCCGTCTCATCCACGCGCGCGTCCCATCCCGCCTCGCGTGCAGCGCGCGCAAGGAATTCCGCCACCTCTTTTTCCTGTCGCGAGGGGGAATAGCGCCGCACGATCTCGCGCAGGAGATTGAGCGCCCATTGCTCGTCATTAACCGACACGTGTACGAACCTCTTATTCTTTGAAATCAATATAGACTCTAAATATCAGCGCTTAGGCGCTGAGCTATCACGTCCTTCGCCGATAGCCGCGCGGCAAGGAAATGAAAAAACGCCGCGCGGCGCAAGCGAAACTTGAGGATGCCGTCCGTCCGGGGTGCGGCAAGCGCTGTAGTTCGGCAATGCCAAAGCCTGTATTCTCCGGGATAGAAAAAATGTGATCTATCAAGAATGGCGGCGAATGGTAGGCCGGCCCGCTCCGTCGGGCGGCGCCGCGCGCTAATACTGCCCGGCCGGTAAATGAGTGCGCGGCGCCGCCCGACGGAGCGGGACGGCCTACCATTTGCCGCCGATTCACGGAAGAACGCCAGACCCTGCTTGAGGCTTACTGTAAAGCGGTAACGCGGGATTTACCCGTCCGACCGCATGAGCGCCCGGCCGCCATTCAGTTTTGCTTCTGCCACATGTGCGTGGCGCGCTTCTTTCCACTGCGATCCACGCATGTCGGTCCATCGGATGACAACGGCGGACCGTCTTTGCGATGGCGCGCGAATGTGTTGCCGCAGTGGGAGCACTGATAAATGATCACTTCATTGTCTAAGGCTGCGCGCCGGCGCTTTTCGTCTTCGTCTTTGCGCTTGCGCTCTTCCTCTTTCAGGCGCTGATCCTGTTCGCGCTGCATGCGTTGCTGTTCGGCCTGATCCTGCTCGAGTTGCCGTTTCAGCGACTCGATGCGCTGCTGGTCATCCAATGGCTTCTTCGTTCCGGATGATTCCTGTTTGCTTCGAGGTTCCGCCGTGGTTCGAAGGCTCTTGATCTGGGTGAGCATCTCCTGGAGCGACTGATTCTGTTTCTCAATGGTTTGTTTTTGCTGGGTCTGCTCCGTGCGCATTTGATCCATTTGCTGCTTCAACGTGCGGATCATCGAATAGTCCAGGGCGATGCTTTGAATCGAATCCATCGAAAGCGCCTGCGTGGTTCCATTCGAGAAGACGAGCAATTCGCTTCCGCGAAAAGACATGGAATCGGCGCGCTGGCGCGAGCCATCTTTCATCTGAATCGTGAGGGGGGAATCCTGCGCAGGCGCCGATAGCGTCGTATTCAAGGCGACCATGGCAATGGCCGCCATAATCGCATGAAGGCGAAAAATTCCCAAATTCAAATGGCTGAACATGTTTTTTTTCCTTTCAATAAGATCGGCTTCAAGCTTAAGCGGAAAGCCTGGCTTTTGCAATCGCAATTCAAATGCTTGAATTCGATGCGGGGATTGTGGCACATTTTTTTCCCTTTTGAGCGGAAAAGAACAAACTTGGCGGATTTTTTTATAAGGCTTCCATTTCATGTTTTCACCCAGCGACCAACCCCGATTTTTGCCGCCCAGGCAGGGCCTGTACGATCCCGAGTATGAGCACGACAGTTGCGGCGTGGGCTTCATCGCCACGCTCAAGCGCGAGCGGACTCATGAGGTGATCCAGCGCGCCGCATACGCGCTCAATTGCCTGCAGCATCGCGGCGCCATTGGCGGAGACATGAAGACCGGCGACGGCGCGGGAATGCTTTTTCAGGTTCCTCATGCTTTCTTGCGCAAGGCCTGCGTCAGGGAGGGAATCCCGCTGCCCGACGCCGGACAGTATGGCGTGGGGATGGTTTTCTTTCCGATGAAGAACGAAGCTTTGCAGGCGGCGGCCCAAGAGGCGCTCGAACGGGCGGCGCTCGAAGAAGGTCTGAAGGTCCTGGGCTGGCGGCGCGTGCCATGCGACGATTCCATGCTGGGCGAGCTGGCCAAGAGCAGCCAGCCGCAGATTGCGCAAGTCTTCATTTCGTGCGAAGGCCTGGATTTGGAATCCTTCGAGCGGCGTTTGTATATCACGCGCAAAGTCTGCGAAGCCCGGGTCCGCGCGCTGACCGCAAGCGAGCCGGCCTTGCGCGAGTTTTATATCTGCAGCCTCTCGGCGCGGACGATTGTCTATAAGGGCATGTTCGTCGCCCATCAAATGCTCGAATATTATCAGGACCTGAACGATCCGGACGTCACGAGCGCGCTGGCGATGGTGCATTCGCGCTTCAGCACGAACACGCTGCCCTCGTGGGCGCTGGCGCATCCCTTCCGCTACGTGGCGCATAATGGCGAGATCAACACCCTGCGCGGCAACATCAACAACATGGCCGCGCGCCAGGCCACGATGTCTTCGCCGCTGTTCGGCGACCGCCTCGCGCGCCTGTTTCCCATCATCGAACCGGGCGTCAGCGATTCGGCTTCGTTCGATAACTGCTTCGAGCTGCTGTGCCAGGCGGGCCGCGCGGCGCCGCACGCCCTGATGATGATGATCCCCGAAGCGTGGGGGAACCGCTATTACATGAGCGACGACAAGCGCGCGTTTTATCAGTTCCATTCCGCGTTCATGGAACCGTGGGACGGGCCGGCTGCGGTGGTTTTTTCCGACGGGCGCCTCATCGGCGGAACGCTCGACCGCAACGGCCTGCGCCCCTGCCGCTACCTGGTCACGAAGGATGGCTACGTCGTACTGGCTTCCGAAACGGGCGTGTTCGAAGTAGAACCGGCCAATATCCGCTCCAAGGGGCGCCTGCAGCCGGGCAAGATGCTCCTCGTGGACACGGGCGAGGGCCGCATCGTGGATGACGCCGAGCTGAAAAGCAGCATCAGCCGCAGCAAGCCCTATCGCCGCTGGCTGGCCAAACATCAGATTGACCTGCCCAACTGGTTCACGTCTTCCGAGCCGGCGCGCCCGGACTATCCGACGCTGCTCGAACGGCAAAAAATATTCGGCTATACGCGCGAAGAGCTGCGCATGATCCTGAAACCGATGGCGGTGGACGGACAGGAAGCGGTCGGCTCGATGGGCGACGACACGCCGCTGGCCGTTCTCTCAGAGCGTCCGCAGCTGCTGTTCCGCTATTTCAAGCAATTGTTCGCGCAGGTGACCAATCCGCCGATTGATCCATTGCGCGAGGAGCTGGTCATGTCGCTGCGCGGCTATATGGGCCGCAACGCCAATCTCCTGAGCGAGGGGCCGGAACACTGCCGCATGTTGATGATCCCGCATCCGATCCTGACAAACCAGGATATGGAGCGGCTGAAAAACGCTCCGCCTGAGCGGATCAAAGTTGTGACGCTCTCGCTGCTCTTCCGCGCAGGGGACGGCGCCGAAGGACTGCAGGCCGCTGTGGATCAGCTGCTGGAGGATGCGGCGGCGGCCGTGCGCGACGGCGGCGCCGAGGTTTTGATCCTGAGCGATCGTGGCGTGGATCGCCTGTGGGCGCCGCTGCCGTCGTTGCTGGCCGTGGGTGGCGTCCATCACGAGCTAATCCGGCGCGGATTGCGCATGCAGGCCTCAATCGTCGTCGAGACGGCCGCGGCGCGCGAAGTGCATCACTTCTGCGCCCTGATGGGCTATGGCGCCAGCGCCATCAATCCTTATCTGGCCTTCGAGACCATCGCGGCGATGACCGAGCAGGGAATGATGGAAAGCGAAACGGATGCGCGGCGGCTTTCGGACAACTACATCAAGGCCGTCAAAAAGGGCGTGCTCAAGACCCTGTCGCGCATGGGCATCTCGACCAGCCGCAGCTATCGCGGCGCGCAAATCTTCGAAGCGCTGGGGCTGGCCTCGGACGTTGTCGAGCGCTTCTTCACCGGAACGGCTTGCCGCATCGAAGGCGCCGGCTTGGACGTCATCGCGCGCGAAACGCTCTATCGCCACGCCCAAGCCTACGATCCGGAAGTTTTTCCCATGTTGCCGTCGGGCGGCTTTTATCACTGGCGCAAGGACGGCGAGCATCACGCCATCCGCTCGGACGTTGTCGGCAATCTGCTCAAGGCCGTGCGCAACAACGACGAAAAAGCGTATTGGGAATTCGCGCGGCTGATGGACGATCCGAAGGAGAACTCCTGCACGCTGCGGTCGCTCTTCAAACTAAAAGCAGCGGATCAGCCCGTCCCGCTCGAAGAAGTCGAGCCGGCCACGGAGATCGTCAAGCGCTTCTTCACCGGCGCCATGTCGTTCGGTTCGATCGGCAAAGAGGCGCATGAATGCATGGCCATTGCGATGAATCGGATCGGCGCCTCGAGCAATTCCGGCGAGGGCGGCGAGGATCCGGAGCGCTACAAACCCTTGCCGAACGGCGACTCGGCGTCGAGCGGCGTCAAGCAGGTGGCCTCGGGGCGCTTCGGCGTGACGATCGAATATCTGGCCAACGCGCGCGAGCTGCAGATCAAGATGGCGCAGGGCGCCAAGCCCGGCGAAGGCGGCCAGCTGCCCGGACATAAAGTGGACCAGACGATCGCGCGCGTGCGCCACAGCACGCCGGGCGTCTCGCTGATCTCGCCGCCGCCGCATCACGACATTTATTCCATCGAAGACCTGTCACAGCTGATCTTCGATCTCAAGAACGCCAACCCGCAGGCGCGCATCTCGGTCAAACTGGTTTCCGAAGTCGGCGTCGGCACGATCGCCGCCGGCGTCGCCAAGGCCAAGGCCGATATGGTGCTGATCTCCGGACACGACGGCGGGACGGGCGCCTCGCCGCTGACTTCGATCAAGCACGCCGGCCTGCCCTGGGAATTGGGCCTGGCCGAAACGCAGCAGGCCCTCGTCTTCAACCACCTGCGCGACCGCATCCGCATCCAGGCCGACGGCCAGATGCGCACGGGCCGCGACGTGGCGATCGCCGCGCTGCTGGGCGCGGAGGAATACGGCTTTGGGACGGTGGCCCTGATGACGATGGGCTGCTGCATGTTGCGCAAGTGCCATCTCAACTCGTGCACGGTGGGCGTGGCCACGCAGGACTGCAATCTGCGCAAGCGCTTCCGGGGCAGGCCCGAACACGTCATCGCTTACATGTTCTACGTAGCCGAGCATACGCGGCGCCTGATGGCGGAGATGGGATTCCGCCGGATTGACGAAATGATCGGACACGCGGATTTGATCGAGCTGAATCGCTCCGCCGCCCACTGGAAAGCCAAAGGACTGGACTATTCCCGTCTGCTGGCGGTGGCCACACCCGCGCCCGGCGAATCCGTCCGCAAAACCACGGATCAGATACACAACATCCAGAATGTCCTCGACCGCAAGTTGATCGAGATCGCCCGGCCCGCCGTCGAGAAAAAGGAAAAAGTCTCGGGCCAGATGGCGATCCGCAACAGCGACCGGACAACCGGCGCGATGCTGAGCTATGAAATCGTAAAGCGTTATGGATTGGCCGGGCTGCCGGATGACACGATCCAATTTAGTTTCGAGGGATCGGCGGGGCAGAGCTTTGGCGCATTTCTGGCGCGCGGCGTGACGCTGCGCCTCGAGGGCGACGCCAATGACTATCTGGGCAAGGGCCTGTCGGGCGGCAAGATCATCGTCCGCCCGCCGCGCGGCGCCGCGTTTGCTCCGCATGAAAACATCATCGTCGGCAATACGGTCCTTTATGGCGCCACCAGCGGTGAAATCTATATCAATGGCGCGGCGGGCGAGCGCTTCGCCGTCCGCAACAGCGGCGCGCGCGCGGTCGTCGAGGGCGTGGGCGATCACTGCTGCGAATACATGACCGGCGGCGTGGTGGTCTGCCTCGGCCGCACCGGACGCAACTTCGCCGCCGGCATGAGCGGCGGCTATGCCTACGTTCTGGATATGGACCACATTGACCATCTCTTCGACACCCGCTGCAATCTGGACATGGTGGACCTTGAAACGGTGCGGACTCCGGCGGACATCGGGCAGTTGCGCCGCATGATCGAAGCGCACGCGCAATACACCGACAGTCCGCTCGCGCGCGAGGTTTTGTGCCGCTGGGAGGATATGTTGCCGCACTTCGTCAAGGTCGTCCCGATTGACTACCGCAAGGCGCTCGAACGGATGCGGCAGGATGAGCAGACCCACGCCGACACCATTTCATCCTCAGAAGAGGTATATGCGCATGGCTAATCCCAAGAAAACATATATGGACCGCGCGCGCGCCACGCGCACGGCGCGGCCCGCCGAAGAGCGGGTCAAGGACTACCGGGAGATTTATCCGGCGCCGGCCGATGAGCACATCATGGGCCAGGCGGATCGCTGCATGGATTGCGGCGTTCCGTTTTGCCAGGCTGCCGGCTGCCCGATGGGCAATACGATTCCGGAGTTCAATGACGCCGTCAGCCGCGGACGATGGAAAGAGGCGTGCGATCTGCTGCACGTCCATTGCTGCTTCCCCGAATTCACAGGGAGGCTTTGTCCGGCGCCGTGCGAATTTTCGTGCACCCTCGGCGTCAACTTCGAGCCGGTGACCATCCGCGAACTCGAATGGGAGATCGTCGAACGCGGCTTCAAAGAAGGATACATTGTTCCGCATCCGCCGGCGCATCGCACGGGGAAAAAGGCGGCGGTCATCGGCAGCGGACCGGCGGGATTGGCCGCGGCCCAGCGTCTGAATTGGGCGGGCCATACCATGACGGTGTTCGAATCGGATGACCGCCTGGGCGGATTCCTGCGCTATGGCGTTCCCGACTTCAAGATGGAGAAGTGGGTGGTTGACCGGCGCATTGACCTCCTGCGGAATGAGGGAGTCCTGTTCGAGACCGGCGTCCGGGTGGGCGAGGATATTTCGGCCAAGTATCTGCGCGAGAAATTCGACGCGGTTTGCCTTTGCAGCGGGGCGCGCGCGCCGCGCGACCTGAAAGTCCCCGGCCGCGAACTCAAAGGCATTTACTTCGCGATGGAGTATCTGGAACAAAGCAACCGCCGCCAAGCGGATGAAACGATCCCGCCCGAGCGCGAGATTGACGCCAAAGACAAGATCGCTTTGATCCTGGGCGGCGGCGATACCGGCGCCGACTGCGTCGGCACGGCCAACCGCCAGGGCTCGCGCCAGGTGATGCAGTTCGAGCTCCTCCCCAAGCCGCCCGAAAATCGTACGCCCGATATGCCTTGGCCGTATTATCCCATGATCCTGCGCACGAGCACGTCGCATCAAGAGGGCTGCGAACGGCGCTGGAGCATCAACACCAAATCCTTCCAGGGCGAAAACGGCGCGCTGAAATCGCTGACCGCCTGCGAACTGGACTGGACGCAGGACGCCGCCGGCCGCTGGCAGATGAAAGAGAAACCGGGCACGGATTTCACGATGGACGTGGACTTGGTATTGCTTGCGCTCGGCTTTTTGTATCCGGCGCCCAGCAAGCTGCTGACGGATTTGGGCGTGGCGTTGGACGAACGCGGCAACGTCAAAGCGAACGCCGCCGGCATGACAAGCGTCGAAGGCGTTTTTGCGGCGGGCGACGTGGCGATGGGCGCAACGCTCGTTGTGCGCGCCATGGCCGCCGGCAAGCGCGCCGCCGAAGCCATCAGGCGCTATCTGGCGAATAGATAATGGATAAGACTCAAAGGCCCGCTCATGGCTTGACATCGCGCGAGGCGAGATGCTTATCTTATCTATAATGGCGCGGCGCCCTGGGGCGGCCCCAAGCGGCTCACACGCATCCTCATATCGGCGCGCCGCGCTCTTCGACGGCCGCGTGAAGAGTGGGAGAAGACGCGCGCTTTTCCAAGGACGCGATGATGGCCTTCCCAAAGAAACCAACGCGCAAAGCCAACGCGAACGCCATGGCGCGCGGGCAAGCGCAGGTAGAACTGCGAGAGCGCGTCAAGGAGCTTTCCTGTCTCTATGGCATCGCCCGGATTGTCGCGGAACCGGGAAAAACGCTGGAAAAAATCCTGTGCGAGATTGTGGACATTTTGCCTCCGAGCTGGCTTTATCCGGGAATTGCTTCAGCCGGAATTGCACTTGATGGCCGATTATTTTCCACAGCGGGGTATGAGAAAGGGCGCTTCAAACAGATTGCTGAAATCATCGTAAAAGACGAAAAGCGCGGCGCCATCACGGTGGCGTATTCCGAGGATAGGCCCGAACTGGATGAAGGGCCTTTTTTGAGCGAAGAACGAAATCTCATAGACGCAATTGCGCGCGAGATTTCGCTGGTCGTGGAACACAAGACTCTCGAACAGGAAAAAGAAGAGTTTGAGGAGCAATTAAGACGCGCGGATCGCCTGGCGACGGTGGGTTTGCTCGCGGCCGGCATTGCGCACGAGATGAACGAACCGCTGGAAGGCATCCTGGGCTTTGCGCAACTCATACAGAAGACGCCAGAATTGCCAGATTCCATTGCCAAAGACGTTGAAAAGATCATCTCCGCGTCTTTGCACGCCCGAGATGTTGTCCGCAAGATGCGGCTGTTCTCGCGCCAGACGCCGCCGCAGAAGACGGCTGTAAATCTAAACCGGCTGGTCGAGGAGGGGTTGTATTTCCTGGAAAGCAAGTGCAAGAAGTCCGGAGTTGAAATCGTGAAGGTCTTGGTCCGGAATTTGCCTGATATCACGGCGGATTTAACGCAGCTCCAACAGGTTTTGGTGAACCTGGTTGTCAATGCCGCCCAGGCGATGCCTCATGGCGGGAAAATCGTCATCCACACGGAGCAGGGAGACGAAACGGTTTCTCTGATCGTGGAAGACTCCGGAAGCGGCATCGAAAGCCATGCTTTGAAGCACATATTCGATCCGTTATTTACCCTGAAAGGCTCGGATGAGGGAACGGGAATGGGGCTTGCCATCGTTCATCGCATCGTGTCTTTGCACGGCGGCAAGCTCCGTGTTGACAGCAAACTTGGAATCGGAAGCCGTTTTGAGGCAATATTTCCTCTCATCGGGGATGCGAGGCATGGGAGGGCAGAATGACCGAGACGCAGTCACATCAGAAAGAACACATCCTTGTCGTGGATGACAGCGCCGATACTCTGGAGATCATCCAGAGGAATTTGAAATCAAGGAGCTATCAGGTTTCCACGGCGCGGTCCGTTACAGAGGCCCTGAAGATTCTGGAAACGGCGGCAATAGACCTTGTGGTGACCGATTTCAAGATGCCGGACTCATCGGGGCTTGATCTGGTGCGGCATATCCGCGAGAACTGCAAGAACACGGAAGCAATGATGATTACCGGTTATGCCTCCGTCGAGGGGGCTGTGGAAGCGGTCAAAATCGGCGCCGAGGAATACTTGGCAAAACCTTTTACCGATGACGAGCTCTTTGAGGCGATCCAGCGCGCGTTCGACAAACTGCGGTTGCGGCGCGCCAGACAGTATCGGCCAAGGGAAAGCCTGCCGTCGAAACATGGAATCATCGGCGACTCGCAAGCCATGCGGGACGTGGCGCTTGCGGTGGACAAGGCCGCTTCCACTTCCGCGACGGTCCTCATTACCGGCGAAAGCGGCGTCGGCAAGGAACTGGTCGCCCGGGCGATTCACTACTCGAGCAAGGGCGCCCTGGCGCCCTTCGTCCCGGTCAACTGCGGCGGCATACCTGAGGGTTTGCTGGAAAGCGAACTCTTCGGCCACATGAGAGGCGCTTTCACCGGCGCAACGGAGTCGCGCGCTGGTTTTTTCCAGACGGCCCAAGGCGGAACCATCTTTCTTGACGAGATATCCGAGACCAGTCCCGCCATGCAGGTGAAGCTCTTGCGCGCCCTGCAGGACAAAGAAATCTGCATGGTGGGCGCCACACGCGGGCAAAAAGTGGACGTGCGGATCATCACGGCGACCAATAAGCATCTGGCCGTTCTCATCCAAAGAGGCCTGTTTCGGGAAGATCTCTATTTCCGGCTCAATGTGATCTCCATTGAGGTGCCGCCCCTGAGAGAAAGGCGCGACGATGTTCTTTTACTTGTGAATTATTTTGCGTCAAAGTTCGCCACGGAATTCGGAAAGCCCCCCATGCGTTTCTCGGATAGAGCCTTGGCGGCGTTCGCCAGCTATTCATGGCCCGGGAATGTCCGGGAACTCGAAAACATCATTCAGCGCATCGCCGTCATGACGGATAGCGAAGTGGTGGACGTCACCGATCTGCCGCCGCACATGCGCTTCTTTGTTCCCCGCAAAGAATCGCTCACACGAACGCTGGCGGAAGTGGAAGCAGAATACATTCGAAACGCCCTCGAAAGCGTTGGTGGAAACAAAGCTCAAGCGGCCCGAATCCTCGGGATAGACAGAAAGACACTGAGAAAGAAACTGGAAGCCGCCGCCATAGAATAAAATATGGGGCGTTTCTCCCCGGCGGTTCTAAATTCCCCTTCCAACCCTGTCTGGAATTCATTTTCGCGCGCGATGCAAAGGCGCCTGCTCCAGGTTTCTCCTTTGAGTCCTAAGCGCCCAAAACCAAAGCTTCGACAAAGAAAACAACCAGCCTATTGGCCCTCGGCGCGCGCATAACGCCCAAGCGCCCGCCTTTGGTATGGCAATTGCTCAATAATATCTCAAAAGGCGCTGCCGGGGCGGCAGGATCAATGTCTGCCAACCAAGGAGGAGCAAATGAAACAGCCCAATACGTCTTCCTCACCGGAGGTGGCGCAAACCTTCGCGACAAGGCAGGAAAGACTCGAGGACGGCAAGAACAATATCTTGCGCGGTGGACTGTGCCGGAATTGCTGCTACATTGAAGAGTGTTCTTACCCGCACGACCGGTCACTCCCGGTGCTGTTCTGCGAGGAGTTCGATATTGGCAGAGCGCCTGTGGAGCCAGTCAAGCAGACCGCAGAACAAATGATTAGCCCCGGAGTGATTGAGGATGCGACAGGAGGGCTGTGTTTGAATTGCGAAGACCGGCCGACATGCGCCTTTCCAAAAGTGGAAGGAGGAAGATGGCACTGTGAAGAGTATCGCTAGAACCAAAAAAAAATCCTCCTTTCCGACACAAACCGACCGCTGCGCCCCGGAAAAAGTGAATGCGAATGATATCCTGCCCATTCTGGCAAAACAGGACAGGGAGCAGGGGGGGCTTATCGCCATCCTCGAGGGAATCCAGACGAAGTACGGCTATCTTCCCGAAGAAGCCCTGAGGATTCTGAGCGATCAAACGGGCCGTTCTCTCGTGGACATATACGGAGTCGCGACGTTCTATCGCTCCTTCACACTGCATCCCCGCGGAAAACACCTTGTCACCGCCTGCCTGGGCACGGCCTGTCACGTCCGGTCCGCGCCGCGAATCGTCGAAGAGCTTCAGCAGCAACTCGGAATCAAAACGGGAGAGACGACCCCGGACAAACAATTCACGCTGGAAACGGTGAATTGCCTGGGCGCCTGCGCTCTGGGGCCGGTTGTTGTGATGGACGGCCATTATTTCTCAAAGGTCAGAAAGTCGCAGATCAAGCAACTGCTGGACAAAACCATCGAAGGACTCGACAGGATCGAGCTGGGAAAAGACAAGCGAATCTTCCCCATCGAGGTCAGCTGCGCCCATTGCGAACGCACTCTCATGGATCCGGCCGTCGCAATTGACGGCTATCCTTCGGTCAAAGTGGCCATATCGGTTGGCCCCAAGCGAGGCTGGCTCAGACTCTCGGCCTTGTACGGCAGCTACAATGTGTCCACCGAATATGATATCTCAATGAATACCGTGGTGGATTTTTATTGTCCGCATTGTGAAATGGAATTGACGGATTCCTGCGAGTGTCTCGTATGCGGAGCGGCGATGGTATCCCTGGCCGTGCGCGGCGGGGGAGTCTTGCAGATTTGTTCGCGCCGCGGATGCAAGGGTCACATGCTGGATCTTGGATGACGAAAACAGTCTGCGTTTGGCTGCAAGGCGGAAATTGCCCGGCGGGAGAAACGTGATGCCGAAACTATCATCCCTGGACGAATTGCGGGAATTGCGAAAAGCGCTTTTGTCGAAAGTGGATGCAAGCAAACCCCGGATTGTTGTCTGCGGGGGGACCGCATGCCAGGCCAGCGGATCGAGCGACATCATCCGGGTGGCGAAAGGATTTATCATCCGGAATCGCCTGCTCGGCAAAATCTCGCTTCGCGTCACCGGTTGCCACGGATTCTGCGAGATGGGGCCCTTCATTCTAACCGAGCCGCAGAATGCCTTTTATACGCATGTAAAGATGGATGACGTCCCGGCGATCATCGAGGCTGCGCTCTCGGGCGCATACGTCGAAGACTTGCTCTATCGCGATCCCATCACGGGAGAAAAGTACTACCATCGCGATGACATCCCCTTCTTCAAAAACCAGCAGCGCACGATTCTGGGCATGGGTCAGAAAATAGACCCCATCCGGATTCATGATTACCTCGCTCACAGGGGATATGAAGCGCTTGACAAAGTATTGTCCGAGCATGATCCGAAAAAAGTAGTTGAGGAAGTGAAGCGTTCGGGATTGCGCGGCCGGGGCGGCGCCGGTTTTCTGACGGGATTGAAATGGGAACTCCTGGCGCAGCAATCCGGCAGCCGGGGCAAGTTTGTGGTGTGCAATTCGGACGAAGGCGATCCCGGCGCATACATGGACCGCAGCGTGATCGAAGGGAATCCCCACAGCATCATCGAAGGAATGATCATTGGCGCCGTTGCGACGGGGGCCACGGACGGCATTATCTACATTCGCAATGAATACCCCATCGCCATCAAGCATTTGACCGTGGCGCTTCGGCAGGCGCGCGAACATGCGCTGCTGGGGAAGAATATCCTTGGGACCGCCTTGTCCTTCGATATCCGGCTGGTGAAGGGGGCCGGGGCGTTCGTCTGCGGCGAAGAAACCGCTTTGATCCATTCCGTCGAGGGGCGGACGGGCGAGCCGCGCCAGCGGCCGCCGTTTCCCATTCAGAAAGGAATTGACGGAAAGCCGACCGTCATCAACAACGTTGAAACCTGGGCCAATATCCCCGTGATCATCCGCGACGGCGCCGAGGCGTTCGCAAAAATCGGCGTGAAGAACAATTCCGGAACGAAGATATTCAGCCTGGTCGGCAAGATTCGGAATACAGGCCTCGTTGAAGTGCCGATGGGCATTCCCATCAAGGAAATCGTCTATAGTATCGGGGGCGGTCCTGCGGGCAAGGCCAGGATAAAAGCGGTCCAGACGGGCGGACCTTCCGGAGGGTGCATCCCCGCCGACAAGTTCGACCTTCCCATTGACTATGACAGCCTGGCCGAAGCCGGGTCTATCATGGGATCCGGCGGCATGATCGTCATGGACGACAACACTTGCATGGTGGACATTGCGAAGTACTTTATGAATTTTCTGAAAGATGAGTCCTGCGGCAAGTGCTTCACCTGCCGCAAGGGCACGCAACGCATGTATGAGATCCTTGACGATATCACCAAAGGCGCCGGAAAGCCCGAACATCTGGAGATTCTGAAGGAATTGGCGGAGGTGGTCAAAGACACCACCATGTGCGGTCTCGGGCAAACCGCCTCCAACCCAGTCCTGAGCACGCTGCGCTATTTCCAGAATGAATATAAGCGGCACGTGGTGGACAAAAAGTGCGACGCGTTCGTGTGCCGGAGCCTGGTGGGCGCTCCCTGCCAGTCCGCCTGCCCTCTGGATACGGAGGCCTGGCGGTATGTGGCCCTGATTGAAAAAGGAGAGTTCAAGAAGGCGTATCAAATCATCCGGGCCGCCAATCCGTTCCCTTCGATCTGCGCCAGGGTCTGCGACCGCAAATGCGAACAGAGATGCCAGTTGGGGACCAGCGGAGGAGAGCCCGTCGCCATCCGGACTTTGAAGAGATTCATTACCGACCGCATAGATCCTTCCGCCTACAAACCGGCCAAAGCCGCTGGGAAGCGCAGGTCCATGCCCCCCGTCGCCGTGATCGGCGCGGGGCCCGCGGGCATTGCGGCCGCAAGCTATCTTTCGCAGTCCGGATACAAAGTGACGCTGTTCGACGCCGAAAATGAGACCGGTGGAATGCTCCTCAGCTGCATTCCGACCTATCGCCTGCCCCATGACATCGTGCGCAAGGAAATCAAGTCGCTGATAAACGGAAGCGTCCGCGTCCAATGCGGCGTCGCGCTGGGCAGGGACATCAGCATTGACGATCTCTTCGAACGCGGCTTCAAGGCCGTCTTTCTTGCGACGGGCGCGCACCGGAGCTGGCGGCTGGATCTCGAAGGCGAAGACACCGAGGGAATTTATCCGTCCATGCAATTCCTGAAAGCGTTTAATCTCAAAGGCGAAGAACTGGCGCATGGACGCGTGGGTATTATCGGCGGCGGCAATTCCGCCGTGGACGCGGCGCGAGTGGCGCTTCGCCAAAAAAGGGTCAAGAGCGTGATCCTTCTGTATCGCCGCACCAGCCAGGAAATGCCCGCCTATGCCGAAGAAGTCGAGGCGGCCATGGAAGAAGGCATCAAACTCGAAACGCTGGTTTCGCCCGTAAGGATTCGCTATGTGGAAGCCGCCATTGCCGAGGGCGTGAGGATCGAGACCTTTGTCACTCCCGTGAAGATTCAATCCAAGAGCGGGCGCCTTGTCAGCATCGAGTGTATCAGGAACAAACTGGGCGAAGTGGATGCAAGCGGCAGGCGCAAACCGGTTCCCATCGCCGGCACGGAATTCATGCTTCCCCTCGATACCATGATCGTGGCTATCGGCGAGGGCCCGGACAGCGATTGCCTTGGCGCAATGGGCATTGACATGGATAAGGCCGGAAGGCCGCGCGTGGACGGCGAAACACTCCAGACATCCCGCGACGGCGTGTTTGCGGGCGGCGATCTGGTGACCGGTCCGAATACGGTTGTGGACGCCATTGCCGCCGGCAGGAAGGCCGCCGCCGTCATGGATCGCTATCTGCGAGGCGAGGCGCTGAGGACGCCGGCCGCGATAAATCTGCCGCAAGTTTACGTTGCGCCCCGCGCAACGGGAGACGAGGAGATTGAAGACGGGGCAAGGGTGGTTCCGCCCGCGCTTCCGCCCAAATCGCGGAAAAAGAATTTCGCGGAAGTCGAAAGGTCCGTGTCGGCGGAAGAGGCGGCGCGCGAGGCGCGACGGTGTCTGCGCTGCGACCTGGAATTCACGCGGCGCAAGAGCGATGCGGCCGATAGCGCGCAAGCAAGGGGGAACGCGCGATGATTACCTTGAATATCAACGGCCTGGATGTTTCGGTCGAAAAAGGCGATACCTTGCTGGAGGTGGCGTCGTTTTTGGGATTCCCGATCCCCACGCTCTGCCATTTGGACGGGTTGACTCCGTATGGCGCCTGCCGGTTGTGCGTGGTGGAAATCGGAGAAGGGCGCAAAGCGAAACTGGTCGCCTCCTGCTCGTATCCCGCAGAGGAAGGATTGAAGGTAAGGACGTCGTCCAAGCGCGTCTTCCGGGCGCGCAAGATGATTTTGGAGCTGCTCCTGGCGTCTTGTCCCCAGTCGAAAACGATCCAGGACCTTGCCTCGGCCTATGGCGTGCGCCGTCAGCGCTTCAAGCAGGAATACGACGACTGCATCCTTTGCGGGCTGTGTGTGCGAATGTGCGAAGAGCAGATGATGGCCAAGGCCATTGGTTTTCGCAACCGGGGCGAGAAGCGGAGCATCGGCACGCCGTTTGACGCCAAATCCGAGGTTTGCCGGCTGTGCGGAGGATGCATGTACGTCTGCCCTGCGTGCCAGCTGCGCTGCACCTATACGCAGCCGGAAAAGGCCATTTGCGGCGGTTGCGAAAACCTGTGTCCTCCCTGCCTGGAGAAAGAAGAGTTCGATGACATGATGTGCTACATGAATCCATGCGTCGCGTGCGAGATACCAAAGAATGAATGAGGAAAGGAAGACCGCAATTATGACACTCACGCTTTCGAAGACCAATGCTTCAGCGGCCACGCTGACGAAGAACCGGACCATGGGATCGGTCGTGCCGTCCTCCGGCATGTGCGTTACCTGTGTGGACGGATGTATCGGCATGTGCGAGATCGGCAAATCCGCCTATCGCGGCCACGAGGTGATCTATCCTCAGCCGTTTGGCGTGATAACCACCGCGGGCGAAAAAACGTATCCCGTGGACTACTCGCATTTCAACATCATGGGAACGGCCGTCGGGGCTCACGGCATCGAAGCCGATAGCGACAAGGCTATTTTCCCCGCCGTCAATCTCGAAGTCGTCTTTGGCCACCATAAGCGGATCAAGTTTCGCTATCCCTGGACCCTTTCCGCCATCGGCTCGACCGACGTCGCCAAGAACAACTGGGAAGGCCTGGCCATCGGGTCCGCGCTGGCGGGGACCGGCCTGACAATCGGCGAAAACGTGGTGGGCATGGATCCCGGGGCCGTCATTGAGAAAGGCCGGGTCGTTGACACGCTTGACCTGAAGCGCCGCGTGAAGCTCTACAAGGACTATCAGCGCCAGGGCTACGGCGCCATCATTGTGCAGGCGAACATTGAGGACACCCGGCTCGGCGCGCAGGAATACGCCATTGAAAAACTCGGCGTGGACATCGTCGAGCTAAAATGGGGCCAGGGCGCCAAGGACATCGGCGGCGAAGTGAAAGTCAAGGACCTTAAAAAGGCGCAATTGCTTTATAAACGCGGCTATCTGGTGCTTCCCGATCCCACCGAGCCGGATGTCATCAAGGCGTTCGAGCGGGGTGAGTTCAAGGAATTCGAGCGCCATTCGCGCGTGGGAATGGTGACCGAGGAATCGTTCGCCAAGCGCGTCGAGGAATTGCGCAAAGCCGGCGCCAAGCATATCTTCCTCAAGACGGGCGCGTATCGGCCGGCCGACCTGGCCCGCGCCGTGCTGTTTACTTCGCGCTACAAGCTCGATCTCCTCACCGTGGACGGCGCGGGCGGCGGGACGGGCATGAGCCCGTGGCGCATGATGAACGAATGGGGCGTGCCTTCGGTCTATTTGCACTCGCTCTTGTATCAGTATGCCAAGCGCCTGGCAGACAGGAAAAAATACGTTCCCGCTCTTGCCGTGGCGGGGGGATTCACCTTCGAAGATCAGATCTTCAAGGGGCTCGCGATGGGCGCGCCGTTTGTCAAACTCATCGGCATGGCGCGGGGACCCATCGCCGCGACCATGGTGGGCAAGACCATTGGGCGCACGATTGACAAACAGCAGGTTCCCGTGTACATCGAACGATTCGGGAAAACGACGGATGAAATCTTCGTCACCGCCAGCGCTCTGCGCGGAGAGCTCGGCGATAAAGAATTCGAGAAACTTCCGACGGGCGCCATCGGGCTTTACACCTACTATGAGCGCCTGGCCCAAGGCTTGCGCCAGCTGATGGCCGGCAGCCGCAAGTTTTCTATGGAACACATGAATCGCGACGACATCGCGGCCCTGACGCGCGAGGCCGCGGATATCAGCGGCATCCATTACATCATGGACGTGGACCATTCGGAAGCCGCGAATATCCTCGACAGCTGATCCCCCGCCACGCTGATCGCTCGCGATATGGCCCCCGGCAAGCACGCCGCCGAGGCGATCAACCGATGGCTCGCTCAGGCAGGCAATCCCGGCGCTGCGATGATGTGACGCGCCTGCTTCCAAACGAACGCCATGAAAATCGCGGAAACGCGGGGGAAAAATATTCCCGCGTTCCCGCGTTTTTTTTCTGGCAATCCTCTGTGATCATGTTTCAAATCGCCTCGGCCATATCCATCCCTCCGAGGTGAAGCGACATGAGCAAGCAGAGCCAATCCACAGGCGCCGCCAAATCCAAACGCAAAGCGGCGCTTGAGCCCGCGCCGATTCAATGCCACTTTATTTCCAACACCCACTGGGACCGCGAGTGGCGCTATTCGATGCAGCGCACCCGCTTCCAGCTTGTCTATATGATGGACATGCTGCTGGATATTTTCGAGAAGGAACCGAAGTTCAAATCCTTCCATCTCGATTCGCAAACCATCCCGCTCCTGGACTATCTTGAAATCAGGCCAGAGCGGGAGAAACTGATTCGCAAATACATCAAGAATGGCCGCCTGCTGGTGGGGCCGTGGTTTGTTCTGCCGGATGAATTCTGCGTCGGCGGCGAGGCGCTGATCCGCAATCTGTTGCTGGGCCACAAGATCGCGCGCCGCTTCGGGGCGGTCAGCAAGACGGGTTACTCGCCGTTTTCGTGGGGGCAGATATCGCAGATGCCGCAGATTTATTCCGGCTTCGGCATCCCGTTTGCCGCCTTTTATCGTGGCGTCAACACGCTCGTTGCGCCCAATTCGGAGTTCTTTTGGGAAGGGCCGGACGGCACGCGCATTGTCGGATCGCGCCTGGCGCGGCGTCCGCGCTACAACGTCTGGTACGTCCTGCAGCGCCCGGTTTTCTGGAATATCGAGAATATCGGCAACCGCCTCGTGCGATGGGACGCCGGCCATGGCCCATTCCGGTTTGCCAATCCCGATTTCGCGAACTTCGACATCCAGTACGCGCATCCGAAGTTCGCCTACTACGCCGAAAACGTAGCCGCGCGCACGCGGCAGGCGATTGACGAGCAGAACGGCGAATGGACCACGCCGCACCGCTTCTGGTCGGCGGGGCACGATTCGTCCTGCCCCGACATCCGCGAGGTGCGCCTGATGGCCGACTGCGCCGAGGCGCTCGCGGGCGAGGCCGACGTGTTCCACAGCACGTTCCCCGATTTTCAAAAATGCGTCGTCGAGTCGGCGCCGAAAAACCTTCCCGTCGCCCGGGGCGAGATGCGCCACTTCTTCACGGCGGGCAGTTCGTCCACGCTCTTCGGGTGGGTCACCTCGGCGCGCATGGACATCAAGATGGAGAACTGCGGCGCCGAGCGCGCGCTGGGTGTTTACGCCGAACCCGCCGCCGTCTGCGCATCGCTGCTCGGCGCCGCGTATCCGCAGGGCTTTGTGGACGTGGCCTGGAACTGGCTTCTTCAAAACCACGGCCATGACTCCATCGGCGGCTGCAGCCGCGACGTGGTGCCGAACGACATGTTCTACCGCTACCGCCAGTCGCGCGAAATCAGCGCGTGCGTGCTGGAGCGCGCGCTGATGGACGTTGCCGGCGCCATTGACCTTTCGAAGCGCGATCCGGGCGAGGTGGCCGTGGTGGCGTGGAATCCCGTGCCGGCGCCGCGCACCGAGGTTGTTCCGCTGGAACTGGATTTGCCGGTGGAACTGAAAGCTGCGGACTTCGAACTGGTGGATGAAAAAGGCGCTGCGCTGCCGATTCAGAGGGTGAGCGCGCGGCCGGTCTATACCATGGTGCAGTCGCCCGTCGAGTGCGCCAACATGATTCAAGCCATGCGGCACACCGTCCATGCGCAATTGCCCGATGTGCCCGGCATGGGCTATCGCGCCTTTTTCGTCAAGCCGCTCCGAAGCGCCAAGCGGCAGGCCAAACAAGGCATGGCCACCGGACCGCAGGCGATTGAAAACGAATTCCTCTCCGTCGCCGCTCAATCCAACGGCGCGTTGACCGTTCGAGATAAGGCCTCGGGCTGCGTGTGGCAGGACCTTGGCTATTTCCGCGACACGAGCGAGATGGGAAACCCCTGGGAGCGAACCAGAGTTCCCAACGACGAGCTGCTGACCACGCTGACCGAAAATGCCCGCGTCGCCATTGTCGCAGACGGCGAGCTTGTGGCGTCCATCCGCGTGGAACTGGATTGGGCGCTGCCGCGCGGGCGTTCCAGCGATGATCTGCGCCGGAGCGAAGAGCGCGTCGTTTGCCGGATCGTCAACACCGTCACGCTGCGCCGCGGGCAGCCGTGGGTGGAGATCGTCACCGAGGTGGATAACCAAGCCGAGGACCACTATCTCCAAGTCTCCTTCCCGACGGGCGTCCAGGCGGATCACGTCATGGCGCAGATTCCGTTCGACGTGGTCTCGCGCCCCATCGCCAAGCCCGATCCGGCCCTCTTCGCCGAGGAGGTTCAGACCGAGCATCCGATGGATTTCTTCGTGGACATCAGCGACGGCGAGCGGGGCGTGGCGTTGCTGAATGACGGCCTTAAAGCCTATGAGCCGCACGGCGACGCCGACAATACCCTCAGTCTGACGCTGCTGCGCTGCTTCCCGCTGCGGATGTGCATCACCGAACTCGAACGCACGGACTACAGCAAGATAGACAAAGGCTCGCAACTCCTGGGCCGCCATACCTTCCGCTATGCCTTCATGCCGCACGCCGGCGATTGGGAGCAGGCCGGCCTCTGGCAGGCCGCGCAGCGCTTCACGTTCCCGTTCCGCGCAATCCAGATCGGCCCCACGCCGCGCGGCAATCAACCTCTCTCTCGTTCGTTCTTGGAGGTGGAACCGCCCTCGCTCCACGTCAGCGCCCTGAAGCGCAGCGAAAGTAGCGAAGGCTGGATCGTCCGCTTGTTCAACCCAACATCCAAAACCGTCAAAGCCCGCCTGCGTCTGAATGGCGGCGGCGCCAATCCCGCCCAAACCCAATCGCCCGTCGAACGGCAGGCCGCCGATTTTGCGCTTCCGGTTGAGCCGCCCCGCCCCTGGTCCAAAGTCCGCGCCGTCACACTCGAAGAAATTCCCGAAGCCGATCTCAAGCAGGATAAGAAGGGCTGGGTGGCAGTGACGCTGGGCCGGAAGAAGATCTATACCATAGAGTTTCTGCCATAACGACCAACGCCAACTGGCGGGCTATAGAACACGGATGCGGCGGATCGGGCGGATACGCACGGATCGGCCGGATACGCACGGAGTAAAATCCGTCCTGATCCGCCCGATCCGCTGCATCTGTGTTCTATACATGCGCATATCATTTAGCTCATTTCTCGTTGCGCCCTCATACCCGCCCGGCTATAAGAAGACAGGTTATGGGTTCTCAGACTGGCTCGCCGTCAGTGCCGGCGATTGCGCTATAAACCTGCGCCAAAAAAAAAGGAGACGAAGATGGGCAAACTTATCGAATTGATCACGGGTGAGAGCAGCACCATCACCGCTGCAATCGTAATCATTATCATTCTGTTTCTGGCCGCATACATCTTTGCGCGGCGCTATCAGAAAGCCGGCCCCAACGAAGTCTTCATCATCTCGGGGCGCAAGCGTAAGTTCCGCTACGCAAACGGGCGCGACGCGATTCACGGCTTCCGTTGCGTGCGCGGCGGCGGCACGTTCGTCTGGCCGGTGCTGGAAAAAGTGGACGTCCTGTCGCTCGAACTCTTCACGCTCGAAATCGAAACGCCGGAAGTTTATACCATGCTGGGCGTGCCCGTTCTCGTGGACGGCATCGCGCAGGTGAAGGTCAACGGCGAGGAGGAATCCATCATCACCGCCGCCGAGCGCTTCCTTGGCAAGCGCGCCGAAGAAATCCAGCGGATTGCGCTGCAGACGCTCGAAGGCCACCTGCGCGCCGTGCTCGGCACGATGACGGTCGAGGACATTTACAAGAACCGCGAAACCTTCGCCCAGCGCGTGCAGGAAATCGCTACGGCCGATATGGCGAACATGGGCCTGAAGATTGACTCGTTCACCATCCGCAACATCAAGGACAACCAGGGTTACCTCAATGCCCTCGGCCAGCCGCGCATCGCGCAGGTCAAGCGCGACGCCATCATCGCCAAGGCCGAGGCCGACCGCGACGCGACGATCAAAAGCACACAGGCCAATCAGGCCGGCCAGGAGGCGAGCTTCGCCGCCGATACGAAGGTCGCCGAGGCCAAGCGCGACTACGAAATGAAGGTGGCCGATTACCAGGCCTCCGTCAACAACCGCAAAGCCGAATCCGACCTGGCCTACGACCTGCAGAAATATAAAACCGCTCAGGCCGTCAAGGCCGAGGAAATCCAGGTGCAGGTCATCGAGAAAGAGCGCTCGATCCAGGTGCAGGAGATGGAAATCAAGCGCCGGGAAAAGGAACTGGACGCCACGATCCGCAAACCCGCCGAAGCCAAGCGCTACGAGGTCGAGCAGCTGGCCGAGGCCGAGCGGCAGCGTTTGTCGAAGACCGCCGAAGGCAAGGCTCTGGCGGATAAATCCGTGGGCTTCGCCGACGCGGACGTCGTGCAGCGGACGGGCGAGGCCGAAGGTTCGGCGCAAAAAGCGAAGGGCTTGGCGCAGGCCGACGTCATCCGCGCGAAAGGCCTGGCCGAAGCCGAGGCGATGCGCAAGAAGGCCGAGTCGTGGACGCTCTATAACCAGGCGGCGGTCGTGCAGATGCTGATCGAGGGGCTGCCGGTTCTGGCCGAGAAGATCGCCGCGCCGCTGTCGAAGATTGACAAGATGACCGTGATCAATATGGGCGGCGAAGGCGACACGGGCGGGGGCGCCTCGAAGATCACGCGGGACGTCACGCAAATCATGGCCCAGATTCCGCCGGTGATCCAGGCGCTGACGGGCATTGATCTCGCGGAACTGATCAAGCGGATGCCGGGCATCAAAGCCGATTGGCCGAAGCCAAGCGGCGACGCGGAGAAGAAGTAAATGTATCGCACGAGAAGAAAGGGAATCTTATGAAAGCTTATAGAGAAATCCGGGAGGCGACTTCCGGAACCATCGCAATTGTGATCCCCGAGGAACTGCGCCAGCAACGGGTAGAGATTATCGTGTTGCCTTTGGAGGAGCAGAATCTGGGGAATGAAACTGGCGGGCAATCGCAGGGGTGGCCTCAAGGCTTTTTTGAGCGATTTGCCGGCAGCATACCTGACTTCACGGAGATTGAATCCGAGGACGATCATGAAAGGTGGGCCGAGAATACAAGCCATGATGGCGCATGCGAAGCATGTTGTAGATAGGGAAGACTTCGCTACGCCAGATACGCCACATACGGGGCCTATGTGGGCGAATGCCACATTAAGGGCAAAGTTCATTGCCGCCTTCCGAGGTTTCCTATCGCCTCGCATTGGATCAGATTTGCTTCTTTCCCTTATTATTCATCTCGCCGTGATTTATCTATCGGCACTTGAAAACCCATTGGCAATGGGCTTTGCGCCATGTATTTTTGAACATGGTATCATCTCTTTTCAATTCTTTCGGTTTGCTTATATTTTTGCCAATGCCTTGAATCTTGTGGCTGTTTGCCTGATCTTTGCATTCATTCGGCCGGCCAAGGCGCCTCCTGCCAAAATCTTAGTTTGTCTCTTCGCGTTGGCTGGTGATTTAATTATATTCCAGTTTGTTATACCAATTTCGTGAGCCATTGAAGCAAAGAGATTTGAAATTCAATTTCGGAAAATGAGCAAACAGCAAATGCGGCGATCTCACATTCTCATAGGAGCAGCAGGATTTGTTTTATTCATCTATGCCTTCGCGTATTGCTATCCAACCCTGCTGGAATTCTGGGTAGCGCGCTGGGGAGAGAATGCCGCGAAGCGCGCGGCGTGGCTGGCACGGAGTGGCAGGCTCGCAGAGGCGGAGGCCGCCTTGCGCGAAGCCGCCGCGCGCAAAAAAGTCTGGCGTGACGCCGAAGGCCGCGAACATCAGCGCGTCTATCTTGGCGCGCATATCGCGACGGATTATCGCGATTTCGTTGAAGCGGGACGCGCCTTTCTCGAGGCGCATCGTCCTGCTCTGGCGCGCATGGCCGCCTGGGAGGCGATCTTCCGGTATCACGCCGTCAATCGCGCCGATGTCTTGCCGGAGGCGTGGCGCCTGCTGGCAGAATCCGCGCGCGCGCAGGGCGACGCCGATTGCGCCCGTAAAGCCGATGGAATCGCCAACGCCGTCCGCTCGCATCCACCGGTTTTCCCATCCTTATCGGAAGAAGATGCAAGCTCTTCACCTTCACGCGCGCTTGCGACGGGGGATGAACGCGCGCTCCTGCCTTCCGCGTTCAAGAAAGTGGATGATGGCCGTTTCAATCCTGGCACGAGCTTCCGCGCGACGACGGAAAGCCTTTTTTTCGATATGCCCTGCGTCGCGGAATCGAAGGTTCCCGCAATCGGCGGTTCGACGGCGGCGGCGGCGCCCGGCGGCGTAGCAACGCTCGTCTTCGAAGCGCGCGGACAAAGCGCCTATGGATGGCCACCCCTTCTGGTCGCGCAGTTGGGAGGCGAGTATGATTTTCAGGTCATCGCCGCCGCGCAATGGAAACGATACGCGATGAAATTCAACCAAACCAAAGCCGCTTCAGATCTGACCCTCATCTATCCCAACCACGATGCGGAGGAAACCAGCGGCGCCATCCACCGTCGCGCGCTCGAATTGCGCAATCTGAGCATCCATTAGCGGAAGCGATCACCGAGGCGATGCAGTCGGACAAGGGAAAATGCGCTTGACTGCCCCGGAAATGCAGGATTACCATCAATGAAGTGGCGATGTCTGTAGATTTTGGGTTTAGAGGAGAGTATCATCATGCCTTTCAGGCATTATCATGCAGAGATATTAAATATCGCCGGCAAGGCGCTTTTCGGCTTTCTGATTGCGGCGGCGATGGCGGGTTCGTGCGCCTTTGCCGATAAATTCAGTCTCACTTATGCCGAACAAGTAGGGGACAAACTGATCGGCGCCAAAGATCCGGATACCGGCGAAGTGAGCTACGACACCGCGACGAAAGGCTCTTTTACTGCCGTGGCGACTTATGCATGGGCTAAAGTGGATGGCGAGGATCAATTCGACTTTCGCGCGCTGACCGCGGATACCGTATTTGCTTTCAGCATCGGAAATTTCACCCACGAAGGAGCGCTGTCGGACGATCCGAAATACGTGGATGGAGCGAAAAGCGCGACCATTATCATCAAGGAAGATCCGTCAGACCCCAAATCGAAAAACGCCATAAAAATAAAAATCAGCGGCGGAAAGAACAAACTCCAGATCATCGTCACCGGCCGCTATCCCCAGACCGTCGTTGCAGACGATTATTTGGGAAGGACCAAGCCGGTGGAAGCGATCATCTTCATGAGCTTCAATATCAGCGACGCGGATATTGCCAATGACGTCCTGATCACCGTCAGACCCAGAGTGGTTACCAAGATCATTGGCAAGGGTGACGACCAGCAGGAGTTCGAGCTTCAAAGCGTGTCTTTGAAGGGGCGTTCTCTTCTGATGTCCAACGAATGATCCCGCTTTCGCCGGTAAGAAATGGCGAGAAAAG